>CAYIZE010000010.1:0-21870 GCA_964367785.1 uncultured Christensenella sp.
ATATCATAATCAAATATAATGACGATTTATGTGGAATAATAAGATTATGATTTTGCTAGTTAATGACTAATACTTAATTAATTTTTGCTAAAAATAATTTTTGCTTTTTAAATTTTAAAATATTTAAGATAAAAATAAAGAGGTATCATCAATGAGAAATCGTAAATTCAAATTCACCATATTATCGAGTATTCTATTTTTATGTTCAATATGTTGTTTTTATTTTGTCGCTCCAAATGCAAGCGATTTTATTTCAGCAAATGCCTTTTCAAATAGTGTCATAAACACAAGCACGACAGAGGAATCAAAACAATATTCTTACACCAACGATTCAACAGGCAACATTCCCTTTTCTCTTTTTACCTCTGCTCCAAGCATAACAGATGGCGAATATATAATCACCGACTATTCACCCACTTTCACCGCTAGCACTTCGACAAACAACACTCTTTATTACACAATGAACGAAGATTCTGTGCCTTACATAGTGCTTTCTTCCACAACTCCTCCAGATGACCTTTTATATAAAACTCTGTTTTTTAATTTTAATGATGTAAACGGGACAACAACTTCAAATACAGCAGAAATCAGTTCAATATCAGTCCAGTCAACACTTCGCACAGCAAGTTCAAGCAGTGAAATTTCTCTGTATTGTCCTGTCGACCACACGACTTCCACGAACTCACGCTATTCTTTTGCAGTCAATTTATTATCATTGATAACTGGCAATCAGGCAAATCCAGACGCCGAATGTCCTTACGTTCTTTCACCAGATGGAGAAGTTGGTTCAGGAGAATCCACTTTGGAAAAACTTGGCGGAAATGGTGAGGCTAACGATGTTTCTTTTCGTTCTGGACTCTACACCTTTCTCATCAGTTATAACTACACAAAAAACAATTTAACCTCAAATAATTGCATTTTTGAATTATCTTTTTATCTCATAGACTACGGCTCATATGTTGAAAACTCAGAAAATCCCCTCACTTTTTCAAATACTGACACTTTTAAATATAAAGACGAAGCAACAAACACAACTTACGACACCGATTACGAACTTTACAATTACAACTACAATGACGAACCTGTCATTGAATATGATGCCAGCAAATTTGGACTAGATTTTTCTTTCACATCAGGCAGTAATGTTTACAACTTTAAATATTCTTCATTCACCTATGATGTTCCATCAGGTTATACAGGCAAAGTGACCTTAGATTGTGTTATAAATAATCTAACTTATCAATATTCTTTTTACACCAAACAAAGTGGTGACGTCACTTATATGGCATACTTTGATTTTGATGATTTTCAAAGAAATATGATTGTTGCTAACTCAACTATTTTTAAAACAAACTCTTTTCAAGGCCTATATAGTTTCTCTTTAAACATTCTCATTCCAACTTTAACAAGCGCAAATTTCATCACCATCCCCTCTTCCATTCTTGACGAAACAGTGGGAGAAACACTAAATTGCAAAAAACTTGCAATTTTTGGCTATGAATTAAAATACACCGACTATACAACTTCTCAGAGACTTGCTCTTGTTAAATATGATGATGAAAATAATCTCATCACTGGGACATCTGTTATTGCCAAAAACGACCATTCGACAGATTACAATGTTTCCATTCCAGAAAACATTGCAATAACAAACCAAAAGAATTTGCGTTTTGATAACTTTGGAAATTTGACATCTTCCTACACAGCAAAATATTTGCTTTTAGATTATAATCAATTTTCAAATGATGACATTTTAAACACTGACACTAATTATCTTGGTTTAATCAAATCTTCCACAACTGAAACACTTGCTACCAACATTGCAACATTAGACACTCTCATCAATGAAAGCGAGGAAACTGTCACCTACACACAAGGCTCGCCAATCACTGTCGACGGCATTTACATTATGAAATTGCAATATAGCATTTCAATTAATATAGACTTTTTTAGTGAAGGTGTGTCCTTTCAAGGAGCCAAAAATGTTATTGGCGAACAATACATCGTTTTTGAAGTTAACAATAATATTCAAAAACTTAACATTCAAGCAATTAACACTAGCACTCAATATCTATATGACTTCAACACCTACACAAATCAATCTGTGAGAGTGGGGATTAAAGATGTTCCAAATACATTTTTGTTGCCAACCATCGTCTCCTACACTCGTTCGGCAAATTTTAACAACACCATTTCAAACTCTGGAATTCTATCTCTTAAAACTAACGATAATTATCTTGTTAATGGAACAAACTACAATTATTATGTTTTAAGCAGTTCAAACAACTTCACTTTCAACCAAGATGGACTATATACAGTGACAATTAGAATTGCCACAACAAGCACCACTTCTTCTGAAACATACACTTTTGTTATCGATAGCGACTCTAACAAAATTTCAAGCGCTAGTGCAATAACAAATGCACAAAAAATTACTCTTAATGACGCAAGCATTACTTCTGCGGTAAAACAAGATGGCGTATATGTTAAAACAACAGATTTTGTTGCCAAAGAAAGCACTAGCGACCTTTACATCACAAGCGAGCCTTTTTCACTTAGCTGGAAACCAAGTGACAGTGGTGCAAGAGAATATTGCTATATTTCCTATATGGAAGAAACAGAAACTTCAAACGATTTGTCATTATTTAAAGAAAGTTCTTCAGAATATTGGCTGACAAACAGTTATGAATTTAGTTCAATTTTAAACAATGTTGAAAGTGGCTATGTGAATAGTTACACTCAAATTTCGGGAAGTGAACTCTCTGCAAAGAGTTATTTCAGAAAAGACGGCATTTACTTTTTCTTTATTTACGACCAAGCAGGCAACTATTTTTATCTCACTGTGCTTGTGGATAGTTCCTCTTCTTCAATTCTACAAGGAAAATGGGCTGACTCATCTGAAAATTCTCAATGGATAAACACATATGATAAAGCAAATAACGAAAGTAATTATGTCAACAGTGACACCTTGCTTTATTTTGGAACGCACAAAGCACTCCTTCTTCCCGACCTTTCCACTAGCGCTGCTGCTGTCAGTGTGACAAATCCAAGCTACACTGCTTGCTATGACCTCTCTACTGGAGTGTTAGCAACAAAGACTAATTTTAATGTTGATTTCTATCAAACACTTCGTGGAATATCTTCCTATGTTGCAACAAACTCAACAAGTGACCTTATGGATTTCGGAGGTTTAAATGCAAGTGACTCAAACTACTACTTAATTTTGTCAAACACTTCAGTCACTGAATCAAACACAAACAGCACTTTCACAACACCTTCAAACATATACCGCTCGGTTATCTATAATGTAACAAGTCAAACCGTTCCTTTTAAAGGTGAAAATAACTATGTCTTCACAGTGATAAATCAGACAGGTGTTAGCACTGAGAGAAAAATTAGTATGAATTTTGACATTATAAAAGGCACTTTTTATGCTTATGATTCTTTGCAAGAACAATATGTCATTACACAAGGTGCAGGAACAAACCTCAATATTTTAAAATTTTCCTACACAAAAAACAACTCCTCCGCTGCGTTATACTATAACATTTCCAATTTATATTATGAATATTATAGTTTTGCACTCAGTGAGGACGATCCAAACTACTCTTCTGCAACATATCCTTTCTCGTCGACTTTAACCTATCAAGATACACTCACAGCAACCCCAGACGCTGATGGAATTATTTATAACGTCGATTCAATAAATATCACTTATGATTCTGGCTTGGGCGTAAGTGGTGTCACAAAACCCGGAAAATATGTCATCACAAGAATATATCAAGGTGGCACACATAAAAGAGTTGATGATGGCGACGGTACTTTCTCTTTCGAACTGCAAACTGGCGGAGACTATTACACCACCGATGGTGGCGAAACATTCATCTATCTTTTCTCGACAGACTC
Source organism: uncultured Christensenella sp. (assembly GCA_964367785.1). Lineage (GTDB taxonomy): Bacteria > Bacillota > Clostridia > Christensenellales > UBA1242 > UBA7862. The sequence continues at coordinate 3,907 of CAYIZE010000010.1, forward strand.
TAAAATTCGTAAATATACAGTATATGTTGACCACAATGGCATCATAACTGAAGAAAGTTCGTTAGGTGAAAGTGTGGGCGATAATATTTCAATTATTCTTGGGAGGGATAATAGCACTTCAAACCAATGGACATTTAAAGAATTTTATAAATCATCTCTTGCTGGCAACTCACTCACAACAAACAAAGTCCCAGTTCAAATTAATGTGCCTTATTCAAAATATTTCCTGACAACTGCTTCGTCGTATGTTTTTTCAAATCTCAACTTTGCAAAACTAAATGTAAAAATTTATTATAGTTCAGGAACAGCAAACATAACCTATATTTCAAACATAAACACATATAATGTCTCGACAGGAATGATTACTTGTTCTGCTCTTGTGAGTTCCTCAAATCCAAATGGTGATCTCATATTCTCCAATGAAGGACGATATAGCATTGTTATAACTGATAAAACTGAGACAACTCCAACAACATATTCATTTGAGTTTTACATCACCTATTCTTCGCCAGAGATTTCACTTTACACACACAGTTATTCGTCTTCAACTTTCAGTGATACTCTGCTCACAAACGAGGACAATTCAAGCAATTTTGCGACAAACATAAAAGCAACAAACGATAATGTCTCATTAGAGGATAACAAAATATATCTCAAATGGAACGATCCAAGCACTCCATATCTTGCTCAAATAGACAAGGTTACTGTCAGTGTGCAAAATAGCGATAGCACAACTTCGTCATATTCAATAATTCTTTCAACTCTAAATAAGAACACAATAATTTCAAGTTTAAATGGAATTGTTAATCTTTCGTTAGGAAATTTCACAAATAGTGTCAGTGGACAATATGTACTTTCTTTTCTTTTGTCATATTATAATCCTTCTTCTCCATCTGAGACTTTTGACAATCAAAACTATTATAGATATTCCTATCAAATGGCACTTTCCATTGCAAACGAAGTGACATATAGCGTTGTTGTTTCTTACATCTCTTCCACAGACAACTCTGAAAGTTATGACAGAAATGACGATACTAGTTTTGCGGACTCCACATATAGTGTCACAATAGACAGAACAAAGCCAAATCTAAATATGAACAGACTTATAAATTCAGAGTCTATTTTGTTACATTATTTTGATAACACAAGCGAATTTAAAGAAGAAAATTTTGACTATGAAACAAACGGGACTTTATCAAAACCAACTTCACTCACATATGCATTTGGAATAAACAATACTTTCACTCTTTCTTACATTTCAAATGAAACTCTAAACTATTTCTACATTCGCTCATATGATAAATATAATGGCGACTATGCAAGCATAACTCCTGATATGATAGACACCATATACCCTTCCTCGCACGCCTATTATGAAAATCAACTATATTTCAGTGGGTATCCTAGATTTTCTGAAATAAGACTAATAAATGACACTATTAACATCAGCACAGAAACATATTATAAAATATATTACAATTCATCAACTTCACTTTATTCCCTCATTAAGTCAAGTTTAGGCATCGAAAACCCAACTGGATTTTATGAAGTTATCGAGAAAGATTCTGCTGGAAACTATCGCTCGTTCACAGTGTATTTTTCAAGCTATTCAAACACATATGAAATCATTAGTGTGAATGGCGTTCATGAAAATGGATATGGAACAATGTCTGGAAACGCAATCACAGCAAAAGAGTATTTCACTCTCTCTTCACTTTCCAGCAAACTTGGGTGGGGATTTATCACCCTTCGCAATGAGACTCTTGGGACAAATTTTTCATCTGTGATTGAAATAACACCAAGTTCCACTTCTCTTTCTTCTCAAATGCTCACAAGAATTAACGAATTTTTAACCTGTGAGATAAACTCACGTTTTAGCCTCACTCTTTCACGTTATAACTCAACATTCCCTATTTCGACAGTTTACATAAACGTCATCACGAATGATAGCACGGCATATCTTTCGTCACCTACTGTTCAAGAAAACAGTTCGTCCACAGGCACAACATACAATCTTGTTCTCACAACAAGCACTGCCACAACTTTCCTGTATCTTGAAACCTTCTCACTTTATGTCTATTCAAACAATGCTTGGCAAGCCACTTCACACATCTACACTTCAAATGTTCCAAGAAACATTTCTGGTTTATCAAGTGGCATTTATAAAGCAGTGTATAAAGATAATTATAATGCAAACTCATATTTCTTCATTCTCTACATCGGAGAATTCTATATCAACAATTTCTCAAAAGAAGTCGTCTTCTCTCTTGGAAACTATATTTTTGATAGTTCAAATGAGGTTTATTATAGCGGTGGAGACGTTCAGATAACATATGAAGCAAACATTTATCAAGTGAGAGTCAATGGAGTTTTGTATAGTGGAACAAGTCTTGAAGCGTTGTCTTCAAAATATTCTTCTTATAATTGCAAAACATTCACTCTTTCATCTGACTATTCCTACAACAATGTGGAAGCAGACGTCTCTGCTGGCGGAGTGACAACTTATGAAATAATTTATTACGACATAACTGATGGTTCAATCCAAAAAACTCTTAATGTCACAATTTTTGACTATCTTCCTGAAATTTTATTGACAAACGATAATGACCAAAACAATTCCATCACCTCAACTTTGGAAGAAAGCACTTCACAAATTACAAATGCTATTGTGAACATAGATTATGGCACTATTGGTGGCTGTGCTTATGCTGAACTTAACGATTCCACTTCAAACAATGTCACAGTTGCAAAACTATACACAAGAAACGACAACGGCGAATATGTCTCTTACAAAATTATATCTCCTGGCGAAGTTGTGTCGGAAGAAGGCTATTATCGCCTTGACATTTCAAACAGTAAACTTGGCAACACAAGAAGTATCTTTTTTGTCATTCAATTTGGCGACTTCCCTCTTTACACCGTCTATTCAAATGAAGAAGAACTTTTACCTTCAACTCAAGAAGTTCTTAATCTCGCCTCCACAACAACCGCAAATAGTTCAAAGTTTAGTAGTTCTGGAAATTCTCAAACAGTTATTAAAACAATTTATGACGCTTTGACAAGTCTCAAAACAAACGGTGGATATCTCACTGACATTGTGGATAGGACAACTAGCCAACCTAAAACTGAATATGACATTCTAATCAATAATTTAGGATTTAGCCCTACTGGAGTGTTTAACACTTCAAGCATTGGCATTGCCAACATTTTAAATGTGGAGCATTTCTATTCTATTTATTCACCAACGATAGTTTATAACAGCAACATCAAGTTAAATATCATTGAATTTGTTTTCACAAACAATATTCTTGTTAACTATTTTGTTGACAACAATGGCGCAAACACAACTCCGTCAAATGTAGGCAGAGATTATTGGACAACAATTTATCTTGTCTACAATCTCACAGGTCCTATTCGAATTGAACTTTTTGCTTTCACAAAAGTTCCAACAAGCACCTCACTTATAAGTGGAAATATCTATTATAATTCCACTGAAATGATAGATTTGAATAGCACTTCAAACTCTCTTGAAAAAGTTTTAACAAATAACGAGATAAGTAATAGTGCCACAACAATTAGTTGGAATATGTTGCCATCAGCAGAAACAGCAAAGTGGTTTAAACAAGGAAACTTTGTTTATCTGCTTGAACAATACAGTCTTAATGATTATTATTCCTCAATTAATTTTGCTGTGAACACTGCAACCAGCGTTAATTCCTCCACCATTTCAGGCTCTGGCACACACAAGATTATGTTTAAGGATATTGCAGGAAACACTCATCAGTTCACCACAAGTTCATTTGTGAGCGAAAAAGACGTGTTTAAAATTCATCTTCTAGATCAAGTGATATATTATTTAACTTGCGATGAAGAAGAGAACGACCCAATTCAATATGCAATCTTTAACGATTCAGTTAGCATTACTCTTGATCAATATTATTTAAGTCTTCTTTCAAACATCAAAATAAGAGTTACTCTTAATGGTTCTTCTTCAACAGACTTCACCACAAATGGAAATGTTTACACATTCTCCACAGCAGGTAAATATGTTGTTAAATTTGATGGAAAATATAGTGGAAAAGATTTGAACACTGCGACATATAATTTCTCTATAATAAATGCAAACGCTTCCAGACTTTCCTTTGAATATCCAAGCATATCAGGTTATCAGATTATAAAAGTTATGAAAGACAGCAGAAATATCACAAGCAGTGTCCTTTCAAGTGACGGCTCATTATTTGTGACTGCAAGTGATAGCAACAGCGGAAGCGGATATTACATTGTCACTTTAAAATATGGCGACAATGCAGAAGATGTTTTAGAATTTTCATTCCTCATCAGCGATTTTGTTCCAACAATTTCTTGCAACATAAATTATGGCGAAACAACGACGTCCGACATTGTGCTTTCCTATAATGCAAATTATATCTATGGGCAGATTGGCGAATGTAGCATAAATATTTTAGTTTATAATAGTGATAGTAATACTTTCTATACATACCAAACAATTTCCATTTCAAACGATTCGCTTTCCGGCACTGGATCTTCCTCAATCACTCTTTCCAATTCAAATTCCTATTTTGTTCAGGTGAAAACAGTGAACGGGAATGTTATCAGCAGTTTTAGAGTAAATAAAACAGACCCTCTAAACTCATTTGCAATCATAGCAATCATCATTGCTTCTATTGCTGGAATTGTGCTTCTCATCGTCATCATCAAACTTCGAACAAAGATGAGAGTTAGATAATTTTTTGATAAAAATTGACACCTTTTTTAAAATAAAAAATATTTGCTTTTTTTAGCAAATATTTTTTATTTTCTTACTATATTATTTTTATTTTAATTGTGGTTTTCTTTGAATAAAGAGGGGTTATTTTATTTCGAGAATGTAACAATTCGCATTTTCTAACTCACCAAGTAAACAATTATAACATTCATTCATTTCATTTTTCTTTAAAAGTGAAAAGATTGTAACACTTCCACCATTTTCATAACAAGACGCTAATCTCATAATTTGCAAACACAACTCAAAAGATTTATTCTTAACATCAAACATACTGTTACAATTATGATAATTTTGATACTTAACAATTTTCATTAGTTCATTTACAAAAATTATAACTCTCTTTCCATCTTCCACCATTCTTTTTACTCTCTCAATAAACAACTCAATGGTGAAGATATTTTTCTTTTCAGAATCTCCAGCAAAAGTGTAGAAAGTGTCAAACTTAAAAGGCAAATCTTCTGGTAAAGCATCGAGTGATAGATGAAAGACAGAATACTCTTTCGATAAATTTTCAAAACTAGAAAGTAATTTTTTGTTATTTTTAAAGTTATTAACTAAAATAACATTTCTTGCACCCTCTTTCGTTTTTATATTAAGCGGAGCATCAAATGAAACTTCATTTTTTGTTTCAATATTTTTCAAATCGTTAAAAGACTTTCTATCTTTAAACTCTTTTTCATTTTCCACATTTGTCAGCAACTTAACATTTTGAGTATCCATCTTTCTGCATGTGCATTCAACAAAGTCGCCCTCACGCAAATTACAATTTTTAATGAATATGTTTGGCACGTGAATGGCATCTTTTGGTTCGGCAACATAACCTTTTTTAAACAAAAAACCATAGCCATTTTTATCCATTTTCAAAAATCCAGAACCTTCAAAATATTCAGTTTTAAATTTACCAAACATAACTCCGTCATCTGCTAAGGTGAGTTGTTTGCCGTCTAAAAATCCTTTAACATCATATTTCTCTTCACATTTTTTTTCTTCAAACCCATTAAACGCAAACGAATTGTCAGCATTCACATAAATTTTATTTCCTGCTTTTGGAGGTCTCCCTTGGCGTGTCTTTGGCAATTCGGGTTTAACTTCACCCTTCATAATTTTCATAATTTTAGTGATAAGTTCTTCTTTTTTATATATAGTTGGAGAGCGAACCCCAACATCTCTTGCCACATTTCTAAGTTCAAATATGCTGGCATTTCTCATTGCAATTTCGTCAATCTGCTTCATTCTTTTCCTCGCTTACATTAAAATTATACACAAAAATGAACGATTGTCCATCTTTATTTTCTACTTTTGAATAGATTTTAATTAATTCGTCCAAAATCTATATTGATACTTACAAAGACAATATAATTTTTCTAAAAGAAAATATAAGTTAAAAAAAAGAGAGTTTATTAACCCTCTTTTCATCATTAATTTTAAAGTTAAATCATCAATTCGCCTTCATCAGTTTGGATAACTCTGAGCACTCGCACTTGCGAACCTGTGTATGCATCAATATATAAATAGTAATTATAATTATCAAATTCTCCAGCAAATTCATAAGCCAAAGTCTCGCCCACATAGTCGAGTGGAATGACGCAAAGTTTTGTGCTATCAATAATCAAACTGTCACTTATGAGAGCCTTTGCCTCTGTTTCAGTTATTTGTGCAATGAGGTCTTCTCTCTCCGTGTGATTAATGGCATAACTCGAAGCCTCATAGCCAACAATTTCTCCGCTAGAGAGTTCAATCTTCACTTTGACAAGGTCTGGATACATAATAATTTCGTCCACAATAGGAGCAAGATTAACATAACAAACATTTTCAGAACTTGCACTCCAAACACATTTCATATTCTCTAGTCCTCTATTTTTCGCAAAATTTTCGGCTATTTCTACAGCAGTGTTTGTTGCCTCGTCGGTACTATTCACACTATCACTTGTCACAGTTTCTCCGCTTGTGCTTGTCTCTTCTTCATTTGCAGTCTTTGCTGCCTCAGTAATGTTTGCACTGATGTTTAACAAAAACCCTCCCTTTTTAGTAATTTGAACATAATAATTTTTGTCTGCTGTATTCACGCCAAAATCATAAGTTTCAAAAGTTCCTGAGGTGTTTCCAATGAATGTCATTCCAGTCAATTTGTCGCCAAAGATACTTCCCACTTTAAGTTCTGCCTCAGACTGGTCAATTTCTTCACCTGTTAAACCTTTCACAGTCTTATTTGTTGTCGATGCTGAAAATGGTCCATCATAAATCATACTAGGATAATCTATTGTATCATTCACAAAGTTGGAAAATTTTATGGTGAAATCTCCGCCGTCCTCTCCTGAAATGTTTTGTGAAATCATATATCCCTGCATAATCTTTTCCATAATTGAATTAAGTTCATCTTTAATGGAAGTCAAACTGAGATGAACTTGCGACAAAGTCTCAAAATCCTCACCCTCTATAGCTCCGTCTTTATATGTCACAAGCGATGTGCAATATCCATTAAGTTGATTCATAAAATCGCTTGTTTGCGTTAAGACTTGTGCATCAAGTGGAAGAAGACTCAACGAATTTTCTGCATCACTTGTCTGTTGTTTTAAACTTGTTAATATCTTTTGTTGTGAAGTGGAATCATTACTAACCATTAATTTACTCATTTCCACTTCCATATTATTAACATTGTTCACAAGTTCATAGAATGAACGCTGATATAAATTTTCTAAACTGGCACTTGTTGCCGTTAAACTTGTTGTCGTTGTGAAAAGATAAATTCCCATAACTAAAATCACACAACTTAAAATTGACACTGTTATAATAAATGCTTTTTTCATTTTACCTCTCTCCTTTATAGTGCAAACACATGATCGCCAATCGTCGTCACAACTTGTCTATTATAAATCCAACTACTCGTGGAGGTTGATGGATTATAAAAGAACAAACATCCATAAGTTGGGTCCCACCCATTCATCGCATCTCTCGCCGCATTATATGCAGTTGTGTCAGGTTCATAATTAATCTGCCCGTCTGTCACCGAAGTGAATGCCCATGGCTGATATATAACTCCTGCAATAGAGTTTGGAAATTTAGAACTTTTCACTCTGTTTAAAATAACTGCTGCCACAGCAACTTGTCCTGAATATGGCTCACCTCGAGCCTCAGCATGCACGCACTTTGCCAAAAGATAGAGGTCACTTGATGACTGCGAGCTGGAACTGGACGAACTCAGGGTAATCCCAATCGCTGCCGCCGTCTTTGAGCCAACAATGCCGTCAACAACTAATCCATTGTTCTTTTGAAATTTTTTGATAGCCGCAATGCTTTTTGGCCCTATAATTCCATCAACTGCACCTGTGTAGTAGCCCCAAGTCTTCAACCTTTGCTGAATAGTCTTGTTTTGAGATGTGGTTGTTGCAACTTCCACAACTTCTGTTTTTACTGGCAAAATAATGTAATTTGTGACGACATAAGAAAGCCCCATTACAAAACACAAACACACTGCCAAAACAACCAAAAATCTTTTCATATTTCCTCCAAAATTTAAAAGATTCGGCTTTCATAAACATAAGATTTTTCTCCACATTGAAAAATAATTTCATCACTCTTTCCGTCGCCTTCTCCCAAGACAAGCACTAATATATGATAGTTTCCCGCTTTTAAAGTGACTTCTGTGAATGCTTCCTCTTCGAAAAATCTGCAAGATAATTCGGCCGAACTTTTATAATCAAAATTATTTTGTGCAAGAATTTCGTTTGCTATTCCACAAATATTATTTAAATTTTTTTTAAGATAATTTGCGACTTCATTACTCGATAAAAAAAGAGGTGTGAGAAAACAAAGTATTTCCTCTTTCACCTGTTCACTGGCTCTTTCATCGCTCAAATTTGAACTATTAGCAACAATATGTATCCTCACATAACTCTCGCCCGTTTCGCCACTCGATAGTCCCAAAAGAACAACTGCCAAAAGCACAATACACAAAAAAATTATGGCAAACAATCTTTTCACAAAAAGATTATTCACCACAATAATATTTTTAATCAGTCTTTTTTTGTTTTGTTATATTACTACTAAGTTATTTATAAAGTTGTTTTAAATTTTTAATTAATCTCACTCTCTTTCCTGAAATATGCCACAATTTTTTCTCCGTCTGCCAAAGGAAGCGTTAGTTCACCGTTTTGTTCCACAAGTTCAGCAGTGGAGATGTTCAATTCTTTTGCAATATCCCACAAAGTTTGATTACTTTTTGCAAGATATACTTCCATTGCATAGTCCCTCTCAGGCTTCTGCTCGCCGAGTGAAATTTGTGAGGTGATTGCTGAAGTCGCCATCGTTGTTTGATTAATGTCCACTTTCACTTCTGCAAGAATTTCAAGTTCTCTGCCATGTTTCACTTTCACATTAACATCTCCCAAAACAGCTTGCGCCACAATTTGGTCGCCTTCTGAGACTTCTGCTATTTTAAGTGAAATGGAATATGGAACTTCAACATCAAGTGAATTAAGCACATTATTTCCGTCTGAGTCTTCCGTGTAGTATATTAGATTTATGTTCGCAAGTCCCTCGAGAACAACTTCACTGTTTTTTACAATTTGATTTAAAATTGTTATGTATGTTGGGGTTGTTGCAAGCAATTTATCAATCTGCGGAATGCTCTCACTGAGAGTGAAATTTGTGAGGACATTTTCGTCTGCCTGCTTTGTTGAGAAAAACTCTCCAACATTAAACGATTCCGTCGTCAAATTTATTTCATAATTTAAACTATAAGCGTCCACAACTGTTTTTGTGCAATTCTTATTGAAACCTTGCGCTAAAATTGCAATCGGAACATCAAAGACAAATATATTTTTATCGCTATTTTCAGTTGATACAGCCTCTTTTGTGAAAATTAATGCTTGAATATTACTCTCTTTTGTCGTTCCCTTCGCTTCAATTTCCTCTGAAAAGTTATTTTCTTTGACAATACTCCTTATGGTCCTGTCTTCCGTTTCGTAGATTATTGAACTAAACACAGTCCCGCTCACCACAAAATAATCCACAGCAGGAATAACAGATTTAATTGTTGCACTATTTTTGACAAATAAAATCTTGCAAACTTTGCTGTCTTTTGAAAGTTCAAAATTAATCACGCCATCATATTTCACATCTGTCACAAGGGAATTAAAGCAAATCTCACTTTCACGCACAAACACACCATCAGGCATAACGGCATTGCCAACTTCGGATTTTTTAGAGATAATGTGAACATTAACATCAATCAAAGAGGATAACTTAAGACTTTCATCTCCTCCACCACTTGAATTCAGTTCAGCAAGAGTTATGTCGGCACATATAACGCTATCTTCTAAAATATCATTGCTTTCAAACACCTGAGAGAATTTTGATTTTTGGGTCAAAGGAGTGATCTCGTTGTCCTCCAAGACCACGAGTAAATCATAATCAATCTCACCTTCTATTGTCACTTTTCCAGCAGAAATAGTGGTTGTTTCCATATTTGGCTTAGCAGAAAGCGTCAAAACTTTAACAATTTTATCGTCTCCATTATAGTCTTGCTCATTTTTAATCTGCACAACACCCACATTCTTTTTTAAAGCAACTTCAAGTTTTTCATTATTATCCATTAATTCTCTCCCCTTAATGCGAAAGCGAAAAAAAATTGCTTTCTTCATATGATATATGAATACAACGCAACTTTCTTTTTTATGAATAAATCTTCAAACTTTTTTTATTTTTCGTTAATTTTAACATCTCCGCACAGCACGTCCGAATAAGAACATGTCACAGATTTTAATTGGTTATCATTTAAAATCTTCACAGTGAACACTGACGGATAAAGATTTTCGACAATTCCACAATAACAGTTTATTCTTTTTCTACCCTTATTAATTGTAATATCAATATTTTTTCCCTTAACAGATAATATATTATCTTTAATACTATCTAAATTTAAAATACCTTTGCGCATAATCACCCCTAGTAATTATTGTCAAAGGCATTTTATTTATTCAATTATTTTTAGTCATCATTTTCGTCTTTATAGTCATCATCGTCTTCGTCGTCATCTTCATAACTGTCAAGGTCATCTATGTCGTCATCATCAATCTCAACAACGTCTTTTTTAGCATCTTCGTCAAAATCATCTTCTTCCTCATCATCTTCGTCTTCAAGAGTGAGAGGCATATCATCATCTGCTTCAAGGGCGTCATCTCCAAGACTTGTTATCGACACCATATCGCTTGTCTCATCGTCGCTATATCCAGCGTCATCATCTTCTGGCGTCGTGTAACTTTCCCAGTTACTGCTTGGATCTTTTTCATCGTCTTCTTCTGAAAGAGCCTTTTCCTTTGCACACACTGCACACATATCCTCGTTAGGATTGATGTAGTTCACCTTGCACACAGGGCAAAGTTCAAGGTCAAGATCTTCATCACTACCCATAGAACCCAAAGCTTTCATCTCCTTTTTACACACATTGCAAAATTTGTCTTTCTTTAAAATGAAATTTAATTCACACCTAGGGCATCTAATATATGTTTGTTTCATAGCGTTTTCTCCTATTATTCAAGCAAATATTTACCATATTTTTTACCATATGACAAGTGTTTTATATCATATTTCAAAATATATTTTTAAGATATTAAAAAACGCTGTTTAACAACCATTTTAATGCTATATAAAGTATAAGAAATTTTCTTATGCTCCCTCAACAAGCATTTTATCTGCCACCAAAGCAATAAACTCACCATTAGTTGGTTTTTCGTTGCTGTCATACACTTTTATGCCAAAAATATTATTGATGTTTTCAATCTTTCCTCTATTCCACGCCACCTCAATAGCGTGACGAATTGCCCTCTCCACTTTACTGGCACTAGTGCAAAAACGATTGGCAATAGAAGGGTAAAGTTGCTTTGTGATTGAATTAATTATATCAGGGTCAACGATTGCCATCTTTATTGCCTCTCTCAAAAATTGATAACCCTTAATGTGTGCAGGAATGCCCACTGTGATAAAGATATTACTAATTCGTTCTTCAAGTGCCCTATTTCTAGGGCTTCTAGTTATTCTTTCATCTTTTTTGTCAATAAAATCATTAAACCTTTTCAAAAACACATCTTTCACCACAGGCTTCACCATATAGTAAATAGCGCCCATATTGATTGCTTTCTGTGCAAACCCATCATTTTTAAGCGAGGATAGCATCATTACTTTTGGTCTGTTTTCAAGTGTAGAGATTTGTTCCAAGAGTTCGTAGCCATCATAAGATTGCAAGACAACATCTGTCACCACAAAATCCACATTATTCTTACAAATCAGTTCAAATCCTTTTTCTCCGTCGTTCAAACAATCTACAAGTTCAACTCTTTCGTTTTGTAGCAAATATTCCTTTGTTCTTTCCCTCTCTTCATCAACATTATCGAGTAACAAAACTCTAACTTTTTCCATTACATACTTTTCTCCTTTTTTATTTTAACTACAAAAAGTTTAACATATCGCCAGAAAAAACTAAAAAAGTTTAGTGGCAATATATGTCTATCTTTCTTAAATATAAAAATAAAAAGTCGAACTTTGTCGAAGAAAAAAACACTCCGCTTTTTCTCATATAAAAAATCAAAAAAAGAGTGTTTCTTTAACTATATTGACGGAAAAGATAAGTTTTCCAAAATTTAAAAAATCTGTTGTTGAATTTGCGTTTAATTTAACCTTCCAATATATTGCCCGACAAGATTTTCATCATCATCTGTGTAAGATGTTTCATTAATCATAAACATTTTAAGATAAGAAATATCGCTACTATTCTGGCTTTCATAGACAAAAAATCTCTCGCAGTCAAAATCAATCAAAGTCGTGCTATTCACTTCTCCAGAAAAACTTGTGACAATCACTCTAGGCTCTCCCAGATTTGTTAAGCTAAAATTGTTTGAAACATAAGTTAATTCAAATTCCACCATATACAAACTCTTTGATTCAGTATCACTGCTTGTTATTTGAAAATAAAATTCGCTATCCTGAGTTGCAACAAGAGTTGGACTAACTGTTTTGTCGCTCACAACAACATCAAGAATTGTTGGAGTTGTTCCGCCATTATAAATCATAAATGAATAATTTGTTCCATTATAGTAGATGCCAAGCACACCTCTGTCAAGGTTAGTGCTACCAATGCTATCGTCTAAAATCAAATAGTCCACAATCGTTCCAGCAGTGTCGCTAGTCTCAGAGTTAATGCTAGTTTGAGAATACAACTTAACTTCACTTCCGCCATTAATGGTGGAATATAATTTTTTTGCCAAAGTGTAATATACTCTGCCATTTTTCACTGCAACAAGAGAAATCTCACTTGAAGATGATATCATCTGTTCAGCAATTCCACCTGCCAAAGGCTTTCTATACATAATATAATTTTCGCTCGCGTCTTTCACAGTGTAGTAAACATAAGTGTTCACTTGAGATGCGCTTTCGCCATATTTGATGTTATTTTGCTCAAAAACAGCAAAAGATGTGATGCTTGAAGCAAAAGTTGAATTTTCCACATTTGTGTTTGTGCAATTCACAACAACAAGGTTTTCGTCGCCGTCACGGACAACAATATAGGTTGTCCCATTCACATACACAACATCATAGCCACAGTCACTTGAATAAGAAGTTGTCTTATAAAGTTCCTGATGTCCTGTTCCGTTCAATTTAATTCTGTCAAACCTGACAAGTCCTGTCACTGTTGAGGAGGAAGAGCCAGAAGTTGAGCCTGTGTATGGTGTGGAATAATAAAGATAATCTCCACAGATGTATAGTCCAGAATAGGAATAGCCACCAATGTTATATGACAAAATCTCAACGTTTTGAGGAACGCCGTCGTCATTAAGCACAACTTTCCCTTCTGCGTTAAGTTTTGTTCTATATATTCCATAGATAGTGAATTCGCTATCACTGTCATATTTGTTATCATTAACACTTGTTAAATCTGCATAGTCAATGTAGGCATTTGCAAAATACAAATAGTCGCCTTTCACAACTGCGCTTCCGCCGTTTCCATAAACGGTATCGGTGACGTTTGGTCCACCGCTAAGACTAATCGCATTGCACGCAAAAAGTATGGTGGAAAAAGCAAATATAAAGGCTAAAATAAACATAAATTTGTTCTTAAAAATTTTCTTCAATTCAGTCAACCTCACTAGACAAATAAATATAGCAAAGAATCTTTTATTTGTCAATTATTTCACACATATTTAAAAGAGGTTGTTGCTCATTATTTTTTCACAAATAATTAACTATTTATAATTCTAACATAATCATACTAATTGAATTTTTAGAGTTTCACCTGTTTTAGCGTCCTGACAGACAATCCAATAGCCCTCTTTGTGTATGTTATTCACATCTTTTGGCAACCATTGTGCGTAATCACTCAAATCGTCTGGTGGAGTGCTACTGTCGCTTGATGGCACACCATAAGATATGTATTTAAGAACCTGATTTTCATCACTAATTAAACCCAAAACATAGAAATTTTCGTCCCCATCATATGTCACTTTCACCCATTTTGAATTTGGAATAATCTCCTTTAAACTCTCGTCGGGATTATATTTTTCAAACAGCGTTTCAACTTGGTCTTTCACTTGATCATAAAAATCTTTTTCTTCCTCTTGTTCATTTTCTCCTTTCTCTAACTCGTTTTCATCTTTATTTTCTTTTTGCTCATTATCATTATCTTGAAAGTCATCATTCGAGTCATTTGTTTTCGTCTTATTTGTCAAAATCTCACTGTTTTCTCTCAAAGTTTCACACTCGTTATAAAAAGCCTCTCTATATTTGCATTTGGCACACTCATCAAAATAGGTTTCATTCATATCTTCTTCAAGATTTTTGTCTATGATAGTCTCAATCTTTTCTGCGTTTTCTTGGACATAAAGAGTGGAAGTGTCTTGAGGTTTTTTTGACACAAAAGCGTCTTCAATTTTTTCGTTTTCAACAATAGAATTGTTGCTTCCCGATAGCAAAATTTCTGGGCAAAAGGCGTTTGAGATGTCCACAACTGCACACAAAAGATTTTTTGAAAAGTCAATGTTTTCATTTAGTTGAAACTCGCTCTTTCCGTCATTCACGAAAAGAGGAATTTTCACAATCTTTTTGTCTTGTTTAATTCCAAGGGCTAAACTTCTGCCAGCGTTTTTAAGGTTGAAAAATTTAATTATGCTCTTTTCCTTTTCTTTAAGGCTCAAAACCGCTTTTAAATCGTCCTTTAATTCATTGTTTAAAATCATTGTTTTCATGTTTATTTAGACTTTCACTCCTTATCATATTTTCTTCAATCATATCATAATTTATTTGTCGATATTTAGCATAAAAAATCAAATATTGGCTTTCTTACACTAAAAATAAAAAACATATGCATTTTTCAATATATATGTTTTCAAATATTGTTTTGATAAAATTGTTTTTTTGAAATCCTAGCCCAAAACCTTAAATAACTCTACATATTCTTTAGCACAAAGATTTTCAGGACGAGTGTTTAATGGCAAATTTAAGTCAATGAGTGTCTTTTCAATGAATTCTTTATCTTTGTTAATTTTAAGAAGATTATTAACAAGTGTTTTCCGTTTCATCGCAAAACAACTGCTCACGAATTTCTCATATTTTTTTCTGTCAAGAATGCCAAATTTATCGTCAATTCTCTTTATCATAATCACGCACGAATCCACCTTTGGCACAGGCACAAAGTTTTCTCTTGACACTTGTTTCACCATCTTGCATTCGCCAAAAGTGGACAAAATCACACTTGGAATTCCATATTCGCTAGTTGAAGGCGAAGCGATAAATCTCTCCCCCACTTCCTTTTGAACCATAACAAACATCTTGTCCAGTTTCTTGCTTTCAAAGAAAAATTTAAACACAATCTGAGAGGTGATGTTGTATGGAATATTTGCGACAATATTAAAGTTTTCACCTAGAAATATCTCATCAATATCGCTTGTTTTAGATTTTAAAACATCGTTATAAACAATCTCAAGATTACTATGCATTTTTTCAATTAGTTTCAGTCTTTCAGTCAATGTTTTATCAATCTCAAAACTCACAACTCTCTTAAAATTATCTGCCAAAATTGTTGTAAGAGAGCCCATTCCTGCGCCAATCTCAAGAACATTGCTTGAACTTTCAAGTTTTAAATCATTCACCATTTCCAATAAAAAATTTTTGTCAAAAATAAAATTTTGACCAAACTCTTTTTTAAATCTAAACTTACTCTTCCCTTTCTCCATATTTTTCCTTTTTCTATTTTTAACTTAATTCTTTTTCTTAAAATTAATTATTTTTATTATTTTTTTCTAAAATCCAAATAATTTTTTTGTGTTTTCAGCACTTATTCTTATCACTTCTTCAACTGAAAGTCCTTTAATTTCCGCCACCTTTTTCGCGACAAACTCGACGTATTTAGGCTCGTTAATTTTTCCTCTGTAAGGCTCTGGGGTTAAGTATGGACTATCGGTTTCAATCAAAATTCTTTCCATAGGAACACTTTTTAAAACTTCTTTAATAGTCCTTGCGTTTTTAAAAGTCACTATGCCATTGACTCCCAAATAAAACCCAAGATCAAGAAGAATTTTTGCAACTTCTTCGCTTCCGCTAAAACTATGCACAACAGCAGAGTGTTTAAAATAATCTTTATTTTGCCTTATTATTTCCAAAAAGTCGCCCATTGCTTCCCTAACATGGAAAACGCAAGGTAGTCCCAATTTGTCTGCAAGTAAAATCTGCGAGATAAGCATTTCTTTTTGTCTGTTTTTGCTTTCCTTTTCATAGTAATAATCAAGCCCAATTTCGCCTATTGCGACAATCTTTTCCTCTTTCGAGAGAAGTTCATCAAGCTTCAATATGTCTTCATCTTTAAAAGAAGCGACATACTCAGGGTGATAACCCACTGTTGCAAAGATATTTTTATTTTCTTTGGCAATGACAGAGCATTTTTGAGATGTCTCTATGTCCGCACCACAACAAACACAAAAAATGTTTTGCTCATTTATTTCTTTTAAAATTCGAGGCAAATCTTCTTTCAACTTTTCGTCATACAAATGACAATGCGAATCTATTATCATAAAAAAAATTATAGCATAGTTATTAATATCTGCATACCTTTTATTAAAATTTCATACCTTTTATTATGAGCAAAATTTGGTTTTGGTTGATATGTTCAAGCATATGCATTTTGATTTATTTAAACCCCGAAATAATCCTTCCTTCTATGCTTCAAGCAAGTGAGAACACATTAAAATTAAGCATAAGTCTGTGTGCTATCTATTCTGTTTGGCTCGGAATTTTGCAAGTGATGGAGGATAGTGGCATAAATAAAAGCCTTTCCAAAATTCTTTCTCCAGTGACGAGAAAATTTTTTGGCAAACTCGACCCCATAACAAACGAACTTATTTGCATGAACATTTCGTGCAACATTCTTGGAATGGGAGGTGCTGCCACGCCTCTTGGAATGAAGGCAATGCAAAGACTTGATGACGGCAGTGGTAAGGCAAACAGGGCGATGATAATGCTCATCATATTTGCCTCCACTTCTATGCAAATCCTCCCAACAACCGTGCTTGGACTACGCATAACCGCAGGAAGCAACTGTGCCAGCAACATAATTCTTCCCACCATAATCTCCGCTATTTTAACAACTTTTGTCGGAGTTTTTTTGGCGCTCTTTATTGAGAGCATAAAAAAAAGGAAAAGAAATAAATGAGTATCTATCTTTTGCCCGTTTTAATTTTACTTGTTTTTGTCTATGCAAAAATTAAAAAAGTGAACGTCTACACTAGTTTTATTACTGGCGCAAAGCAAAGCGTAAACCTTGTCGTCAGCATCTTTCCCTATCTTGTCACAATTATGATTATGGTGCAATTTATTAAAATAAGCGGACTTGCACTTCTGCTTGCAAAACTTATCTCTCCAGCTTTCAATCTCATTGGAATTCCTAGCGAACTTTGTGAACTCGTTCTCTTGAAACCTTTCAGCGGAAACGGAAGTCTTGCCATTTTAAACGAAATCTACACCACCTACGGAGTGGATAGTTCAATCGGCAGAAGTGCGAGTGTCATCGTTGGCAGTTGCGACACAGTGTTTTATGTCACCACTCTCTATTGCTCGCAAACAAGTGTGAGAAAACTTTCCTACGCCATTCCAGTCGCACTATTTGCCACTCTTTTTGGAGCAGTGATAAGTTGCCT
>CAYIZE010000011.1:0-21596 GCA_964367785.1 uncultured Christensenella sp.
ATTCAAAACAAATGAGCAAACTTTATAATCTAAATATTTATAAGTTGATTAAAATAATTTGCGTATAGTAAAAAATGTGTTAGACTAAAAATGTTTATTTTGCATAATTGGAGGAAAACCTTTATGGGATTGTTTAATTCAATTTTTAAGGGTATGGGTTTTGAGGGCGACGACAATTCTCATGATAAAAACACAAAAGAGGGAAATGTGAAACAAGAAAACAACGATAAGTACAGTAATTTTGACAATGGTTTGGCAAATTCTTTTGTAGTGAACGAATTCAAAAATTCAGGTGATATTGCGAAAAATATTCCCAATTTTGCAGGAATTGCGGGCAGAAATCTCATCATATACGCCCCAAGGGACAACAACGACATCAAAATTCTCGTTGAATGCTTAAGACGAAAAGAGGCTTGTATAGTCAATCTTGGACAACTCAAACCCGTCGATGCCGACAAGATTTTACAATTTGTCAGTGGTGCTGTGTATGCACTCAAAGGCAGTATCAAAAGACTTCAAGGTGACCTATTTTTGATGGCACCTGAAGGTGTGAACATAATGACACAATCAAAATAAAATTCGCAAAAGAGAACTTGTAAGAAAAAAATATTTTATAAAAAAATATTTTATAAAAACAAAAAACAAAATATATGTGAAAATATATTTTGTTTTTTATAGTTTTAGTTTATACTTTTTTAAGTATGAAGAAAATTAAAGATGTGAATGACATAAATAATTCAAATAAAATAGAGAAGATAACAAAAATAACAACAAAAAATAAAATCTATATAAGTTTGATTATAAAAATTTCTCTTATTGTTTTGGTGGTGGGGCTTGATTTACTGACAAAAAATATTTTCTACAGGGAAGATGTCACAATTATTCCAAGTCTCATTGGAGTGCGTTCAATGAGCGGGCTAAACACTGGCGGGGCGTGGGGAATTTTGTCGGAAAATATGGGGCTACTAATTTTAATTACAATGCTTTTTTTGGCAGGTGTTGTGGCGGAAGAGATTATGGTTAAAAACACCGACAAGTTGTTTTCTGTTGCATTTGGATTTATTGTCGGAGGTGCCATTGGAAATTTCATAGACAGAATTTTTTTGGGTGGGGTGAGAGATTTCATCTTCTTCGAATTCTTCCCAAGTTTTCCGACTTTCAATCTTGCAGATAGTTTTCTGTGTGTTGGAATGGCACTTCTAGCCATCTATGTTTTGTTTGTGTATAAGCCAAAAGAGGGGAAATATAATGATAAAAAATTTAAAAATTGAAATCAAAGACAAAGGTGTTCGTCTGGACAATTTTGTGACTGAAAATGAGGAAAATTTAACGAGAAGTTTTGTTAAAACTTTAGTTCAACAGGGAAGAATTTTGGTGAATGGGAAGCAGGTCAAAGCGGGATTTCCTCTTCGAGAAAATGACATGGTGAGTGTTGATTTGCCTGAGCCTGAGGTGTTTGACATTTTGCCTGAAAATCTTCCTATAAAGATTGTCTATCAAGATGAAGATTTACTTGTCGTCGACAAATCTCAGGGAATGGTTGTGCATCCAGCAGGTAAACTCAGGACGGGGACTCTTGTGAATGCTCTGCTTTTTTGTGTTAAAAACTTAAGCACCATAAATGGCAAAATTCGCCCGGGAATTGTGCATAGAATTGACAAGGATACTTCGGGGCTTTTAGTAGTTGCAAAAAACGATTTTGCACACAAAAATTTGCAAAAACAAATTCAAGAAAAAGTGTGTGAGAGAAAATACTTAGCAGTCGTATATGGGAGTTTTAAAGAAAAAGAGGGCGAAATTAAAAACTATCTAGCACGTGGCAAAAATGAACACGAAAAGATTTTTGTTGTGCCAGCAATGCAGGGGAAGTATGCTGAAACGCATTATAAAGTTTTAAAAAATGAAGGCGGATTTTCGCTCGTGGAATTCAGATTAAAAACGGGCAGAACTCACCAAATTAGAGTTCATAGCACTCACCTTGGACACGCAGTTGTTGGGGATAAAAAATATGGCAGAAAAGACGATAAATTCAAATTGAATGGACAGTTGCTTCACGCATATAAACTCAGTTTCTTGCACCCAAAAACTGGTGAGAGAATGGAGTTTGAAAGCCCATTGCCCGACTACTTTACAAATTTTTTAAATGAACACAATTTGGGCGAGTCTCAGAACAACTAGCATAAATTTGTTTGACTAATTTTAAAAAATTGATAATAATCTAGTTAGAGGTTTTTGAAAATGGAGTCAAAAAAGACTATTAATTTAATTGCATACATCGCTGTCATTTTGATTGCTCTCTCACTTTTGGCAAAATATTTTTTAGTGGGAGTTTTCTCTTTGGGAATGAATTTGGCAGAGATTTTTAGTTCCATTGCATATTATTTGGGGCTATTTGTCACTGTCATTTCCGCCTTTGCCTATGCAGGAAGCAAAAGGAACAACGCCTTTATGGTGGTGCTCGTTGGGTTTTTGATTGCACTCGTTTTGTTTGGATTTGTATTATGAGAAGTGAGATATGAAAAAATTTTGGAAAAATAATTTATTCACATTACTATTAGTTTTTGCAGGAATTCTGTGCATATTTTTAGGCACGATTTTTGTTATTCTTATGCCCATTGGAATGCTAATTCTTGCTGTTCCAATGATAATTTTAACGATAAGATGTAAGAAAAAATATGATAAATTAAAAAATACTGACAATGAAAGCAAGAATATTTTTGATGCAACTAAACTTGATTATGATGAAGAAGTTTATTATATAGGTGATGGAAGCGAGAAAAAAGAGCATATTAAAGGTGCGTTTTCCAAGTTTAATGCAATAAATCCAGTGATTATTTTTGGCTTTTTATCCATCGCATTAATAATTATGGGAATTATGGGTTTTTTAAACATAAACTATTAAATAATCATATGAAAATATTATAAAAATACATTTATGACGAAAAATTGTTCATCATTAATGATTGTTTTTTTTATCGATATTTGTTATAATGTGGATTAAGATAAAAATAGGAGAGTATTATGAAATATACAAAGAAGATTTTAGAAGACAAGAGAATTGAAGCAACTTTAAGCATCGATAAAAAAGAGTGGGAAGACGCTATAACCGAAGCTTACAACAAAAATAAAGGCAAATATACAGTGCAGGGGTTCAGAGCAGGGCATGCTCCAAGAAAAGTGATTGAAAAGAATTATGGTGACACAGTTTTTTTTGACGACGCGATAAATAATTGTTTTTATAAATATTATTTTGACTTTTTGGCAAAAGAAAAGGACATTGAGCCTGTTGCAATGCCAGAAATCACTGTCAACAAGATTGATGAAAATGGACTTGAACTTGGACTTAAGATTACAAACAAACCAGAAGTGACTCTTGGGACTTACAAAGGACTCACCATTGCAAAAGATGAGGTTTCTGTGAGTGTTGGTGAGATTGAGCATGAACTTCTTCACCTAAGAGAATCTAGGGTGAAATTTGAAGATGTAAAGAGACCTGTGCAATCTGGCGATATGGCAAAGATTGACTTTTCTGGAAGTATTGACGGCGTGAAGTTTGAAGGCGGAACAGCAACTGATTTTGATTTGGAGATTGGCTCAAAGAGTTTTATTGACACTTTTGAAGATCAACTCATTGGTCTTAAAATAGGCGACAAAAAAGACGTTTTGGTGACTTTCCCAGAGAACTATCAAGAAGAAAAATTTAAAGGCAAAAAGGCCGTTTTTGAAGTGACTATTAAAGCCATAAAAGAAAAACATCTTCCTGAATTAAACGACGCTTTTGCAGATGAAGTCAGCGAATTTTCAACCCTTGAAGAATTGAAAGAAAGCACAAAGAAAAAACTTCTTGAAAATAAAACAAAAGAAGAAAAGTCAAAGAGAGAAAACAAAATGATTGATTTGATTGTTGACTCTTCAAAGGCAGAAATTCCTGAAGTTATGGTTGAGGCACAAATTGAGGATTTTATTCACGACTTTGAGCATAGATTATCTCACCAAGGCTTAACTCTTGACGGCTATTTGAAGTTCTCAAATATGACTCTTGAAACATTGAAAAGTTCAAGACTAGAGGATTCTAGAAAGACAGTGAAAACAAGACTTGTCCTTGAGAAAATCATTGAAAATGAAAAAATAACAGTGACAGAGAAAGATTTAGAGGAAAAATATAACGAATTTAACAAAGACGGTAAGAAAAAATCAATCGCTGAAATTAAAAAACTTATGGGCGAAGAGCAATTCAACTATTTCGAAAATAGCCTGCTTTTGAACAAACTTATGAAATTTTTGACATCAAACAACAATTTGTCTGACGACAAAAAAGAAAAAGTTGAAGAAACTACCTCAAAAAAGACAACAAACGCTAAAACAACCGCTAAAAAGACAGCGAAATAAGACTAAAAATTTTTAAAAAACATATAATCTAATTTAAAAGGATATAATTATGAACTCAATGAACACACTTATTCCTATGGTCGTCGACCAGACTTCAACGGGAGAGAGAAGTTACGATATTTATTCCAGACTTTTAGAAGACAGAATTGTGTTTCTCACAGGTGAGGTGAATGATGTGAGTGCCAACATTGTTGTGGCTCAACTCATCTATCTTGAAGGCAAAAATCCAGAAAAAGATATTTACCTATATCTTAACAGTCCGGGGGGAAGCATCAGTGCAGGATTAGCAATTTTTGACACAATTAAATATATTAAATGTGACGTTGTCACCATTTGCATAGGACTTGCAGCCTCAATGGGAGCGTTCCTTTTGGCAAGTGGAACAAAGGGCAAGAGATATGCTCTGCCAAACAGCGAGATTATGATTCACCAACCACTTGGCGGAACACAGGGGCAAGCAAGCGACATTGAAATTCAAGCAAAACATATGCAAAGAATTAAAGAAAAGATTAACAAAATCTTAAGTGAAGAAACAGGGCAGGACATCAAGAAAATTCAAAAAGATACTGACCGAGATCACTATATGTCTGCCGAAGAGGCGAAAGCATACGGGTTAATTGATGACATATTCTACACTAGAAAAAAGAAAAAGTAACTCAAAATTGCTTGTGTGAAAAGTAGGAGAAAGTTTTTTGATAACCACAAATAAAGGGAGAGAGATATGAATAAAGAATTAATTTGTTCTTTTTGTGGAAAAACACAAGCGGAAGTTAAACGTTTGATTGCAAGCCCAAGTGGCGATAGTTTTATTTGCGACGAATGTATTGACGTTTGCAAGGAAATTATTAAAGATGAAAAGATAGAAACAACCCAGCCAAAGATTGATTTACCACTTCCTCACGAGATAAAAGAAAAACTTGACGACTTCATCGTGGATCAGGACGAGGCTAAGACAGTTCTTTCGGTGGCGGTTTATAATCACTATAAGAGGATTAACTATAACAGCGAGATAAAACTTCAA
This sequence comes from uncultured Christensenella sp., assembly GCA_964367785.1. Classification (GTDB taxonomy): domain Bacteria; phylum Bacillota; class Clostridia; order Christensenellales; family UBA1242; genus UBA7862. Next base: position 5,411 of record CAYIZE010000011.1, read on the forward strand.
AAGGCAGACAAACAGCCTATTGAACTTGAAAAGAGCAATGTCTTGCTTGTCGGCCCAACAGGTTGCGGGAAGACTCTTCTTGCCAAGACTTTGGCAAAGATTTTGAAAGTTCCTTTTGCCAGTTGCGACGCAACAACGCTCACAGAAGCAGGATATGTCGGCGATGATGTCGAGAATATTTTGTTAAAACTTATTCAAAATGCCGACTATGACATTTCAAAAGCAGAACGGGGCATTGTGTATATTGATGAGATTGACAAAATTGCCAGAAAAGGCGAAAATAGGTCGATAACTCGTGATGTTTCAGGAGAGGGGGTGCAACAAGCACTTCTCAAAATTTTGGAAAGCACTGTTGCAAGTGTGCCACCACAAGGTGGAAGAAAACACCCACAACAAGAGACCATTTCGATAGACACCACAAATATTCTATTCATCTGCGGAGGGGCTTTTGTGGGCATAGATAAGATTGTTGAAAAGAGGATTTCTTCTGCGTCGCTTGGCTTTGGTTCTCAAGTTAATAACGATTCAAAAGAAGAGGGAATTTACAATTTAATCAAACAAATTCAACCTATAGACCTCACAAAATTTGGGCTTATTCCAGAGTTTGTGGGCAGACTTCCAATCACTGTGGCACTCCACGATTTGTCGGAAGAAGCATTGGTGGAGATTATGACAGTGCCAAAGAATTCCATAACAAAACAATACAAAAAAATGTTTGATATGGACGGAATAAACCTAATTTTTAAAGACGATGCCGTGAAAGCAGTTGCCAAAAAAGCAATGAAACTCAAAACCGGCGCAAGAGGACTGAGAACAATTTTGGAAAACAGTATGCTTTCGTTGATGTACACTTCTCCGGGAGATAAAACCATCGATAGCATTGTCATTAGTGAGAATTTTATTTTAGAGGGTCAAGAGCCTGAATATATTAGAAAACAATTTAACAAAAGTGAAGCAAGTGCCTAAAAGTTACAGAAGGAGAAAAAGTTATGCAAGTAAAGTCGACAAGTTTTGTGACAAGTGTTGCAGATAGTCATTTTTATGAAAGTGACTATGATGAGATTGCATTTGTTGGCAGGAGCAATGTGGGGAAGAGTTCGCTCATCAACCTGATTGCAAACAGACGAGGCTTGGCGAAAACGTCAAGCACCCCAGGGAAAACCAAACTCATCAACTATTTTCTTGTTAACAACAAATTCCTACTCGTTGATTTGCCAGGCTATGGCTATGCGCAAGTCAGCAAATCTCAAAAGACAAATTGGGCTGATTTTTTGGAAGAATATTTGAAGACTTCAAAAAATCTCAAATGTGTTTACTTACTTCTTGATGTCAGGAGAACTCCATCGGATCAAGACGAAATGATGATGAATTTTTTATATGCAAATCGCATCACGACAAAAATTGTGGTGACAAAAACAGACACTCTTTCAAAACTTCAAGTGTGCAACAGACTTTTCATAATTTGCCAGAAAATGCATGTAAATCAAAGCGACGTCATCATCACTTCTTCACAAGATAAATCAGGAGCAAAAGAATTGCTTTCAAGCATTGGAAGTTATGTTTCGGCATAAAAATCAATCAAAATTCACCTAAAAAGAAGACTTAAACAAAAGTTTAGGTCTTTTTTTATATTAATATTTTTAGAATTTATTTATACACTTGCATTTTTTTTCACAATTTTAAGTCTATTTTCATAGAATTTATTAGTTAAAGATTACATAGTTCACTTTAACTTATGACAAAAGAAAATCAAAAGAAAAAGGAGGTATTTTTAAATGTCATTTTACACATGTAATAGAACGGGAATGTGTCCGGGGGTGATGACTGGAAACCCAATGAACGGGTTGTGTGAAAAAGCATGTATTCAAGTTGATAAAGTGCTTGATGCTGCTATGAGACAAATTCAAGAAACCAATGTTCAGGTTACTCTCACGAATTTGAACCCAGCCAATCCAGTAACGCCACTCACATATGTGAGCACAGCAATAAATGGAGATACAGTTATCTCAAATTTAGTTGTGGAAAGACTCATCGACAAACCTAACTTTGCAAGAGTGTCGTTTGATGCAACAATTCCAATTATTGTTACATACACCGACGCAAATGGCGTGGCAGGAACGGGAACGTCAACTTTAGTCATTCCAAATGATATTGTGCTTTTCATTCCACAACCATCACTCGTGCCATACCGAATTGAAGTGTTTGGAGCGGTGACCAGCCCATATGGAGTGTATGTGTCGGGAAGCACATTCTCCATAACAACTTGCGTAACTCTTATTGTTAGAGTTCTAGTTCAGTCTGAAATTTGCGTGCCAAGTTATGGATATTGTCCACCACCACCAGCACAAGAATTTACTCAAGAAATTTGCAGTGCGACCTTCGATTTGCCAATTTTCCCAACAGCAATTCAAAATCAAAGATTGTAAGCAAAAAAAATTAAATTGAAAACGGAAGATTTTCCGTTTTCTTTTTTTATTGAAAATTGTAGTAAATAACACCATTTACTAAAATATTATCTGTTTTCATCTAGTTTAATAAAGAAATTATAAATTTTTATACAAAAATTTTGTTCGTTTTTCTTTTCTTTACAATACATCTTTTTTTTGATAAAATTATATAATGGAAAACAAAGAAAAAGGTTTTAAAATATTTGCAATTTCAGACTTGCATTTATCTATAAACAATCCAAAACCAATGAGTATTTTTGGGCCAGTGTGGGAAAATTATGTTGAAGACATCGTAAAAGACTGGAAAAATAAGGTTCAAGAGGACGATATTGTGCTTTTGGCAGGGGATTTTAGTTGGGCAATGAAACTTATGGACGCAAAAAAAGACATTGATTTTGTGGCAAAATTGCCCGGAAATAAGATTATCATTCGTGGAAATCACGACTATTGGTGGAACGGAATTGGTAAAATTCGAAGTGTTTTGCCCAAAAATTTTTATGCACTTCAAAATGATTGTATAAAACTCAACAATGTCATATTTTGTGGCACAAGAGGCTGGTCTTTTGATGATGAAAAAATCATTAATAGGGAACTAATCAGGTTAGAAATGTCGCTTGTTAATGCGAAAAAGTTGCAGACAAATGGAGAAAAGATAATTTGTATGATTCACTTTCCACCGTTTGAAAAAAATTATGGTGACAGCGTTTTCACCAAACTTTTTGAAAAATTTGAGGTTAATTGTGTAGTTTTTGGGCATTTGCATGGCACACAATACAGAGATTATAAGATGACTCTTAATAAAAATGGAATAACATACTACCTAACCTCTTGCGACCTTTTAAAAAATAAACTAATTGAAATTGATTGTTGATTATATTTACTTTAATAAATAAATTTTTTTAATTAATAAAATCCTTATAAAGAAGACTTTAAAGAAAGAAGCCTCGGTTATACCTCTTTAAATTTTATTTGTTCAGATAATTCTAAATATGTTTTTTTAAAATGGTAATAAATTAACTAAAAAGATAATTCATTTTATCCTTATTGTGCAATATGCACAAATATATTCTTTACCGCAATTAAAGAGACTTCTGCAATTTTGCAAGTGGTCAAAAGTGGTTGGAAGTGGTCAAAATATGTGATATACTTTTTTTGTATAGAAAGAGGTCTATCAAATTGTTTTTAGGTAATTTTGAACACAGTATTGATAATAAAAACCGACTTCGTTTGCCACCAAAGTTTAAAAAAGAGTTTAGTGGGGAAGTTGTTTTGACCAAAGGAAACGATGGTTGTATTTTTATTGTTCCAAAAGAGCAGTTTGACAATGTCTTCAAAAAAGCGTGTGAACTGCCAATGTTTGATAGCACCGCACAAAAGCCTTTAAGATTACTATTTTCGTCTGCAAGTGTTTTAGAAGAGGATAATCAAGGGCGATTTTTATTACCAAACTCACTTAAAAATCATGCAAATATAGACAAAAATGTCGTTTTTGTGGGTGTTGGAACAAGAATTGAACTTTGGGCAAAAGAAAATTGGGAAGACTATTCTTCCAGTCAAAACTTTGATGAAATTCTTAAAAAGTTGGGCGACTATGGAATTTAAACACATTCCTATTATGCTGAATGAATGCATAGAAAATTTAAACATAAAAAGTGACGGCATCTATGTTGATGCTACCATTGGTGGAGCGGGGCATAGCGAAGAGATTATAAAAAAATTAGGCAAAAATGGCGTCCTCATCGGCATAGATAAAGACAAATCAGCGATTGATGTTTGTCGTGAAAGACTTTCAAAGGCTAGTTGCAAAGTTATTTTAGTGAATGATGATTTTAAAAATATCTTGCAGATTTTAAGTGACATAGGATACGTTAAAGTGGACGGAATTTTAATGGACCTTGGGGTGTCGTCTCATCAAATTGATGAGATTGAAAGAGGATTTAGTTATAAATATGATGCGCCACTTGATATGCGAATGGACGAAAGTCAAAGTTTAACTGCTTCATTTGTGGTGAATAATTATGACGAGAAAGCACTTGTGAGAATTCTTTTTGAATATGGCGAGGAAAGTTTTGCAAGAAATATTGTAAAGAATATTTTGCTCTCAAGGAAGATAAAACGCATTGAAACTACTCACGAACTTGTGAAAATAATTGAAAAAAGTGTCCCTTCAAAACTGCTCCATAAAGGCGGAAGTGTTGCAAAAAAGACATTTCAAGCAATTAGAATTGAAGTTAATTCAGAGTTGACGACGCTTAAAAATGTGCTTGATGATATGATTTCATCTCTAAATCAAGAGGGAAGGCTATGCGTGATTAGTTTTCATTCGTTGGAGGACAGGCTGGTTAAAAATTGTTTCAGACTAAATGCTACGGGCTGTATTTGTCCAAAAAATTTCCCCATTTGCGTGTGTGGACACGTTGCAAGCGTTAAAATGATAACAAAAAAACCCATCATTCCAAGTGAAATTGAAAGGGAAAAAAATTCAAGGTGCTTTTCTAGTAAGTTAAGAGTGATTGAAAAACTCTAAAAGGAGAAAAGATGGAAACAAAATTCAGAAATGATATTCTTTTAAAAGAGCGTGTAGCCAAAGTTGACGACATCAATTTTGACAGGACTTTTGATTTGGAAGAAGTTGCCACCCGTGAACTTGATAATTTCGATAAAGAGGTTGTTTTAAGCGATAATTTTTCAAAAATTCATAATCTTAACGAAAAACAAGAGGACTCTGCGTTTTCGATTGAGGTTCAACCAAATGAATTTCTTGATAACATTGATTTGAGTAAAAAAGATGAGGAAAAGAAATCAAAATTTTCAATTAAGAATATACCTTTATTTTTCACTTTCACTTCTATTGCAGTTCTTCTTTGCATATTATTTATATATAATTTGTTTGTTATAAAGAATTTGCAAGTTTCAGTGTCGCAAGGAGTCCCAAGCACATATTCATCTTCCTTAAATGAAGAAAATAATTACATTCTATTTGATAATAATAACAAAATGACAATAGACTTTAAAGATAGTGAAAATTTAAACTTTGAACAAACAAATTGGTTCGATTCGTTGTGTGACGAAATGGGCGAATTGTTTGGAGGAAGTTATAAATAATAAAATCGAATATTCATTTTTTGGATTGCAAAAGAGGTTACTTTCATTAATACTGATGGTAGCCTTTATTTTTTGCATTTTGTGTGTGAGATTCGTTTTTCTTCAAGTCGTTAATGCTGAGTCTTTGCAGATTAAGGCGGTGGAGCAATGGGTGAGGACCTTACCACTCACAGCAAAGCGTGGACAGATTGTTGACACTAATGGGAATATTCTTGCCATCAGTTACACAAGTTATGACGTTTTTGTGCGGGCAAAAGAGATTGATAATCCCACGGAAGTTGCCTCGTATTTAAGCGTTTTGTTAGAACAAAATTTTGATAATGTTTATCAAAAATCAATAAATACTCTTGTGTCGGAAGTTCTGGTGAAATTGCAAGTTAATGAAGCAACTGCACTCAAAATTATTCAAAAAGATTTTGCGGGAGTTTATGTTGCAGAAAATATATATAGACATTATCCATATGGAAAGACTCTTTGTCAGGTTATGGGTTTTTTGACGAGTGATAGTGTTGGACAGAGTGGAGTTGAATGTTATTATGAGCATATTTTGTGCGGAAAAGACGGCAAATATTTAACTCAAAGTGATGTTAAGGGAATCACATTAAACGACAGTCTTAACTACTATGTTCAAGCAGTGGACGGGTTAAATATGTCGCTAAATGTTGACATAAACATTCAAGTCATTGTTGAAAAAGTAATGGAACAACTTGTCTCTGATCACAATCCAAAAAGTGCTTCTGTAATCATTATGGATCCCGCAACATCTGAAATTTTAGCATTAGCACTAAGTCCAAGTTATGATTTGAATGATGTGCCAAGAGATGACGTGGCAAGTCTTCTGGAAATGACGAAAAATTTGACGGTTAGTAATGTCTATGAACCTGGTTCAACTTTTAAAATCCTAACTCTTGCGGCAGCACTCAGCGAGGGACTGACTTCTCTTGATGATCACTTCTATTGCCCTGGATATAGAATGGTTGATGGTGAAAAAATTAAGTGCTGGAAAACGACAGGGCATGGCGACCAAACATTAGTGGAAGCAGTTCAAAATTCTTGCAACTGCTGTTTTATGGATTTAGCACTCAGGCTTGGAACGGAAAAACTATATGAATATTTAGAGTTGTTTGGCATCGGTGAGATTTCGGGAATTGACATCTCAGGCGAGAGTGCAGGCATACTCTTAGATGAAGACTCTGTGAAAGAAGTTGACCTTGCTAGAATTGGGTTTGGGCAGAGTGTGGCGGTTAATCAAGTGCAACTTTTGAATGCATTTTGCTCGGCAATTAATGGAGGAACTTTGAATGTTCCGAGCATTTTAAATTATTATTTTGATGACGACGGAAATGTCATTTATGACAACTTAAACTTAGTAAAAAACACAACTATAACAAGTGATGTTTCAGAGACTATGAAATACCTTTTGGAGATGGCTTTAAGCAAAACTGGCGAGATGACTTTTGTTGAGGGCTATAAAATCGGCGGGAAAACGGGCACAGCGCAAAAGTATGGCGAAAACGGGAAAATAGTCGACGGTAAATACGTGTCCAGTTTCTTCGGCTATTTGAATGATGACGGGACTCCTAAATATGCAATTCTACTATGCGTAGATGAGCCAAGTTCAGGAATTTATTATGGAAGTCTTGTTGCAAAACCTTATGTAAAGATGATATTTGAGCAGATTATTGAATATAAAAATATTAAGAAAGCAGATGAAAATGCCGTTGATGAAAAAATTTCTGTGTCAAACTATTTGGGACTCTCGCTTTCACAAGCAGTTGTCCAACTTGAAAAATTAAAAGTGAATTATGAGGTCGACGGAGAGGGCGATAAAATAGTCTCACAATTTCCAATGGCAGGAGAATTGATTTCAAAATCAACCACGATTTTGATTAAAACGAATTAGTAAAAGCGAGGTCAAACATGAAATTAAATGATTTATTGAGTGGGATAAAAGTGAAAGAAGTTTTCGGAAATACAAATGTGGAAATTGAATGTCTTAGTCAAAACACAAATAAGATTAAAAATAATTGCTTGTTTTTTTGCTATAAGGGTGTGAAGTTTGACGGATATGATTACATAGATTATGCAGAAAAAAATGGAGCAGTCGCCATTGTTGCGGACAAAATGGTAGACACAAAACTTCCTGTCATTTTGGTGAACAACACAAGAAAGACTATGCCAAAAATATGTAACCGATTTTTTGGAAATGTTTTAAGAAAAGTAAAATTAATTGGAGTGACGGGAACAAACGGGAAAACAACAACAGCGAGTTTGATGTTTCAAATACTAAACAACTCTGGACGAAAAACAGGATTTATAGGCACTGGAAAAATTGAGTATGACGGCAAAGTATTTGAGCAAAATTTGACGACTCCCGACACTGTAGATTTTTTCTATTTACTTGTTGAAATGGTGAAAGTGAATGTGAAATTTGTTGTTATGGAAGTGTCGGCACACGCACTGGATTTGAACAAACTCTATGGGCTTAAATATGAAGTGGGAATTTTTTCTAACCTTTCGCAAGACCACCTTGATTATTTTAAAACTATGGGGAAATATGCAATTTGTAAGTTAAAGTTTTTAAAAAAGAGATATTGCAAGCATTGCGTTATCAACACCGACGATAAATATGGTGAGATGTTCGCAAAGATAAGCGACAGTGACGTTGTTACTTATGGCATTGAAAAACCTGCAAGAAATTTTGCTATGGATCTTAATTTGAGCTTAACTCACAGCAATTTTATTGCAAATGTTTTTGACCACATATATGACATTAAAAGTAATCTTTTATGTAAGTTTAATGTCTACAACGAACTTTCTGCAATGGTGTGTGCAAAAATTTTAGAAATTGATGACGATGTAATTGTGAAAACTTTGCAGAATGTTAAACGAATTGAGGGCAGAATGAATTTTTACAAACTGAAAAATGGTGCGGTTGCCGTGATAGATTTTGCTCACACTCCAGAGGCACTTGAAAGTGTGCTTTCGAGTTTGAAAAATTTAGGGCAGAAAAAGGTTATTTGCGTGTTTGGTTGTGGGGGTGACAGAGATAAATTAAAACGCTCCAAAATGGGGCGACTTGCGAGCGTCTATGCTGATTATGTTTTTGTGACGAGCGACAATCCAAGGAGTGAAGACCCCTTGAAAATAATATCCGACATCACAGACGGAATTTACACAGATAACTATGAAATTGAAGAAAACAGAACTCGAGCCATTGAAAAGGCGATATCTTTTTCTTCGAAAGGCGATGTAATTTTAATTGCAGGTAAGGGAGCGGAAAGTTATCAGGAAATTATGGGTGTGAAATATAACTATTGTGATGGAAATGTTTTAAAGAAATACATAACTGATTAAAAAAATTAATATAAAATATTAAGCCTCTTTAAAAACAATATTTGTAAAAATAAAATAATAGTGGTTACAAATACTAAAATTAGCAATTAAAAGTAGAAAAATATGATATATTATTTGGCTTTTATAATCTCAGTGGTGGCAAGTGTATTGTTTGCACCTCTATACATAAAGTTTGCAAGGAAGGTGAAGTTTGGACAAAACATTCTTCACTATGTGAGCGAGCATCAATCAAAACAAGGCACTCCGACAATGGGTGGAATAATTTTCATTTTGCCCACAATTTTGGTGAGCCTATTTTTTATGAAATCAAATCTTGCCATTCCACTTATGTGTCTAAGCGTATTTTTAGCATATGCAGTGGTTGGCTTTCTCGACGATTACATAAAAATAAAATTTAAAAGAAACATGGGGCTCAGGGCATATCAAAAAATAATTTTCCAACTTCTCATTGCTTTTTTTGTGGCGGTTTTTATCTACAGAAATTTCTTTCTATCAGGACAATATCTTCCATTTTCCTTTAAAATTTGGGATTTAAAAGCATTTGTAATTCCTTTTGTAATTTTTGTATTTCTTGCCTGCACAAACAGCGTTAATTTAACAGATGGACTGGACGGGCTGGCAGGTGGGATTTCTTTTGTGTTTTTCATAACCATTGCTTTCATTAGTGTCTTTTATGTCAAAAATCTTGTGGGAGATTTTGAACAGGAATATGCTCTTCAAATGCAAAATATAAATGTGATTTGTTTTTCGGTTGCGGGAAGTCTCCTCGGGTTTTTGCTTTTCAACAGTTATCCTGCAAAGATTTTTATGGGAGACACTGGCTCGCTTGCCTTGGGAGCGCTTATGGCGTGCGTCTGTTGTATGAACGGGACAAGCCTCTATATTCCCATAATTGGTGTGATGTTTGTTATTTCAAGTGTGAGCGTCATAATGCAAGTTGTGTATTTTAAGCGGACAAGAAAACGGATTTTTTTAATGGCACCTTTTCATCATCATTTGGAACACAAGGGAATGTATGAAACAAAAATTGTATTCATATATATATTTATAACAATGCTCATAGGGATTACTGCTCTGGCGTTGTTAGGGATTATATGAAAAAAAGTATTTTAATTTGGGGTTTTATGAAAAGCGGAAGAGCAAGTTTTAACCTGCTCTATAATAAAAATGATTTGTTTTTTTTATTCGACGAAAACAAAGATTTGCAACTTCAACTTTTAAATGAATTTTGTTTTCATTTGAATGTTTTTGTCCTCAAAAATTTGAGTGAAATTGTTCTTGACGGAATCGACCAGATTATTATTAGTCCTTCAATTTTCATTTTTGACAAAAGAATTGTTCTTGCCAAGAAAAAGGGAATAGAGATTTTGTCGGAGTTGGAGTTAGGATTTTCTCACACAAAAAATAAATTCATTGCTGTGACAGGCACTAACGGGAAGACAACGACAGTTAACTTAATATATCAAATCTTAAAAAATGCAGGAAAACGAGTGGAACTTGTTGGGAATGTGGGCATTCCTCTTTGCGAAAAAGTAAAGAATGAAAAACATCACACAACATATGTCTGCGAAGTCAGCAGTTTTCAACTTGAAGCCGTGAAAACATTTAAGCCAAAGATTGCTTGCTTGCTCAACATCTCGCCCGATCATTTGGACAGGCATAAGACTATGAAAAATTATCTGGCAACAAAGAAAAAGATTTTTAAAAATATGAACAAAAATGATTTTGTAGTTTTAAATGAAAAATTAAAAATGACTAAAACAAAATGTAAAAGATATGTGTTTGGCACAAAAAAAACAGATTTTGGCTGTTATTTGGATAAAAATGATATTATTTATTCAAAAAAAGGAAAAGAAAACTTTATCTGTGATGTTTCAACAGTTTCTTTAAAAGGATTTCATAACATAGAAAATGTTATGTGTGCCGTTTGCGTGTCAAAGATTTTAGGCGTGAAAAACAAAACAATTAAAAGAACCCTAAAAAATTTTAGTGCCTCAAAGCATAAGATTGAAAAAGTATTTGAGAAAAACGGCGTTGAGTTTTTTGATGATAGCAAAGGGACTAATGTGGACGCCACAATTTGTGCAATGAAAACTTTATGTAATGGGAAAAATACCATGCTAATTTTAGGAGGAAAGGATAAGGGCGATGAGTTTGATAAAGTTTTCACAAATCTAACAACGAATATTCAAAAAATTTTGGTTGTGGGGGAAGCAAAAGAAAAGATTTTGATTGCAGGAAAACGGGCAAATTGTTTTGATAAACTTCTTGGGTTTGACAGTTTGAAAGATGCAGTGGAGTTCGCTTGCGAAAATCTTAAAAGTGGAGAACAATTTCTTTTGTCACCTGCTTGTTCAAGTTTTGATGAGTTTAAAGATTATGTAGACAGAGGACAAAAGTTTTTAGAGTATATTAAGGGTTATTATGAAAAATTTTAACTTTAAAAATAAAAGTAAACAAAGCATTGAAGGGAAGGTTCTCACGGTCATCTGCATACTTCTCTCGCTTTTTGGGCTTTTGATGGTGTATAGTGCCAGTTATTATTACGCTGAAAATACTCTTAATAATAAGTATTATTATCTTTTAAAACAAGCGATTGGTTTGATTTTAGGGTTAATTTGCATGAGTTTTATTAGCAAAATTGACTATAATAAATTTCAAAAAATTGGGTTTTTAGCATTGATTTTTGGCTTTATTTTGCTAATTTTAGTGTTTATTCCAGGGCTTGGAGTTGAAAATTATGGGGCTAAAAGGTGGATAAATTTGCCGGGATTTACCATTCAATCCAGTGAGATTGCAAAGTTTTGCTTTGTCCTTTTTTCTGCGGGATATCTTGCCAAAAATTATAAGAAAGTGAAATATTTTAAAACACTTTTACCTGTCATTTTTGCAGGAATTTTGATGTGTTTTCTCATCATTTTAGAGCCAAATATGTCGATAACAATTTGCGTTCTCTTTGTGATGATGTTTATGCTTTTTGTGGGAGGCATTTCATTCAAACATTTTCTATTTCTCGCCATTCCCGCCCTTTTAATGATTCCTGTTTTAATCATCATCGAGCCATACAGACTGGAAAGATTGCTCGCTTTTCTAAATCCGTGGGCGAATCCGCAAGACGAGGGTTATCAACTCATTCAATCATTTTTTGCCATTTCAAACGGCGGACTTTTCGGCGTTGGACTTTTCAATTCTCGCCAAAAATATTTATTTCTCCCTTTTTCGGAAAGTGACTTTATCTTTGCAGTAATTGCCGAGGAATTTGGACTCTTTGGCACAATCTTAATTTTGCTATTGTATTTTGTCTTAATTTTCTGCGGAATAAAAATTGCCATTAAAGCGAAAAATCGTTTTGGTTGTTATCTTGCAAGTGGGATAACTGCAGTGATTGCTGTGCAAATGATGATAAATGTGGCGGTTGTGTCGGGGCTAATTCCACCCACAGGGCTTCCACTTCCGTTCATCAGTCATGGAAGCACTTCAATAGTTGTATTTATGTCAGCAGTTGGTGTGCTTCGCTCCATAGATAAGAAAAATCAAGAAAATGATTTTGTGAAAAAATTTTAGATTTTAAATTTTTTTTATACGTATAAATTTCAAATCTTAAAAAGCATTTATATTTTATATTAAAAAAATATATTTTATCAAAATTAAATTATATAAAACTAAATTTATTTATTATATATTTATAAATATTGATTAACACAATTTTTGCCTTTTCCATAAGATTATATAGTGGGAAAAGGTTTATGGGAAAATTTATAATAAACGGAAGAAAAAAACTAAACGGGGTGGTGACGACTTCAAAAGCAAAAAACTCATATCTCGCAATTCTTGCGGGGTGTATCTTGTCGAGTGGAGTTGTGACACTTCACGAGTGTCCAGATTTAGAAGACATAAACACAATGACCGAAATTATCAAAAATCTTGGGTGTGTTGTTGAAAAAAAAGGCAGAGACTTGATCATTGACTGCAGAAATGTTAATAAATTTGAAATTCCAAAAGATTTGGCGACAAAAATTCGTTCGTCCATTTTTTTGCTTGGCTCAATTTTGGGCAGACTTGGGCGAGCAGTGGTGTGTTATCCTGGTGGTTGTGACATCGGAGCCCGCCCAATAGACTTACATTTGAAAGGCTTAAAAGCATTAAATGTTGACATAAATGAAAAGTTTGGAATAATAAAGTGCGAAACAAAAAAACTTCGTGGAACAGACATTCATTTAGATTTTCCAAGCGTGGGTGCAACTGAAAATATTATGATGGCAGGCGTTTTGGCAAAGGGAACAACTAAAATCTACAACTCTGCAAAAGAGCCAGAGATTATTGATTTGCAAAACTTTTTAAACAAAATGGGTGCTAAAATCTATGGTGCTGGCACAGACACAATCATAATTATTGGCGTTGAAAAGTTGGGTGATGTTGACTATCTGCCAATGGCAGACAGAATTATCGCAGGCACATATCTTCTCGCAGTTTCCGCTTGCGGAGGCGATTTGACTGTGAAGAATGTCGATTTTAAGCATATTTATTCGTTAATCAACAAGCTGAGAAATTCTGGTTTGGAAGTGACGACTAAAAGTGATAGCATAAGGTTGCGAGCATTTGTCCGCCCGCTAACATTTTCAAAGATTGAAACGATGCCTTATCCAGGTTTTCCAACGGATTTACAACCGCAGAGTTTGGTTTTGCAAACGGTTAGCGTTGGGACGTGTGTCATCAACGAAAATCTCTTTGAAACAAGGTTAAAACACGTGCCTGAACTCATCAAAATGGGAGCAAACATAATCACAAAAGACAGGGTTGCCATTGTGACAGGAGTCGACAAATTGTTTGGAGCGGAGGTTAATTGCACCGATTTGCGTGCTGGTGCAGCACTCACCATTGCAGGACTCGTTGCGGAGGGGCAGACTGTTGTCCTAAATGTTCAAAATATAGACAGGGGATATGAGCATCTTGACGAAGTTCTAAATTCTCTTGGAGCAGATATAAAAAGAATAGAATAGGAAGTTCAGCACTTATGAAAAAATATTAAAATAATCAAATATAAGCACTAAAAAACATATGAAGCAGTTATAAACAGAACGGAACAGAGGTGAAACTTGAAAAAGAAAAGGCTTTACATAATCATTAGCATTATGCTCATTTTCATTTTTATTTTGAGTTTATCTTCGGCTGTCTTCGAACTACAAACGGTCGTTGTTCTTTTTTATTCACAAGAGAACGAAAAGATTGATTTCACAAATAATAATGTTTTTAATACATTAGAAAGTGTGGAAAAAATTGTCTCTTCTGGCAATTTTGAATATGGAAAATTAATGTTTTTACAACAGAAGGACAAGTATATAATCAATCTTGAACGCAATAATCCCTATCTTGAAACCTTGAATTTGGAGGCAGTTTTTCCAAACAAATTTGTGATTAAAGCCCGTGAGAGAATTGCAGTTTTTTATATGCCTTTTGAAGAAAAGACTTTGCTTTTAGATAAGGATTATAAAATTCTTGAAATATCAACAAACCCCGATGTCAGTGGATTAATCCCAATAACATTTGAGGAAAATGATAATGAAAAATTCTTCTTCAATTTTTTCTCACTTTCTCCTCTTGCTTTTTCACAGGGGCAGTTTTTAAGCGAAAACAATCTTGTGTTTTCTAACCTAAATTTGTGGCTATATTTGCTCGAATTTAATCTCACAAATGAAGTCTCAAACGTTAATATTAATAAGAAGAATGGCACTGTTTTTGTTGAAATTTCAACTAAAACATCGTCTTATGGTGTTAAACTTGTTGTTGAAAATATGCTAAATAATTTTGATAAGAAAATTATTAAATTATTAAATGCATTTTCCACACTTGAACAAAATGAAAGAATAAAAACAACATATGGCGAACTCTTGATAGATGACTTTTGTAATTGCTTTTGGAATAATTTGTAAGTATGATAAATATTATTTTTCATAAACTACTTTTGATTGATAGAAACATCTATTAATCGAAAAGAGGGAGGTGCTATTAAGTATGGCAAAAGCGTCGAAAAGGGCTAATAAAAAATCTAACAAGATGCAGAGAAGTAATAATGGTGCAGACTTGTGCGATTAGAAATCACTTAATTAATTTTAAGCGAGAGGCCCAAAAAGAGAAGATTGTAATATTTTAATAATCTTTCTTCTTTCAGAAACTATGTGGAAATAAATACATTTCCACTTTTTTCTGCACTTTTTTTTAATTTTAATCATAATAAAGTAATGTTTCACCTATAAAAATGATTTTACTTCTCAAAATTGCAAAAATATTCTTGACTATTAATCACTGGTTTGGTATATTACTATTGTTTTAAATCCAGAAATTTTTGCGGGGGTGGCTCAGTGGTAGAGCGTCACCTTGCCAAGGTGAACGTCGCGGGTCCGAATCCCGTCCTCCGCTCCATTTTTCTGGGAGCATAGCTCAGCTGGTTAGAGCACTTGCCTTACAAGCAAGGGGTCGTAGGTTCGAATCCTACTGTTCCCACCAACGGATTAGTGTGGCACCATAGCCAAGTGGTAAGGCGCAGGTCTGCAAAACCTTTATCCCCAGTTCAAATCTGGGTGGTGCCTCCAAATCCGTTCATAACAACAAAATAGTGTAAAGTTTTACTGAAGTTAAAAATCGATAATGGGATCATGATGAAGGAATTTAAAATAACGGATATAAGTAAAGAGGAATATAAAAAACTCTATGAACTTGCATATCATGATAACTTAACTGGCTGTTACAATCGTAACTGGTTTGTCGAAAACTTTAACGATGAAGATGAGTTTAAGTTTATTATGGTAGACATAAATGATTTGAAAAAGGAAAACGATACAAAAGGACATTTTGCAGGGGACAAGTTCATAAAAGATGTGGCGAAATGTTTGATGCAATATGGAGATGTTGTGAGATATGGCGGAGATGAATTCATTCTTATTGCACCAAAAGACTTTGATGTCAAAGTTCTCAACAGCAAAAAATATTGTTACGGCTGGTTTGTTAAAGACAAATCAAACACTTTAATTGAAGTTTTGCAACTGGCGGATTATTGCTTGAATATGAGAAAGAGAAGCGTTAAGGGAATGTTTAAAAAAGGCTATAATGAGAGAAAAGTAGAATTAAAAAAACTTAATATGAAAAAAGCCGATACTTTCAACCTTTCTTAATTTTCCGAATGAAGATGAAAAACAAATAGATATTTGGACTTAAAAAAGATTTACAATGATAAGAAAGTAGAGTTGAAAAACAATTAAGAAAAAACCGACACTTTCAAA
>CAYIZE010000012.1:0-4984 GCA_964367785.1 uncultured Christensenella sp.
AAGGCACAAATGTCACAAAACTTGGAACTCCAGATGGCGATTACACATATTCTTATGATTTCTCTGGAATTAAATTTTTACCAACAAATGCAGATGCAGACAATTATTACACAGTCACATACACATTGCGTGACGCTGGTGAAAACGTTGTTTCATATTCTATTGTGTTAATGCATGCTAACGATAAAGAAGGCCCAACAATTCAGGGTATCCCTGGATCATCAGAAACAATCGAACTTGGACAAGCCTACTATCTCACAGACTTAACTGCAACAGATAATTACTATTCAGAAAACGATATTGTGTTCTTTGCAAATTGCTTGTTAGACAGTAAAGATGTTAAAGACTACTATAACAATGAAACAAAAGTTTTTGAACCAAGAGAAGTTGGAACTTATCAAATTCAACTGACAGCAAAAGATGGTGCACAAAATAGCTCCGAATTAAGAACATTTACAATCGTTGTTAAAGATACTTTGTCTCCAACTATTGAAGTGGGAAGTTTCGAAGGAATAATTGCAGAAGATGAAATTATTGACAATGTATATCCAACAGTTTCAATTCCAACTGCAACATTCAGTGATGCAACACCTACAAACACTGTTATAAATGATGTTTTTAGTATTGTAGAATCAACCATTACAATTAAAGCTCCTTCGAACGATAATGATGGCGTTAGTGAATATGTTTACAATGTTAATGGAATTCTTACAAGTGGTCAAACTAATGTTTTAGGGCTTACAAAAGATGGAAATGTCTATAAGTTCACCCCAAATGCAAGAGGAGAATATACAATAACCTATTCTTGCACTGACGGAAACGAAAACGATACAACAAAAGTCATAACAGTGAATGTGGGCGACACTCAGGCTCCTGAGATTGTGCTTAACACTTCACTTAAAACAAAACTCAACAATGGTTTAACTATTGGAACAAACGACTCTTTGAACATTAATATTAGAGCAAGAATTAACGGAGAAACTGGTTATACTTCACAAGATATGTATGTTAAGGATAACTATGGATTTGATTACAAAACAGAAGATGATACTGACGTAGTCTACAATTATGTTAAAGTTGACCTAAAAGTTTCAAATTCTTCTAACAAAGCAGTTACACCAACTTCAACAACAGATGATGTTTATACCTTTGATTTTGATACAGCAGGCACCTACACATTAACCTTTAAGGTAACTGATGAAGTGGGCAATCAGGAAACTTACACTAGGACACTTGTTGTCTCAGCAGCAAGTTCTTCAGGAATTGATGCCACAACAATCATTGGAACAGTGCTTATCGTTGTTTCTGCAATAATCCTTGTCGCTGTGCTTATATACTTTATAAGAGGAACAAAGTTTATTTCAAAAAAGAAAGTATTAAAAAAAGAGATTAAAAAAGACTAATCATTCTTAAATAATTTCCAAATTTTAAAAAAAACTTAACTAGAAATAGTTAAGTTTTTTTATAAAACAAATGTTCTACTTTTAATGCTTTTAGGTTGTGCAATTCAATAATTGATGATATAATAATTTCTTGAAAAGACATAATAACAAAAGGGCAAATTAAAAAGCACAACTTTTTTCAAATAAAATAGTATAAAAAAAAGATCAAGAAAGGGAAAAATAATGGCGTTTGAACTTCATTCAGAATATTTGCTTTGCGGGGATCAGCCTAAAGCAGTTGAGAGCATTGTGGACGGAATTAATAATGGACTTAAGGAGCAAGTTTTGCAAGGTGTCACGGGAAGTGGCAAGACTTTTACCATGGCAAACATAATTAAACAAGTGAATAAACCAACCCTTGTTTTGGCACATAACAAGACTTTAGCGGGGCAACTTTGCAACGAGTTTCGTGAATTTTTTCCAAACAATCGTGTGGAATACTTTGTGTCCTATTATGATTATTATCAACCTGAGGCATACATTGTTAAAAGTGACACATACATCGAGAAAGATGCTTCAATAAATGAGGAAATTGACAGACTTAGGCATTCTGCCACAAGTTCTTTGCTTGAAACTAATGATGTTATTGTTGTTGCATCTGTGTCATGCATCTATGCTTTAGGTGCTCCGCAGGAATATTATAATATGCACATATCAATCCGCAAAGGTGAGGATTATGCTATAAAAGAGATTATAAAAAGGCTTCTTGAAATTCAATATGAACGAAACGATATTGATTTTAAACGCTCAACCTTTCGTGTTAAAGGCGATACATTGGACATAATTCCCTCGAACTATAACGACAAAGGTGTTAGAATTGAATTTTTTGATAAAACAGTGGAAAGAATATATGAGTTTGATGTCCTTTCAAACAAGGTTGTGCTTGAACTCACACACATTGCCATTTTTCCAGCCACTCACTATGCTGTGAAAAGTGAATGTTTAAAGACTGCGTTGAAAGAAATTGAAAGTGATAGAGACATCGAAGTCCAGGCATTTTTGGATAATGGAAAGTATGTCGAGGCACAAAGACTTAAAGAGCGGGTTAGTTATGATATGGAGATGATGCGTGAAATTGGATATTGCAGTGGCATTGAAAATTATTCCCGATATTTTGATGGACGCAAGGCGGGTGATGCTCCATTCACTCTTCTTGATTATTTCAAAAAAGATTTTCTTCTTTTTGTGGATGAAAGTCACATTTCTTTGTCTCAGGTGCGAGGAATGTTCAACGGAGATCATCAACGAAAGGGCAGTTTGATAAACTATGGTTTCAGACTAAATTCGGCATATGACAACAGACCTCTAAACTTTGATGAGTTTAATTCTAGGATAAATCAAGTGGTGTATGTCTCAGCAACACCTGCTCCTTATGAACTCTCAAGAGCAGAAAATATTGCTGTGCAACTGATAAGACCAACAGGACTTCTTGACCCTAGAGTGGAAGTGCGACCATCAAAATATCAAGTGGACGAACTTATTGAGGAGATAAATTTGGTGGTTGAAAAGCAAGGAAGAGTCCTTGTGACCACTCTCACAAAAAAAATGGCAGAGAGCCTCACTGAATATCTAACAAATTATAAGATTAAAGTGAGATATATGCACTCCGACATTGATGCACTTGAAAGACTCGATATAATTAACGGTTTGAGAAACGGAAGTTTTGATGTGCTTGTTGGTATAAACTTGCTGAGAGAGGGACTAGATTTGCCAGAGGTTATGCTGGTGGCAATTTTAGATGCCGACAAAGAGGGCTTTTTGAGAAGTGAAACGTCTCTCATACAAACCATCGGCAGGGCAGCAAGGAATAGCGAGTCAAAGGTTATTATGTTTGCAGACACTATCACAAAATCAATGAAACGAGCAATGGATATCACCAGCGAAAGACGGGATATTCAACAAAAATATAATGAAGAACATGGAATCACTCCAAAAACAATCATAAAGAAAGTTGCCACTTCGTTTGGAATATCAAATATATTTAAGAAAAATAAAGAAAAAAGTGATGAAAAAATAAGCAGAAAAGACATTCTTCAAGAAATTGAGCATTTGCAAGCACTTATGAACACTTCTGTGAGAAGTTTAGATTTTGAAAGTGCCATAAAATTGCGAGATAGAATTGCAGAGTTGAAAATGATGCTAAACACATAGAGGGAAAAAATGAAAGATGAAATTATAATTAAAGGTGCAAAAGAAAATAATCTTAAAGATGTGAATTTGACATTACCACGAAATAAACTGATAGTTTTTAGTGGTGTGAGTGGGAGTGGAAAATCCACTCTTGCTTTTGATACGATTTTTGCAGAGGGACAAAGGCGATTTATTGAGTCGCTTTCTTCCTATGCACGCCAATTTTTGGGGCAAATGTCAAAGCCGAATGTGGAGAGTATTGAGGGACTTTCCCCCGCCATTTCAATCGATCAAAAAACAACTTCACATAATCCACGCTCCACAGTGGGAACAGTCACTGAGATTTATGATTATTTTAGGCTGCTTTTTGCAAGGCTGGGAGTTCCATATTGCCCAAATTGCAAAAAACCAATTTCTGCGATGACAGTTGACAACATTGTCGACGCAATTTTGAATTTTGAACAAGAATCGAAGATTGTTCTTGTTGCTCCAGTTGTTAGACAAGAAAAAGGAAGTTTTCAAAAACTTCTTGAAAGTTTTAAAAAAGATGGATTTGCAAGAGTGGAAGTAGATGGTGAAATTCTTGAACTTACAGAAGAAATCGTTCTTGATAAAAATTTAAAGCACAACATAAGTGTCGTGGTTGACAGGCTTAAAGTGAGAGAAGATAACAGAAGTCGGCTAGCAGAAAGTGTTGAAACTGCTTTAAAACTTTCAAAAGGACTTGTTAGGGCAGAGATAAATGAAAAAAGTTATCTCTATAATAACTCCTATTCTTGTGATGAATGTGGTTTTTCTTTTGAGGAGATTTCTCCTCGGCTTTTCAGTTTTAACAGTCCTTTTGGTGCATGCGAAAAATGCTCTGGGCTTGGGTTTGTGAGTGACATCGATGAAAAACTTATAATCCGATATCCTGAAAAAACTCTGCGAAAAGGTGGACTTAAAATTTCCACTTGGACTTCTGAAATCTCTTCAATAAATGATATGTATCTAAAAGCACTTTCAGCAAAATATAATTTCAGCCTTGACGTGCCAGTTAAAGACTTGTCAAAAGAAGTTATGCAAATTTTACTCTATGGAAATAATAATGAGCAATTAAAACTAAAACTCTCAAATTCAAAATTTTCAGGCAGTTATCTTGGCAGTTGGGAAGGGCTTATTCCAAATTTGCAAAGGCGTTATATTGAGTCGAAAAGCGATTATGTGAAAAGTGAAATCTCTAAACTTATGAGAGAGAGTGAATGTAAAGTTTGTGGTGGAAAGAGAATAAATGAAAAAGCACTTAGTGTTTTTGTGGGTAAGAAAAACATTGCCGAGTTAATGCATATGTGTGCATATGATTTAAGGGAATTTTGTTTAAAATTAAAGTTTAGCGAATCGCAAAAAAATATTGCAGAACCGATTATGAAAGA
>CAYIZE010000012.1:5084-17554 GCA_964367785.1 uncultured Christensenella sp.
GGGGTAAATGGTGGCGAGATTGTTGCGCAAGGAAGTGTGCAAGATATCATAAAAAATAAAAATTCTATCACTGGAAAATTCCTCTCTGGTGAGATAAAAATTGAAATTCCAAAGGTGAGAAATAGGGCGGAAAACTTTATCACAGTGTCGGGAGTGAAACAAAACAATCTTAAAAATATAAAAGTAGATTTTCCTCTCAGTGTTTTCACTGTCGTCACAGGCGTTTCAGGCAGTGGAAAATCAAGCCTTGTGAGCGAGGTCTTATTCCCAGCAACATCTAACCGAATAATGCGTTCATCTCTTCCAGAGGGTGTTTTTCGCGATATAAAGGGCTATGAGGCTGTTGATAAAGTTATAAATATAGATCAATCACCCATTGGGAAGACTCCACGAAGCAACCCTGCAACATACATTGGGCTGTTCACTTTGATAAGAGATTTGTTTGCTCAAACAAATGATGCAAAGGAAAGAGGCTACTTTAGTGGAAGATTTAGTTTTAATGTTAAGGGTGGCAGATGCGAAACTTGTGAAGGGTGCGGAGAGAAAAAAATTGAAATGTATTTCCTCCCAGATGTCTATGTTCCATGTCCAGATTGTAAAGGACAAAGATATAACAGAGAGACTTTGCAAGTGAAATTTAAAAGAAAAAATATTAGCGATGTTTTGAATATGACGGTGGAAGAAGCCCTCGGATTTTTTGAAAATATTCCTAACATTAAAAAGAAAATTCAAAGTCTTTTCGACGTTGGTTTGGGATATATTAAATTGGGTCAAAGTGCCACAACTTTAAGTGGAGGTGAGGCTCAAAGAGTTAAACTTGCGAGCGAACTTTGCAGAAGAGATACGGGAAAAACTCTTTACATTCTAGATGAGCCAACAACTGGACTTCACTCCTATGACATTCAAAAACTTATAATAATTTTAAAAACACTTGTTGAAAAGGGAAACACTGTCGTTGTGATTGAGCATAATCTTGATGTCATTAAAGTTGCGGATTATGTTGTTGACCTAGGGCCTGACGGTGGAGAAAATGGCGGAAAAATTCTTGCAAAAGGAACGCCTGAACAAGTGGCAAAAAGCAAGGAAAGTAAGACCGCAATCTTCCTAAGAAAAATTTTAAAATAAAGATAATAATTGCAATAATTTGAGAGAAAGATTATAATAAAAGTGTGGAAAATTATTACGAAGTTTTAAAAATTAAAAACGATGCAACTACCGAACAAATCAAGAGGGCTTTTCTTTCTCTCATCACGAAATTTCACCCAGATATATATAAAGGAGATAAGTCGGTTGCAGAAGAAGTTTCTTCCTCTCTCACCGAGGCATATAGTGTTTTGAAAGATGAGGAAAAGAGAAAAGAGTATGACCTTTCACATCAATCAAACATAATTAGCACAATATATCAGGACTATTCAGGACAAAAATTTAGCGAAAACGAAACCGACAAAGTATATAATGGTAAAAATTATGAGCAAGAAGTTTCGAGGAAATATTTTAAAAACACCAAAAGAAAATCTCACAGCAAAAATATATTTAAAAAACTTTTCACATCAAAACTTTTCTATTGTCTTTTGTTTGTTTTTGCTGTTGAAGCATTCATTATTTATTTTGTTTATGTTAAGGGACTATAGAAGTTATTCAAATACCATTTGAATTAAAATAAATTGTTAAGATTAAACCCCATAATGTTGTGTAAAAACTGACCATAACTTTTAATAACAGCAACATTTTCAATGGCAAGAGATCTGTCATTGTTTTTTACTGCGAATTTTAATTTCTCAATACTTTCGTCCATATTTTTTATTTTTTCATAGCTTGTGAAATAACAAATTTTTTTCTCTTCGTTGTTCCAAAAAGTTTTAAAATCATCAACTTTAGAGATGATTTCTTCGGAGTTGATATCAATTTCATTTTCGTCAATAAGAGTCATAATTGCGGTTGATTGTATTGATACATTTTCTACTGAATGTTGCAATAAAACTTCTTCAGCAATGCTAATGCCTGAAAGCAAAAGAATTATAAATAAAATAGCAAAAATTCTTTTCATTTTTCTCCTTATTTTAAAATTGTTTTACAAGGCTTATATTTTTCCTGATAAAAAATCTCCCCGTTTTGATTGATAGAAAAAATAAGAATATCATTGATTGATTTTGTGTGTTGTTCTTTAACTATCTTTTTAATAAAAGTTTCTGTTAAATTTAGACAAGTAAGGTTTTCTTTCATAATCTTTCCATCATTAATTAAAATGACATTAAGTGATTTTTCTTTAGGTGAAAGTTTTAAATCTTCATTCATTGCAGGAGATGCCAAACTTTTTAATAAAACGCTAACATTTCCGTTTGTTTCAACAATAGCATATGCAACATCTGCAATGTTGAAACAGTCGCTAGCGCGAAGTCCCTCATTTAAGTCATTTAAAGTCATATTCAACTTTTTAAGAGCATCGTAATCAATTCCATCTTCATCAATAATAATTACAGGTTTTCCATTCAAAAAGGTGCGAAAATATACACTTTTTCTGTTTAAATAAGTAAATAAATAGTGAATGATGATGAGTGATAGAAGAGGGACTATTCCAAAAACTATAGGAATTGAAACGTCTGACATAGGAATGCACGCGAGGTCGGCGATGATGAGAGTGGCAACAAGCTCAAAAGGTTGCATATCTCCAATTTGTCTTTTACCCATAATTCGAATTGCAATCAGGACAATGCTATAGATTATTATCGACCTCAAAATTAAAGTTATCATATTCCTAGTTTTTTGAAATTTTCTAGAAATATACAAACACTAGCCTAAATTTAATTTATTAGCCTTTTTTAGAGAAATTTTATTTTTTCTAGAAAGATATTTTTGACGTATGAAGGATAAACTTATAAGGTTAAAAACAACTGCCAAAGTAAAAAAGAAAATTACTCCCACTAAACATGAAAATGCTAAACTGAAAAAGAGAGGAATAAAGAGGTTTACGATGCCATAAACCCATTTGCTAATAATGATTACAGGAATTGACGCCAGAACACAAAAGAATAAATATTTCAAGTTGAAAAAATTTGTTTGAAATTTTTTATTAAGAACAAAAAGGTTTAATATAGTTGCACCGCCGAGACAAAGTGTCAGTCCTAGAACAAGTGAGAAAATTCCGATATACTTCGTGAGAAATAAAATACACACAAGCAAAAAAATTGCACCAACGACATAATTAATAAAACTTTTAACCTCTAAATTTAATGCATTAAGACAGGAAACTGTCACACTACTCAAACAAATTGGTAAAATTAAAAAGCAGGAGTGAGTGAGATAAAATCCTGCATCAGCATTGTCATAGAAAAAAATTCCTATTGGAGTGCCAAGCGAGAAAAATAAAGGAATAAAAATAAATGAGGTGAACATTGCAAATTTAACAGCAAAATTTATTTTTGATTTTATTTCAACAAAATTTTGAGCAAAAACCGCACTGGATAGTTCGGGGACGAGAGTCACTGAAAGTGAACCAACGAGAGTGGAGGGAATATATAGAAGTGGAAAAGTCATTCCCATTGCCACGCCAAAAATTGTCATTGCTTGGTCGTTAGTGTAGCCAAGGCTGACAAGTTGCAGGGGAATAATAACTGATATGAGTGGCATCAGCAAACTTGAAATCACACGCACGAGGGTTATCGGCGCGCTTTCTTTCATAGTTTGTTTGAGATATTTTTTAGGATTTGTGAATTTTCCACCATATTTTCTATAAAGAATAAACACAATAATGCTTGAAAATATGCAAGAAATGACATATGAGAAACTAGCCAAAAACACTTTTTCAAGTGAAAATGACATAATGGCAAGGAAAAACACTGTGAAAACAATTCGAATTACTTGCTCGAGAAATTCGGTGAGAGAAACAAGAAAATAATTTTTATGACCCCAAAGATTTCCTCTCAAAATTGCATAGACACTTGAAAACACAAGTGTGGGAAGGAGAATAAGGAGAATTACAATGCATCGCTCATCTGTGAAAAGAAGTGCAAAAACAGATTTGAAAGCAAATACAACAAGGCAAACAAGGATAGATGTGACTATTCCAACAACAAGAGCGCTGGAAACAGTCCCAAACTCGCTTTTCTTATCTTTTTTGTAAATATTAGCAGAAGTTTTTTTGCTAACAATTAAAGGTAGCCCACTGGAAATGAAAGTTTCAAGCACCATAAAGACAGAAAATGCCACTTGATAGACGCCCAAACCCTCTGCACCAATCAAACGTGAGAGAAAAATCCGAAACAAAAATCCTAGAGCCCTTGTTAAAATAGAGAAAGATGATAATATAATCAATGCTTTTAATAGTTTTTTCAAATAAATAACTCCTAACTTTTATATATTTATTGTATATGTAATCATATAATTACAAAAAGGAGTCTATTTATGGAAGAATTTACAATTTTAAATAATTTTTTGCCTTTTCAAGTGGTTGAGGTTGATAAAGAAAAAAGTATTGATGAAATTGCAAAATTGTGGAAAATTTCAAAAAGCCAAATTATTTATATAAATGAAAACTTAAAAAAAGGTGATAAAGTAATTCTTAAAAACCTTAATGTTCAAATTCACATTGTAAAACCCATGGAGGCCTTGGACGATATCGCAAAAAAATATAATATTTCAAAAGAAGATATTATGAAAAAAAATAATATCTCAAAATTATTTATCGGACAACAGTTGATTATATAGTTGCAATAATTTGAAAATAACTATATACTAAAAAAAATATTCATCGGGAGTTACATAATGATAGAGATAAAAGAAGTCGTCACAAAAAGCGACATCAAGAAATTTGTTAATTTTCCACATAAATTATATAAGGGAATCCCTTACTTTGTTCCTTTTTTTAATGTTGATGAGAAGAATAAATTTAATCCAAACAAAAATGAGTCGTTTGAAGATTGCATTGTAAAAAGTTTCCTTGCGTTTAATAATGGCAAGGTTGTCGGCAGAATTTGCGGTATTATTCAAAAACTTTATAATGATAAAACAAATCAAAAGAGAGTTCGATTTTCGAGATTTGATTGTATAAATGATGAAAATGTTTCAAAAGCACTTTTTTCCACAGTGGAAAATTGGGCGAAAGAACAGGGAATGGAGATAATTCATGGGCCAATGGGTTATAATGATTTAGATAGAGAGGGCTTACTGATTGAAGGCTTTGATCAACTGTCCACTTTTGAAGAACAATATAACTTTGACTATTATGCAAAATTAATTGAGAAGTATGGCTTTAAGAAAGAAGTTGATTGGGTGGAATACAGAATTTTTGCCCCAAAGGAAAGAAACGAAAAGATAGACAGAATTGCAGAGGTTGTCAGTAAAAAGTTTAAACTTAAAATCATCACTCCAAAAAGCGTAAAATGGTTCATTAAAAATTATAAAGAGCAATTCTTTGACACTCTCGACGCTGCCTATTCGCCACTTTATGGAGTCGTGCCTTTTTCAGAAAAGATGAAAGAATCTCTCATCGACCAATTTAGACTAATCTTAAACAAAGATTTTGTTATTGGGGTTGTGAATGAGGAGAATAAACTTGTTGGCTTTGGACTGGTGTTTCCGTCACTTTCGGAATCAATGAATAAGAGCAAAGGCAAAATGTTTCCTTTTGGCATTTTCAGAATAATTAAACAAATTAAAAAACCAAAGACGATTGATTTAGGGCTCATCGCAATTCGTCCTGAATATCAAAACAAGGGTGTGAACGCAATGGTTCTTTCCCATATGATTAATGGAATGATTGAAAAAAACATTAAATATGCTGAGACGAATCTTATGCTCGAAGACAACACAAGAATACAAGGACAGTGGAGTGTGTTTGACCATATTCAGCACAAAAGAAGAAGAAGTTATTTTAAGAAAATTAATTAAAGAAAATATATAAAATAAAAAATAAAAAAAGAGTGATAAATTATTCACTCTTTTTTTTAAACTTATTTCTTTTTGTTTTTAACATTTTGAGTTTTTTCATTGTCGTTAATCTTTTCATATTCTTCTTGTAATTGTTTTTCAAACTCTAATTTATTTTGCTTGTTTCGCTTTGTTATTTCTCGTTTTTCAGTTTGTTTAATGTTAAAAGGGTCATTCAAATAAGCAATAGCGGAATTGAGATATTCTATTTTTGAAAGTAATATGTTTGCAGAAATCGCATAAGTCCTATAGATATTTCGGCTTTCAACCTCGTCTTTGTCTGCTGTGTCTTTCTCATATTTATCTCTCAAAGTTTGATATTCATTTTTAACATTTGATAAATCTTCATTTAGTGTTAATAAATCTTTTTCACGCTTAATTTTAAGTTCTTCTTGAATGTCTTTTTGTTTTACTTTCTTAATTGAAATAACATAATTGCTCTTTTTTGAAACTTTTTTAACTTTGCTCTTTGGAATTTGTCTTAAAGCATATCCAGCAAGAGAGAATATAAGTGCAACTGCTAAAATTATTGAGGAAATAAATGCCCAAACATTCACAGAACCTTGATCAGTTGAAGTTGAACTGTCTGCCTCTTCCTCATCATCTTCCGGAAGTTGAATTGTTGCAGAGACGATAGTTTTTGGATTTACAACCTTTTCAGCATAAGCCGTTTCCTCGATGTCTGTCACTGTTAAATCGTCAAAATATATCTTGCCTTGAGTTTGATTTTCCTGTGTTCCCATTCCAAGAAGAACCTTAACGTTTTGGGTTGTTTCGCAGAGAATATACATTGAATATTTAACCCAGCCATAATTATCAGTTGAACTTATCACAATGTTTGAAAATATATTTGTGTTCTCATCTTCAGTTTCAACAAATTCGCCATCATCGTCAATAGCAACAACTTCAAAATATCCACCAAAAATGTCTCCATTAAGGGAAGTGCCAGAGAAGTCTGTCTTAATCCAAACTGAAAATTCATAATATTTTTTTGCAGTCAGTGAATAGGCATAGTTTGAACTTAAAATTTGATAACCCTCAATGACATTGTTTATTAGTAAAACCTTTTGGTCGTTTGCATTTTCTCTAACCTGAGTTGTTCTCACACCATAATAGTTATTACTGCCTTCTGTAGCGGAGTATTTTGAAAAATTTGTGTTTTTATAAACATCTTCATATCTTTCAGTGGAGTGAGAGTAGAAACTGTCTTCCATCAAATTCAAATAATATGAAGTGTTTGAAGTCATTGTTGAAAGTTCGTCAGTTGATGAACTCTCATATTTAACAAAATCGAAGAAAGCATAGTTGTTAGCGTCATCTCCATTAACACCCAGCACAAGGTTAACATCTAAAGAACTAAGTCCGTTTTTGAGATAAATTGAGTATGTGTTCCAATCTGTGGAAGTGACGTTGTCGAGAATTGCCACAACATTTCCGTCTTTGTCTAAAAGTTTAATGAATGCTTTTGCAGTGCCATATGTTCTCACACTCACAGAAATCTTAGCAGTTGAAGCGGTAGATGATGAGTTTGCTGAAATTGTGAATGATTCACTTTTATATGAAGCATCATTACTTGTTGTGTTTCTAATCATTAAAACACTTTCATTATAATTATCTGCACCTGAAGGATAATCAACATCAACCCCAGGATTTGAAATGTAGCCAAAATTTTGGGAGTCAATAGCGAAGTATGTTGGATTAACTCGAATTATTCCGCTTTTTGCATTGTTAGAGTCAGCAGAATATGTCCAGTTAAGTGGTTTTAAAGGGTGCGTTTCATTTAAAGTCTCATTGTCAGAAAACCAAAAATTGCCATTTGAAATTGTTGAGGTGTCGGTTATGTTTGAAGAGAAGTCGAGAGCGTCTGAATCACCAGAGTTATCAGCATATTCTTCTTGTGTGAGTGGTGTGAGGGAAATGTCGTCTATAATTGCATAGCCAGAACTGCTAGGAAGTGAAAAACTAATATAATATTTTTGATCAGTTTCAACACTGCCTTTGATATAAATTGTTTTTAATTGAAAGCCGTTATATTCGCTTAGTCCAGTGCTGGAAGTCAAGCCAGTCATAACAAGTGGTTCATATAAATTTTCGTCAGCACTTGCATCGTAATTTTCAGGGGTTAGTGTCACCGTTATTCCCGAGCCGGAAATCTCACCAGTTTTTAAAAGGAAAGTAAGTGCATAGAAAGAATGCTGTTTTGCGGTTGCTAAATTACTTGTTGTCGACGAAATTGTCGTTGTTTGGACGTCATTGTTTAAAAGTAAAAGGTCTCTTGTGTTTAAATCAACATATGTGCTTGCATAATTTTTTGAACCATTGTTATTATATAAACTATTTAAAGTTGCGTTGATTTGAGCAGTTGTATTGGCTGTCACACTTGCTTGTCCGCTTCCTGTTAAAGCATCAACTGTCCAGTTGTCAAGTCCGTTTTCAAAATTCGAATTTATAAAAGGGGAAGTAGACTCTCTGCTCTCATCAAGAATTCTTGTCTGTGTGTTTGACGATGCAGAATAGAAGTCTTCATTTGAAACCTCATAAACTTCAACACAGTCATATAAAACTGCACCAGTTGTGTTTGTTGAACTATCTGCACCATAAGAAAGTGTAAGAGTTGTCTCAAGTTCATTAAGGCTGTCTGTTGCTATGAAGAAAGAATACGTCTTCCAAACATTTCCTGTGGAAACATTGACAAAGTTTTTAGTGCTATCAGCAGAAAGATAGAGAGAGGCTTTGGCATTATCAACCGTCTTAACATGAATGCTTAAACGGAAATATTTAGACTTTGTTAGAGTAAATTTGTCGCTCACAGCACTTGCTTTGCCCAGTTCATCTGAACGAAACATTAAAATATAGTTGTCAGCGCTTGTGATTGATTCATCTGTCTCAGGGTTTTCAGAAAGCCCAAAAGAATAGTTTGTTTCAAAATTGCTGTCTGAAACATCAATAACTCCCGCAAAGACAGAAGAGCTTTTTGAAATGGTCCAACTATCCGTCAGGGAATATGGAGCACCTTTGTTTCCAGATGTGTAGGAGGTGAAATCACCATTGTCCACAGAGACACTAGAACTTTCCGCTTGATATATATACGCTTTTGCGTCGATTAAAGAGGAAAATACAGCAATGTTTCCTAAAAAAAGAAATGAAACAATGAGCAAAAGAGTGATAAATATTTTTTTTGTTGAAATAACCTTATTCTTCATAGTAAATCCTTTAAAATGATATTTTTTGTCAACCTTGTGTGACTTTTTTGTAACTATTGAATTATATACTAATGCTCCTAAAATTGCAATTGATTTTTGGTTTCTTTTAGGTTGATTTTATATAATTAATTATTAACTAAATATATTATAATAAGCAATAGAATTAATAGTAAATAATTTAAACTATTAAAAACATAATAGAATTATGGACAAAAAAACAAAATTTTTAATATTTTTTTTGCTATCAATGCTTGTGGGGGTCATAAATGGGTTTTTTGGTGGGGGTGGCGGAATGTTGTGCGTGCCCATTTTAAAAAAGTTTTTTAATCTAACGGATAAGCAGTCTCACGCCACAACTGTGCTTGTTATGTCAATTATATGTTTACCCACACTCATAATCTATCTTTCAACTTTAAAATATGAATTCTCTCAACTTTTGTTTGTCACGATAGGCTCGATAATTGGCGGTTTTTTTGGTGCAAAATTTATGAGTAAAATAAGCGACAAAACACTCAATCTACTGTTTGTGATAATTCTTTTTTTGTCGGGCATAAAAATGCTTTTTTAATCAAAAATATCAATTTAAAATTTGCTTTTTACCTTGTTTAAAGGAGAGATATATGTGGATATTGCTAATTTTAATAGGTTTACTTTCAGGACTTCTTGGAAGTATGGGACTAGGTGGCGGGACAATTTTAATCCCTATTCTATCTCTCATAAATATCTCACAGAAAAATTCACAGATAATTAATGTCTTTTCCTTTGTTTTTGTGGCGTTTTTTATTATGTTTTTTTACATTAAAAAAGGATATACGCAAGTTTTTCCAGCCATTTGTTTTGCATTTTTTGGCGTAATCACGGCAACAATCACAGCACTTCTTGTGAAAGACGCTTCCAGTCAAGCACTAAAAATTATGTTTGCCATTTTTTTGATTATAGTGGCAATATATGAGTTATTTGTCTATATTAAAAAATATGTAAACAAAAAATAAACTATAAAATTCTTTACAACTTTTGAATTCTCGTGTAAAATGAGGTTGACTTATTAGGAAGGAGAGTTAATTATGGTTGACAAAGAAAAATGTATTGGTTGTGGTGCTTGTGAGGGTGTTTGCCCAGTTGGTGCCATTAAAATGATAGATGGAAAAGCGAGCATTGATGAGAACATTTGCATCAAATGTGGCACATGCGAGGGCATATGTCCAGTTGGCGCAATCAAGATTGAAAAATAATTATAAAAAGAAAGTAAAGGGGTGTTATTTTGGATAAGATAGCAGTAGTTGATTTAGGAAGTAGTAAGATAGATCTTATTATGGCTTCTTGTTTGCCAGAGGGGAATTTTGCGGTGTTTGAAGACATCTCTGAAAATGTGAAAATCGTTGACGATTTTGATGGCGAGGGAATGCTTAGGATTGCCAGAAGCAACGAGGCGATTGAAGTGCTTAAAATGTATAGAATGATTTGTGAAGTGAACAAGATTTCAAACATAGTTGCAGTGTGCAGTCATTCACTTAAAAATCTTAAAAATTATCGTAGTTTTTTAGATGAGATTTATAATGTTTGTGGGTTTAAGTTCAAGATTTTGTCGCAAGATGAGGAACTCAGTGCTCTTTACACAGGTGTTGTGAATTCTCTTGATATGCCAAAAGCAGTTGTGTTTAACATCAGCGGAGGAACTGTAAGAATTCTGCAATATGCAAGACGAAATGTGCTGAATAAAATTGATTTACCTTTTGGTACATATGCGATTGCAAAACTTATGGAACAGGCAAATTCTCCCGAAGAAGCCTGTCAACTTATGACAAACAAGTTTAAGGAAGAACTTGAAAATGTGGAATGGTTGAAAAGCATTGAAGGTGAATTCAACTTTGTGGGAGTGGGCAATCCATTCAAAAACGCAGGGCTTCTTTCAAGGAAGATGAGAAGATATCCTCTTGATTCAGAGCATAACTATGTGATGACAAAGTCACAATTTCAAAATGTCTATGACCTTGTTAAAACTCTTGATGTCGACAAAACAAAGAAGATTAAAGGCATTTCTGCCGACAGATCAGATGTTTTTGCCAGCGGAATTTCAATGATAAAAGCAATTTTTGATGTCTGCAAATTTGAAGACGCAACTGTTTCGTTGAAAGGAATGAACGAAGGATTTATTTGTTCATCAGTTGTGCCACAGACAAGCGAAAAACCTATTTCCGACCTTCTTGGTTTCAGCCTTGATAACATTAGGGAATTTTATGACGGAGAATATAATAATTCAAAGCAAGTCAGCGAACTCGCCCTCATTCTTTTCAGACAACTCAAAGTTCTTCACAAGTTGCCAAGAGGATATGTTAAAGTTCTCAGAATTGCCGCGTCTATGTATAATTGCGGACAACGAATTAAATTCTATGACAACGAGAAAAATGGTTTTTCCATTATTTTGAATTCAGAGATTTTGGGAGCAACTCACAGGGAAATAATCCTTGCATCGTTCGTCAGTGCCAGCCAAGATTTGAGTGATTTCAACTTGACAGAATGGGTGAAATATAAGGAACTTTTGGTTGAAGAGGATCTTGACGCTGTCAGGAAACTTTCTCTCATCATTCGCCTTGCTAAAGCACTTGACAAAACTCACAGAAATGTTGTGCAAGACATCAGTTGCGACATTTTGGGAGATTCTGTTATTATGAAAACAATCATAACGCTCGACGCCTCCATTGAAATTAGGGAAGCACTCAAAGCCTCGCAAGACTTTGTGAAAGTTTATAAGAAAACTCTTGAAGTCCTATAATTAATTTTAACTTCCAGCCTTTGTGTTGGGAGTTTTTTTATGCGAAAATTTATTTTTACAAACATTACGCTTAATTTAGTTTTATATCCCAGTTTTTTTTGATATAATTTCAAATGTATAGGTGAACATATGTCTGTGAATGAATTAAGTATAGATTTGGGGAGTAACTACACCACAATCTACAAAAAAAATAGTGGAGTTGTATTGTGTGAACCCACACTTGCACTTCTTCAAACTTATGGCAAGAATATGAAAGTGCTGAAAATGGGGCTGGAAGCCGAAAGACTTTATGGCAAGAGTAGTGACGACGAAATTTTTGTGAAACCTGTTGTAGAGGGAGTTATCAAAAATATCGACCTCACGCAGAAAATACTCTCCTATTTTTTCAGCAAAGTCATTCGTTACAAACTAATAAAACCTGCAGTGAAACTAATTGTTTGTCTGCCTGTTGGGCTTAGCGAAAGCGAGTATGAGGACTATAAAAAAGTTTTCTACGCAGTGGGCTTTGAGAGGATTGATTTTGTCTATAACCTTGTTTGTTGCAGTCTTGTGGACGCACCCTATTTTAG
>CAYIZE010000012.1:17654-19184 GCA_964367785.1 uncultured Christensenella sp.
CTGTTGTTAATTCTCAAATTTCAACGATAATTAGTGCAAAAGATATTATGAAACCCGTCTATGAAACATATTTTAAAATTCTTCAAACGGTTCAAGCTTTTTATAATGAATGTAGTAGTGAAGTTGCCGAAGACATAAAAAATGATGGAATTGTTTTGTGCGGTGGTGCGTCGCAGATAACAGGGCTTGAAAAGTTTTTTAAAAAAATTCTTAATTTGTCTGTTTTTGTTATAGATAATGCTGAAGTTTGTAGCGTGCTAGGCACAGAAAAACTCTTTTCCGACCTCACTCTTTTGCAGAAAATTGTGGAAGAAAACTAAAATATGTGACTTTCTTTGTCGAAGATAAAAAGTAAAACAAAACTGTGTTTTACTTTTTTTTGTTCTAATAATAGAATGCTTATACAAAAAGAGAGGACTTTATGGCAAGAAAAATTGTTATCACAAGCGGAAAAGGTGGCGTTGGTAAGACCACCATTTGTGCTAACCTAGGTTTCGCTTTGGCAAAACATAATAGACGGGTTGTCCTCGTGGACGTGGACATTGGACTGAATAATCTCGACGTCGTCACAGGCATAGAAAATAAAATTGTCTTTGACATTGTGGACGTGATTGAGGGAAAATGTCGCACAAAACAAGCCCTTGTCCAAGACCTTGACCAGCCCAATCTTTACATAATGCCATCGGCACATTCCTATAATAAAGCCCAAGTAACCGCCGAAAATGTCAAAAAAGTGGTGGATAGTCTTAATGATTTTTTTGATTTTGTTCTCATCGATTGTCCTGCGGGCATTGACGAACCTTTTAAAAGAGCAGTCTATGGAGCAGACGAGGCATTAGTTGTTGTCACTCCTCACTTGTCAAGTATGAGAGACGCCGACAAAGTGCTTTTAATGCTGTCAAATTATAACATCAAGGACTATTCGCTTGTCGTGAACAGAGTGCGGGGCGATATGGTTATGGATAAAGAGATGATGGACAGTGCAAAGATTGCCGAGATTTTAGATGTCAGACTCTCTGGCATTATTCCCGAAGACGACAGTATCACAACTCTATTGGGGGTGGGGAAAACAGTAAATAAAAATTGCGAATCGTTTGGTGCATTTTTTATGCTTGCAAAAAATATCTTAGGTGAAACAGACAAACTCTACGATTGCACAGAAAAATATAAGGGAATTGTGGGGTTTTTCAAACGTGCAATAAAAAGAAAAATATAAAACGTCTTTTTGCTTAATAAAAAAATTTAGAAACAATAAAGAAAAATATTGGAGGGAAGCGAGAAATGAAAGTGGCACAAAAAACATCTCTGCGTCTAAGAAGTATGTTAAAGCACGACAAAGAAAAGATTTCTCTGCCTTTACTGAGTCTTATGAAAAGCGACATTTTTCAAATTGTTGGCAACTATTTTGAACTTCGTCTTGAAGATATGAATATTAGTTATTATGTTGATGACGACGGGAAATATCAAATCGAGATTAAACTAATGTCAAAAAGAGTTAAAAAAGCGAATTTTTTAAGTTTATAATTCATA
>CAYIZE010000013.1:0-2018 GCA_964367785.1 uncultured Christensenella sp.
TGGTGGAGGTGAGGAGAATTGAACTCCTGTCCAAAATGGAACGAGCGAATTTTTCTTCGAGGATAGTTGCTCTTTTTTTTTAATTTTGAAAGATAAAAACAACAAAAATTTCAAAACGAGTCTATTAATAAAATTGTTTTTTAAGACTTTAAAACAAAGTTTTCTTCCTATTTCTTACACTCGTAGACTTCGTAGCAAGAGCCAAAGTTTGGAATGTCTAGTTAAGCAGCTAGTGCTAATCTAGAAGTTGTTCTGTTTTCTGCGTTTAAGCATTTTGGCATTTTTTTCGGTAGATCGCCCACTACCCCTCGCTTAATTCTTCCTTTCTCACCCTGTCGAAACCGTTACACCCCCATTGACAATTTATACCATATTTTGAAAATAAATTCAACTGCTTGTTTTTTTCTTACATCTTACTTAATTTAATTTATGCTTTTATAAAATATTTTGAAAAAGCATTGCGGGCGGGCAATGCACACTTTAAAGTGTGCGTGACTTTTGCTTTTTGCAAAAGTCAGTTGCTAGCAGTAGCTAGCAACTTGCCCGCCCTTCCCTTATTATATTTTTTTTAAAACTTGTTTTTTTCTTTTTTATTTAACAAAAAAATTCCTCTCTTGTTCTCGCTTGATGTCTTTTTCTTTAAGGTCATCTTTTTTATTATAAAGTTTTTTGCCGCGAGCAAGTGCAATTTCAACTTTAATCAGTTCATCTTTAAGATATGCTTTCACAGGAATAATTGTCAACCCCTGTTTTTCCACTTTTTCTCGCAGTTTAATAATCTCCGACTTGTTGAGAAGAAGTTCTTTGTCTCTCCTTGCGTCTGGGCTAAAACCATTAATTGATTGATAGGGTTTCACATAGCAATTTTTCAAAAGCACCTTATTTTTGGCAAACAAAACAAAACTCTCGCTCAAAGTCATTCCGTTTTGCCTGATAGATTTTATCTCGCAGCCTTTAAGAACAATTCCCGCTTCGAAAGTCTCAAGCAGAAAATAGTTAAAATTTGCAAACTTATTGCTAGCCACCACTTTCATTTTTTTTCTCCCCGAAAATTATATCATAAAATATAAATTTTATTTAATTTTTTTCAAAACTTCAAATTCCGTCTTTCTTTCTGGCAAGTTGCAACTGAGAAGTTTAACCTCAACTTTCTCGCCAATTTTATAAAAATTATGTTTACTGACAAGCATAAGGTTACGCTCATCGTAGTTATAAAAATTGTCTTTGAGTGAAGATATGCTCACTTGCCCCTCACATGTGTTTGGAAGTTCCACATAGAAACCTCTTTGATTTACTCCTGAAATTATGCCAGAGAAAGTTTGCCCGATGAATTGCGACATATACTCGCATTTTTTATAATCCTCAATAGCACGCTCCACATCTTCGCTTATTTTCTCTTGATTGCTCGATTGTGCACTTGATTTCACAACAAAATCTAACATTTTTGGCGAAGTTATGAAAGATATATTTTTGTGCAAATATTCTTTTATAATTCTGTGAATGGTGAGGTCAGGATATCGTCTTATAGGTGATGTGAAGTGGCAATAATAACTAAGTGCTAAGCCAAAATGCCCCAAACATTTGTTGAGATATTTTGCTTTTTTAAGGCTTCTCAGCATAACCATATTAACAACTTCCGCCAAGTCTTTGCCCTCAACAAGTTTCAAAATGTTCTGCAAGTCTTTTGGCTCAATATCTTTTTTATCTTGAGGTGATTTAATCCCCAAAGTGTCTAAAAAGTTATAAAAAGTGGACATTTTGTCAGGGTCTGGATTTTCATGCACACGATAGACAAAAGGAATTTTGGCGTCTGAAAAAGTCTTTGCCACAACCTCGTTTGCCGCAACCATAAACGTTTCAATCATTTTGGTGGATTTTGTGGACATTCTTTTCACAACATCGATAGGTTTTCCATTTCCGTCAACAAGCACTTTTCCCTCTGGAAGGTCAAAATCTAACGAGCCGAGTCTTCTTCGTCTATTTTCCAAAATGCTGGATAGTTCACTCATATCAAGAAG
>CAYIZE010000013.1:2118-18794 GCA_964367785.1 uncultured Christensenella sp.
GCAATATGCACACCGAGTTCATATGTTCCATCTTTATTCTTTTTGAGAGACACAGCGTCGTCCAAATCTTTTGCATCTGCACCATCAATGGTGAAAAGAACTTCATTTCTGAGGTCGCGTCGATCTTTTGCTTTGTCTGCGTCAATCTTATCTCCAAAACTTCGTGCCATTTTTAGCACGTTTTCAGGAAAAACATCATTAACTTTATATTGTCTTAAAAGCCACTTTATGTCGTTGCCTTTTTCTTGCAAAGAACCGATTACTTCAACAACTTTACCCACTGGGTTGCCAGATTTATATTGAATTATATCGGCGACAACTTTGTCTCCGTCTTTTGCATCAAGGCTTTCACCTGCTGGAATGAAAATGTCATAGTTTTTCCTGTCGGCTTTCACGTAGCCATAAGTTTTCACCTGAGAATAAGTCCCCACAATCTTTTCATTGTCTCGAGACAAAATCTTCAAGACTTTGCCGTCTCGTTTTTTGCCACCCTGCTCCTGATTCATAACTTTGACAAGCACAATATCACCATCAAAAGAGCCAAGAGAGTTCCTTTTTCCGACAAAAATATCGCCTGAAGGATTTGCAACAAAGCCAAAATTAGGCGAGTTAAAGCCAATCTTGCCTTTCACCAAACCTGCGCTTTCGCTTGTCACATATTTATGTTTTGTAAATTCATAAATATCGCCTGATATTTCCAAATTTTTAAGGGCAACAAGCACCTTATCATAATTTTCTTTTAATTGCTCGCTTAAAATCTGTGCGAGTTTATCAATTCCCTTATGATTAAAAAATCTTTTGTCCATTAATTCTAATAGTTTCTTTTCTAAATCTTCCATTTTTTAATTTTACACTTTGAGTCCCGCTTTTGTCAAACTAAAAAAGACAAACAAAAAACTCTTTCAATAAAAGAAAGAGTTTAATTATTTTTATTTTTTCACTAAATTCTAAAAATTTTATTTAAAGATTATTATCTTAGCCCCAGAGACTTCCGCCATAGATTGTCGTCAATACAAAGAAAGCAATCGTTGCCACTGCAATGAAAATTGCAAGTGCAATGGTCAATTTTCTCAAACGGACTTCTTTGTTAAGCCCCTTATTTTTTGAAAAATATGTTTCTTTAATGCCTGTGACGGAGTTTATAGAATCTCCCCCTTCACTCTCCTGAACCATAACAACCACCACCAAAGATATTGCCGAAATGAGAATAAGTGCTAAAAGAATAAATTTAATGATTGGAAATGAGTTTACAACCCAATTTGGTGCAAGACTTTCTCCTAAAAGATATAACATATAAAAGACTCCTTTTTTATTAAAACGAAATGATTTTAACACAATTTTAAAATAAAATCAAACTTTTCACATAACAATAATTAATATTGCAAAACACATTGCTGTTTCCACGAGGTATTTCAAGGTTTTTATAATTTTGTCACCCTTATCTTTCAAAAGTTTGTTCAGAAAATATATAAGCAAAAGAAAAGAGACTGAAATCACAGATGACCTCAAATCATAGAAAAAATTACTTTTTAAAAAATTGAAAATAGTCCAAAAATAATCCATTATCTCTTTATCTCTCCATATGGATTATACAGTAAATTTTAAACTTTTTCAATAGGTAATTTTTTCTTTTGTTTGGTGTCAAAGGCACTTATAATCTGCCCAAACTTCTCTGGCACGAGCGACACCCCGCCCACAAGAACGCCGTCCACACCACTTAACTTTGCAATTTTTTTGCAATTACTTTCATTCACACTTCCGCCATACAAGACTGAAACTTCGTTTGCGATTTTAGCATCATACATATCTGTTAAAATGCTTCTAATAAGTTTCACAGTTTCCAAAATTTCAATGTCCATAGGGATTGTTCCAGTGCCAATCGCCCAAACAGGTTCGTAGGCTATGACGATATGGTTGAGTTCGTTTGCATAAAGCCCTTTGAGTCCGATTGAAATCTGTTGTTGCAAGACTTGAGCCGTAAGTTGATTTTTTCTTTCATAAAGAGTTTCGCCCACACAAAAAACGCAAATTAGGCTATTTTTAAGTGCTTTGAAAATCTTTTTATTAACAATCTCATTTGTTTCATTGAATTTGTTTCTTCTCTCGCTGTGCCCAACGACAACACTCTCGGCACCCACACCAACGAGCATTTCGCCATTCACTTCACCTGTGAAAGTTCCAAATTCGTTTTCATTCAAATTTTGTCCTGCAATGAGAATGTTTGAGCCTTTCACCTTTTCCACAGATGTTTTGATGGAAACAAAAGGCACTGCCAAAACAATCTGCGAAGTTGCAGACACCACAATAGGAATGAGGGTGGAAAGATAGTTTTTAATCTCCTCATCAGTCTTATTCATCTTGAAATTAGCAATAACATATTTTTTTCGCATAATTTTCTCCTTTTTTTTAATAACTTACATTTCTTTTTTTATAGTTAAAATAATGGTTTACCTGTCATTTCAACAGGTATTTTTATATTCATCATCTTAAGAAGAGTTGGGGCAATGTCGGCAAGAGTTCCATTTTCGTGAAGTTCCACTTTCATGTCTCCAAAGAGAATTAGGGGAACTTTTGCAATCGTGTGCGATGTGTGCGGGCTGTGGTCATCATACTCCATAATATCTGCGTTTCCGTGGTCGGCAGTCACAATTCCCTGTCCACCTCGTTTTAAAACCTCGTCCACAACTTTTTTGACACATTCATCAACAACTTGCATTGCCTTTCTCGTTGCCATTTTATCTCCCGAATGTCCCACCATATCACAATTTGCAAAGTTAATCGCAATGAAATCATATTTATCCATCACTTCAACCGCTTTATCTGCGATTTTTCTTGCTGACATTTCAGGAAAAGAGGCATAACTTGCCATTTTTTCGGAATTAATCAAAATCCTGTCTTCATTTTCAAAAGTGTCTTGCTTACCAGAATTAAAAAAGAAAGTGAGGTGAGCATATTTTTCAGTTTCAGCAATCTTCACCTGCTTAACTCCATTTTCGCTTAAAACTTGCGACAAAATTTTGTCGTGAGACTCGTTTTTATATATTACATGGACATTTTTGAAATTTTCATCATATTCGGTCATTGTCACAAAATATAGGTTTAATTTTTCAACAAAATCAAGGTCGTTATCTTCTGCCATAACATATGTGAGTTGTCTTTCTCTGTCCGCACGGAAATTATATGAAATCACAACGTCGCCCTCTTGAATCTCCGCCACAGGCTTTCCCTTATTCGTAAGGACAATAGGCTTAATAAATTCGTCTGTCTCGCCCGCTTTATATGCTTTTTCAATCGCATGATTATAATTTTCAAATTTTTCGCCTTTTCCGCTCACCCAAAGGTCATATGCTAGTTTATTTCTGTCATAATTCTTGTCACGATCAAAGGCGTAAAATCTTCCCACAATGGTCGCCAGTGTTCCACATCCCACCAATTTGGTGTAATCGACAACCTGCTCGAGATATCTCTTCACACTCTTTTGTTCGGTGTCTCTGCCGTCACTCACAAAATGAATGAAAACATCATAAAATTTTCTTTTTTTGCATAATTCCAAGATAGCAAACAGATGCTCGATGTGAGAGTGAACACCTCCGTCACTTGTGAGTCCAATGAGGTGAATTTTTTTATGGTTAATCATTGCATAATCGATTGCATCGTTCAATTTTTTATTTTTAAAAAATGCTCCACTTTCAATCTCTTTGTTTATCTTGACAAGCGGTTGAAAATTCACTCGTCCGTCTCCAATGGTCATATGTCCAACTTCGCTCGTGCCTGCTTGTCCCATAGGAAGCCCAACATATTCTTCGCTTGCAAAAAGAGTGGTGAAAGAAAAATCGTTTTCAAGTTTTCTCAAATTCACTGTGTTTTCGGGTATTATTCCACTTTTTTCAAGGTCTTTTGGAATTCCAACTCCGTCCATAATAATAAGCGTTGTAAGTTTTCTTTTATTCACTCTTTATTTTCCTTTTTTTCCTCTCTATCTGAGATGACTTCAATTCCCGGCAATATCTTCCCTTCGAGAAGCATCAAACTTGCACCTCCGCCCGTTGACAGATGATTGATTTCCTTTGCATAGCCCGACTTCACCACCGCTGCAGCACTGTCTCCGCCACCGACAAAAGTGAAAGCCTTTGATTTTGCCATAAATTTTGCCACTTTCATCGTTCCCCGTGCATACATAGGATTTTCAAAAACGCCAAGAGGTCCGTTCCAAATGACAGTTCCTGCCTTTTTGATGTATTTTTTAAACATTTTAATGGTCTTTGGTCCAATGTCAAGCCCCATATAATCGTCGCTAATTTCCATAGATAAAAATTTCTTTGGTTTTTCTTTGCTGTCAAATTCTTTTGAGCACATTATATCCACAGGAAGCACAATTTCAACGTTTTTAGAAACGGCTTTTTCAATCAACTTTTCCACAAATTCAATTTTAGTGTTGTCCACTAAAGACTTCCCCACTTTTCCACCTTTTGCTTTTAAAAAGGTATAACTCATTCCTCCGCCAATCAAAATAACGTCTGCTTTATCAATCAAATTTTCAATAACGGGAATTTTATCGGTTATCTTAGCCCCGCCCAAAATGGCGACAAAAGGTCTGTTTGGTTCTGTCATAATTTGGTTCATAACTTTAAGTTCCTTGCCAATCAAAAATCCAACGGCATTTGGAAGCAATTTTGCGACGCCATATGTTGAGGCGTGCTTTCTGTGAGCAGTGCCGAAAGCGTCATTCACATAGATGTCGGCAAGACTTGCAAGTTCTTTGCAAAATTCCTCGTCATTTTCCTCTTCACGCTTGTCAAAACGAAGGTTTTCAAGCACGACAATCTCACCAGGCACCATTGTTTTAATCTTCTGCCTTGCATCTTTTCCCACAGTGTCGGTGGCAAATTCCACTTTGTTTTTGACAATTTTTTTCAATTTCTCGGCAACAATTTTAAGCGAAAAATTTGGGTCAATCTTGCCGTCTGGTCTGCCAAAATGGGAACATATTATAACTTTTGCTTTATGTTCACAAAGATAGTTTATCGTCGACAAACTCTCCATAATTCTCGTTGAGTCTGTTATTTCGTGTGTTTTTTGGTCGACAGGAACATTGAAGTCCAGCCTCAAAAGCACCTTTTTATTTTCAATATCTAAATCTTTTATAGTCCTTTTCATTTTAACTCCTTGCATTTTTTTCTTTTTCATTTTATCAATTTTAGATACTTTTGTATATTTAATTCACTCGGTTTTTAATATTATTTAATTTTTCGCTTTATCAACGCTAATAAAAAACAAAATAATCAATTTTCAAACAAAGCATCTTCCATTTCTTTTAAAGTCTTACAAAATGCCAATTTTTTTCTCTTTTCCACTGCACCCGCTTCAAAACCTACATAGGCAAAAGCATGCCTAATAAATATTTTTGAAATGAATTTTTCATCATAATATTTTCTTAGAATGTCAAGGTGAAGTTTGATGATTTCAGGTTTTGTCAAATCAATCTTTTTCCCTGACAAAATAGAGAAAATTTCAGGACAACCAACTGCACGTCTGCCAATCATAACTCCGTCGCACCCTGTATTAAGCATTTTTTTATATGAAGAAATGTCCACAACATCGCCATTCCCAATGACAGGAATTTTCACGCTGTCTTTCACTTTTTTAATGTCACTTGTGTCAATTTGCCCTGAATAGTTCTGCGACTTTGTGCGTGGGTGAATGGTTATTGCACTTGCACCTGCGTCCTCACACATCTTCGCAAACTGAACTAAAACATCATCATTTTCATAAAATCCCTTTCGAATTTTCACAGTCACTGGCTTATTTGTGCTTTTCACACACGCCTCAACAATCTCTCTTGCAAGAGCAAAG
Source organism: uncultured Christensenella sp. (assembly GCA_964367785.1). GTDB lineage: Bacteria > Bacillota > Clostridia > Christensenellales > UBA1242 > UBA7862. Next base: position 7,972 of record CAYIZE010000013.1, read on the forward strand.
TTTTTAAGCAGAGCACTGCCGTCACCATTTTTCACAATTTTTGGAGCAGGGCAACCCATATTGATGTCGATTATGTCAAATTTGTCAAGAACTCCACTTCTGATAACCCTTTCAAAGTCGTCTGCACAGTGTCCAAAAATTTGCACGGCACAAGGACTTTCAGTGCTGAAAGTCTCAAGGAGTAATTGCGTTTTTTTGTTTTTAAACAAGAGTGCTTTCACACTCACCATTTCTGTCACCGTCAAACCCGCACCAAAATGCTTGCAAAGTTCCCTGAACGCAATGTCAGTCACCCCAGCCATAGGTGCTAAAATTAAATTTCCCTCAATCTCAACATTTCCAATTTTCATAAGTCTATTCTAGCATCTTTTTGGAAAAATTTCCATTAAAATTCCCTTTTTTACTTAATCAAAAAATTATAATATTAATTAATTTATAAAATAATTCTAAACAGGTTTTTTCCTAAATCTAGAGAAAAATAAAGCATCTTTTTCCTCTTTTGTGAATGTTTTAAGCAGAAAAATGAGAAAAATATATATAAACATTCCTAAAACTAAAGACAATAATGTGCAAACGGCAATGGAGAAAAATCCCTCGACTATTTTTAGCGACAAGTAAATGCAAAAAGTGGCAACAACACTTGCGATTAGCGGGCAAATGACAATCTTGAAAAATGAGTAACTGATGCGAAACTGTTTTCTAAAATATATTATATTAATTAAGCACGACACGAAATAGCAAGCGGAATTTGACACCACTGCACCTGCAATATTCATAAAGGGGTTGCTGATGAAAATGATTTCAAACACAACTTTAAAGATAAGCCCAATGGAAAGGCTGAAAACAGGGACATATGATTTATTAATCGCTTGCAAAAATGCCGTTGTTAATTGCAAAAATGCAAGATAAAAAATGTTTATTGAAGAAATTGTGAGAAGTGAACTTGCCACATTTATCTCATAAACACTTTGCAAACTTCCCGCATACAAAGTGATGATGATTTCTTTTGAAAAAATTGAAAAAATGATGCAACAAGGCAGTGAAATCAGCATTGTGAGTTTAAGAGCGAGCGACGCTTTGTTTTTAACGCCGTTATAATCTCTCTTCGACATTGCAAAAGAAATGTATGGCACTATGGTCATACACACAGCCACCGAAAGAGTCGACGGCAAATTCACAAGAGTGTTCACCACGCCAGAATTAAGCCCCATAAGCCCAGTGGAAAAAAGTTTTTCAAAACCCATAGATTTTAAAATGTTTAAAATTAAAAAACTGTCAATTACAAGCGACATTGGCAAGATTATAGAACTTAGTGTGAAAGGAATTGACTGCTTGAAAACATTTTTCATAACACAAGATAACTTTTCCATTTTTGCAGATTTGTCTTTCACAAAAAACTTCTTATTTCTTTTTTTGAAAACAAAATATACACATGCAAAAAATATACATGTGAGCATTTCCGCAATCGTTATGCCGAGAATTGCACCTGCAGTGCCAAAAAGCACTCCATTCCCTATCAGCATCTTTGCCAAAATGAAACCTGTGGCAAGTTTGAAAATTTGATTTATAACCTGCGACACTGCACTTGGAGTCATATTGTGAAGCCCTTGAAAAAAGCCTTTAAAGGCACTTGAAACAGCCACCGCAACAATGGCAGGTGCAACTATCAAATAACACACAAAAGCGTTGTCAAAGCCTTGCAAGGTTGAAATAGCTTTGCATAAAACACAAAGCAAAATTGAAATGCCAAGCCCAATGAAAAACAAAAGCAAAAGTGATGCGGAAAAAATCCTGTGAGCATAACTACACTCATTTTTCGCCACTGCGTTAGACACGCTTTTTGAGATTGAAATGGTGAAACTGGAAGACACAAAAGTTATAAACAAGGCATACACAGGAAAAATTATATAGTAAATCCCAATGCCCTGTGCCCCGAGAATATTTGCAAGCGGAATTTTATAGAAAGCACCCAGAATTTTACATATAATTCCGCTTACACTTAAAATTAATGCCCCAAAAATAAAGGATTGTTTTTTCATAGTCACTCGCTTAAAATGTTGCCTAAAAATTTAGAAAATATGTAGACAGTTTTTTCAAAATCGGCGTCCGCTTTTTCCTCTTTTTTTTGAAGCATAATAGAGCCTCCCTGAAAGCCACCAAAATTCACAGGACACACAAACCACTCATCATTTTGGGGAGGAATTTCCTTGTTAAGAAAGTCTTTTTTACTCACCCCTTTGCAAAAAACAACCTTGTCCTCATCGCACACAAGGCAAGGCACATTAAACTCATCAAACAAGATGTCTGCAACAACTTCGGCATAGTTTGAGATGTTGTTCATCTCCGAAAATTTCTTCAAAACAACCTCATTTTCATCGTTAATAACCATTTCGATTGACGAGCCTGTTTTTATATTTAAAATCCTTCTCATTTCTTTTGGAATGACCACTCGCCCCAATTCATCAACTTTCCTAACCATACCACAACTCATTTTAGTAACCTCTAAAATTATTGTTTGTTAGTTTAGTTTTAATATTCTTTTTTTCTTCTTTTATTTTACATTTTTTTCAACTGAAAGATTATATCTATTTATTTATAAAACATAAAAAAAACCATTTATAAAAAATGGCAATTTTTAGTTTTAAAATTTATAATATTATTCTCAAAAGCATTAATCTTACTTTAAAACACAACTATATAAATTTATAATAGGGGTTTTAAAGAGTAAAAAGAAAAAATTAAATATCATCAATGTCTGGGTCGACAAAGATATCATTATTTGACTTTTTGTTCCCCTTTTCGTCTTTTAAAAGGTCCTCTCCCACGCCTTCTTCATATTCTTCTTCCATATCTGCTGGAAGTTGTTTTTCAAGAACTTCAATCGCTTTTTCAACACTTCTGTCTCTAAATCTGTCAAAGAATATTCTGGCACGGCGTTCATTTGTGTCCTCTTCAATAATTTCTTTTTTTGCCATTTCCACAGGGTTAAGACTTAGTTCCCTATAGAGAATGTCACAGATATATTGACTTAAAAACCAAAAATAATTTGTTAAATTAAGGTCATTATATTTTATTATTTGCGACCACCTTGGACTATACAATATCATATCAATGGCAGGGTTCATAAATGCTTTCATCTTCTGTGGGGCAATTTTGCTCAAATTTGAGGCTGCTATGATGTTCCATTCAATGGAACGTTTATAATTAATTGGGAAAAATTCGTCGAAGCCACGTTTATAGATGTATCCCATATAATCTTGGCTTGGAATATGCCCAGAACAAGCATATGAGCATATTTCCTCAATCTTTTTTATGATGACTTTTTTATATTTATCTTTGTTGTATCTTGTGTTGTCATCAACATCTGGCACCCATCTTCTAATCTTCAAAAAGAGTTCTTTTTGTGTCTCATAACTTAGTTTGTCAAATTCTTCTTTGTTATAATATTTTTTATTTTCAAACAGATTCATTTTTTCTCCTTTTTAGATTGAATTAATATTAAGTGTGAAAACATATGAAAATTGAAGTTCATATTCCACGCCGTCTGGATTATAATTAAAAGTTATAGTTGTTTCAACAGTTCCTGACGGCACTGTCTCATTTTGATAAGCAACTTTTAGCACAAGAATTCCACCTTCAGGAGTAAAATCTTCAAAATATGTCCCGTCGTAAATGAAACTGCTCGCATCATATTTTGGGTCATTACCAGTAAAATCAGTGTCTGGAATGCTAAAATCACTTACCCCATTAACTTTGCTGACGGTGTAAGTTGCATTATCAAAGTTAATTAAATCTCCCGAATTTTTTGTAAATCCACCGACATTAATTAATAAGGATATATTTTTAATAATTTTAATATTTTTTGTGGCAACAAAACTTCCTCCGTCTTCAAAAGAGATTGTGAAAGTCACAATAATATTTTTATCATAATTCAAATCAAAAGAATATAACCCGATGTTTGGACCGCTTTGATAGGCAATAGATCTCATATGCTGAGTGGCTTCCAACTCGTCTTCCTCAGCATTTTCAAACGATAGAGTTATGCCATTAATATTATCTTTGTCATCGTCTAAATTACCACTTAAAACAATTTCTTCACCGATAATCGTAACCTGATTTTCAATGCCTGCTGTGACAAGATATTCCCCGCTCTCACCATCTAGTGTTCCAACTGTAATATTACTATCATTATAAATTGAATTTATCGTAATGTTATAATCCTTATATGTTTCAAGTTCCGTGCCGACAATTCTCAAATTTAGACGAATTTTTGTGGAAAGAGAGCCTGTTATAGTCCTGAAAGTTAGAGAGTTCCCATTAATGGTAAAAGTATTATTCGCTGTGTCATTTCCTCCATTTGCAGAAGAAATTTTGCTTATGCTTGCCTCCACCATATTTCCACCAACAGCGTCACTATCGTCTTTCTTATATGTTATTGTGCAAAAGTCCGCCACGCTTGGTGCTAAAAAGACTGTCTGTGCTGAAATCTGAAAAGCACCACTAACCATTTGAGTGTATGATTGGACATATGTGTCAGGAGAAGTCTCAATATTTATCTTTTCATTATTTGCATACGACAAACTAATGTCAATGCCTCCATCTATAAGAAAATCGTTATTCACAATGATTTGCGAATAGGTTTCATTCACATGAGCATATTGATTCGCAACAGTGACTGAAAAAATCTGCGAAAAATCATTGAACCCGTTAAGTGTTTCATCATTATTTAACGAAAAAATAGCATCACTCATTCCAAACAATTCAAAGGCATTATCCTCATAACCCACCAACTCGGTGTTGTTGAGGGCGATGACATCAAGTTCAAGCCCAATAATATTGAAATAAAGGTAAACTCCCTCGCTGATTGACGAATTAATTGTTTTGACAAAGCCATTTTCCGTCCATACAAAATGAGTTGTTTCGTTAGATTGTGCGTCACTTGTGTAGATTCGAAGTTTCACCAAAACACCATCTTCATAGTGTGGGAAATTTTTGAAAGTAAGTCCGCCACCTGAAGAAGATAAATTTAGTTCATAAAAAGCGTCAACATTGCTCACAGAATGTGCTGAAGTATCAGCAAGAGTTAAACTTTTAGTCATGTGAGAAATTGTCTTTTCGCCACTTTCATATAAAAAACTATATTGAACAGGAAGATTTGAGATTGTGCTTGAGCCATCGTTCCAAGCAAAACTTCCACCGCTTGTGTTTGCTGTTAAGGTGAGTGGGTCATCACTCGTCCCTTTGCTACTGCCCGAATATGTTAGTTCTGCAGATGTTAGGATTAAGTCATTTATATTAATGCTAAGATATGGTTCGAAATAAATTGAAGAGTATGCAAATTCTGCATAAATATCGTCATTTGCATCAGTGTCAATGTATATGACAATTTCAAACAAGTTGGCAAGTTCTTCTCCATTAATTTCAATGGAATATATTTCATTAATATAATATGGAATGACATATCCAGCAAAGGAAGTTTCTGTTATAACTTCCTGCCAAGAGCCAAAAGTGATTGCTTCAGTGTTTATGTCGCTGAGTTCAATCCCCGCCACACCCCCGTATAGACTTGTGTTTAACTCTCCATAATTTTGAGAAAAATCTATAATTAAGTCGCCCTTTTCATAGTATTTTTTGAGAGCGTCAAGTTGTTCGCTCTCGCAAGACACATAAAGATAATTTGCAGGAGTCTCAGAAGAACCCTCATCATAGAAAATTCCATCTCTATCAAAGAATGTTGCAATGCTTAATGTTGGATTATAGTGTTTAACTGTGAGAGATGTGAGATCTGTGTAAGCGTAAACATTTAAAGTAGCAGATTTTCCCAGCCAATAGATTGTTCCAGTCGAAAAGTCCTCATAGACAAGTTCTGCAATGATACTAAAAGAACCAATGCCCGAAAGTATATATGTGGAATTGTTTGATAGAATATGAATATATTTCCCTTCGCCGTCTTCGAAATATTCGAAATCAACACCATAACTCACATCATTTATGAAAAGAATTGGAAGGTCTGACCCCTCTGCGTAAAACTTTGCCATTTCCCCGTCAATTTGAAGTGTTTGATTTCCTGCATTAACACTGAAAAGCACAGTGGAACTGGTGATATTTTCAAGCATTGTCAGTTGCATTTCACAATGAATTTTTTGACCTGCACTAAACTGCACCATATTTGTGACATTACTTTGCACACCTTCGGCTGAATATGGAATGGAGTAGGATTTACTGCCCTGTGTAAAGACGACATTTGAAGATTTGATGGAACACCAATCTCCATTTATATTAAACGAAAGAGTGTTGTCAATGCTGATAATAAAATCAAAACTGACAGAGTAGTTTCCTGTCAACATAGGAATGGTGACTATCTCGTTATTACTATCATAAGGAATGTAATATGCAAGATCAGTGTATGTTGGAGTTACAGTATAATCATAATCAAAGTTGTTAGGAGTCAGTTGAAAAGAAACCCCGCTTTTTGTATAAAAGGAAGTGTCTTCATTTGAAGCATATATCACAGATAATGCGTCAACTTTATGGATTTCGGGGATAATGTAGAAATATTCTATGAAAGAATCTACTCCATCATTATATTCAATTTTAATCTTAACCTTGTTTGCATTCACAGGAGAAGATGTGTAATTATAATATACCAAAAAATCGGTGAGTTTAAACTTCCAGCACCATTCACTCATCTCGCTCTGGTCATCAATATATGTGTTCAGTCCATATACATTCTTTGTGGTGTCGCCATTGCTCTTTGAGAGGATATAACTGATATTCTCTGTTTCCACTGAAATGTAAATGTTATTTTTATATATAGATTCTTCAATCTCTCCATTATTATCGTTTGTTAGTGCTATTCCAAGATTGTTTTCTTTTGTTGAATTGTTTATGTAAATAAAAGTGTCTTTGTTAAGATAAATTGTCCTATCCGCAGTGTTCATTGAAATGTCATCAACAGAGTAGTTTGTTATGTTGAATGATTCTTTGCTGATGCTTGTGGAAGATGCTTCTTCTCTAATATTTGTAATTGTAACATTTTTTTGCGAGGCATATGTAGGGCAATAGTAGGCTTTAAGGCACATTTCTCCAATTTGCCCTTCAACACCAGGTTTAATGAAAATGTCATTTGAAAAAACAAAGGCTTCAAGAGTGGAGTCATATTCATATTCCACTTCAATCACAGAATTTTCTGTTCCGTTCACACTTCCCACCGCAAACTTAACAATATTTTCATTTGTGGTGCTATTTGGATTATTTTCAAGGCTAAAAACTTCTAAATATAACTTTTTGTTAACAAGATTAGTTGTTGAAAATTTACTAGATTCACTGATAGTTCCAAACACTTCTCTGTTTGAATATGGCAAAAGAGAATTTATAGGATTAATTTCAAGCAACGACTCCAAAGGCTCTCCACTAGAAGCGATTTGAATGGAATCGTTAACTTCCATAACTTTGGTGGACATTTTAACAGCCACTTCCTCAATTTCAACATCAATAAGAATCTTGCAAACAGCAACCACACCTTGATTTGAAGAAGAACCTATGTATCTTGCGTAAAGTTCAACATAACCGCCCACATTAATGTCTTCTGAGCCACTCAATTTTTTTGGAGCAACTCTAAAACTCTCTCCAATGGTGATTGTTTTTGGATATTCAATGACAGATTCACCACCATTTGAAGTTTCAAGCACCAAAGACGTCTTATTCACAGCGTCAGTTGTAGTGTCAACTTGCAATCCAAAAGTGCCAGAACTGACGACTTCCGCACTGCTAAAAGTTAGGTTCTCGGCATATACTGAATGTTCATTAAAGCCACCAAAAATATACAATCCGCCAAGAACAAGGCCGAACGCTCCAATAACGCAAACAAAAACAATTAATAGCATTTTTAAAATTCGTTTCATAACTCTCCAAAAAACATTTGTCAGGTTAAAACTATTTTGCATATTATAAAACTAATTTATTCTCTTTTCCAATTATCAGAAAGTAAATAATATACTGAAATATTATAACTTTTTATGTCAAAAAAAGTCAAACAATTAAGGAAAAGTTATTGTAACAAAGTTTAATTCACTCAAAGTAAAGGTTATGACTTCATAGTTTGACAAATTTCCAATCTCATAAATTTTTAATGAAAATACTTTTCCACCGCTATATATAAAATTAAAAACATTAAAACTTATATAAATTATAGATTCTCCACCATCACTACTAATAGAATATCCAAAGTTTAAACAACTCTCATCATTATTTGTAATTAAAAATGAAGAAAAAATTTTACTTTCAACAACACGACTAGAATTAATTATAAGTTTGATTGTTGTTGCAATTTCAGTAGGCTCTGTTTCTGTATCATTTTCATTATCATTTTGAGGATTTGTTACTTCGGGTTCAGTTGCATCAGGTTCAGTTTGACTATTATCATCTTCACTATCCTCATTATTTTCTTCGCCTGTGCCTATTTCTCCATTTTCAGTTTCGCCGTCGCCTGTGTCATCACCACTTTGAGGGTCTGAGTTTTCTGTTGGAATATCATTATTTTCCTCTTCATCATCGCCTATATTGGTTTCACCGTCTCCTACATTATTTTCTTCTTCGTCATCGCCTATATTGGTTTCACCGTCTCCTACATTATTATCCTCTATATTTCCAGTGTTGTCGCTGTTTTCCTCGTCATTTTCATTTGAGTCGCCACTATTTTCATCAGTTGGAATATTAAAAGTGGGCAAAACTGAAATCCTTAATCTTGCGATATTATTTTCATCTTTTGTGAAAGTTAAATCAGCCTCACCACAACCCATTGCAATGATTTCAAAATTACTCACAGAAATAATACTTTCGTCACTTGTGCATATGCACATATTTTCATAATTTGACAAATTTGTCTGATTTTCAAGTCCCAAAACATCAAGATGCTCACCCTTGTTCATTTCAAACGTTTCTACGTTGAAATATAAATAAATATTCTCGCTGTTTTGCTTGGAAAAAAATAAAACATTATATTGCCCTGCGTCACATGCTGAAATAAAAAAACAAAGTGAAAAAGTAAAAAGGATAAAAAGAATTTTTTTCACAACAAAATTTTACAAATTTTGTCATATTTTGGCAAATTAATTTTGTTTTTCTCTTAAAAATACAGATAATTTCATATAAATTTATTATATTGGAATATTTTTGTGCAAATTGACAAACTATTGTTCGTAAAAACTCGAAAATATTATATCTAATTTTGCGACAAAAAAACGCATAAAGTTATGCGTTTTCATAAATTTTGAACTAAAATTAAATCAATTCTATAAGACAAAGTTGAGCAGCGTCTCCGCGTCTAACTTCTGTTTTATAGATTCTTGTGTATCCACCTTTTTGATTACTTTCTTTGCTCCTTTGTGCATATTTTGGAGCATAAACATTGAAAATCTTTTCAATTAGTGGGTGTTTGATGCCTTTTGTTCTCTGGGCAAAATTAGATTTTGCTTCTTTTGGTTGGCGTTGTTCTTGTCTGTCAAAAAGTTTTGACATAATAATTCTTCGTGCTTTAAGTTTCTTAGGTCCATCGTTAAGAACTTCTCTCTTTGTCTTAACACCTTTATCGTCGATACTGTTTTTTGCAACATTAACAGTGTCGGTGTAGGTGTTAACAGCCAAAGTTAAAACTTTTTCAACATAACTTTGAAGAGACTTTGCTTTTGCCGAAGTGGTTGTAATCTTGCCGTCCCACAAAAGTGAACTTGCCTGATTTCGAAGTAAACTCAATCTTTCTTTTGTTGGTCTATTCATTTTAGCAACAGTAGCCATAATTTTCTCCTTTAAAAAATAAGTATTTTTGGATTATTCCTCGTCATTTCTGAGCGATAATCCCATTGCGGACAATTTGTTAATAACCTCTTCCAAAGATTTCAACCCTAAATTTCTAACTTTAAGCATATCTTCTTTTGACTTTTTGGCCAAATCTTCAATAGTGTTAATGTTTGCTCTTTTCAAGCAGTTATAACTTCTCACTGAAAGATCCATATCTTCAATGGATATTTCCATAACTTTGACAGGGCTTTCTTCTTCATGAGAAACAAGCACATTCATCTCGCTCATATGTTCCACAAGGTCAACGAACAAATGCACATGGTCTTCAACAATCTTTGCTGACAAACTTGTGATTTCGTTTGCTGTCATTGTGCCGTTTGTCTGAACTTCAAGAGAAAGTTTATCATAATCAAGCGATTGTCCCACACGAGTGCTTTCCACGGTGTAATTCACTGCTTTCACAGGTGTGAAAATTGCATCAATGGCGATGTAGCCAATGGCAAAATCATCTTTTTTGTTCTTTTGTGCTGGCACATAACCTCTGCCACGTCCGACAATAAGTTCCATTTCAATGGAAGCACCATCATCAAGTGTGCAAATTTTGAGGTCTGGAGTCAAAATCTCCACTTGGTCGTTTGGCTCGATGTCTTTTGCATACACATCTCCCGCACCTTTTTTGTGAAGGCGAAGAATAGTTGTGAATGAATCGTCAAGCACGCTTGTTTTAACTGCTAAATCTTTGATGTTAAGAACAATGTCTGTCACATCTTCCGTTATTCCAGGAATATTTGAGAATTCGTGTTGAACTCCCTCAATTTTGATTGCAATAATTGCAGCGCCTGGCATTGCACTAAGCAATGTTCTTCTTAAACAATTTCCAAGGGTGATACCGAAGCCTCTTTCTAATGGACTTACAACAAATTTTGTGTAACTTCCATTTTTCTTTTCCTCTGTGGTAACACTTGGTTTTTCAATTTGCATCATAAAAATTTTCCCCCTTACTTTGAATACAACTCAATAATCAA
>CAYIZE010000014.1:0-11761 GCA_964367785.1 uncultured Christensenella sp.
TGTTAATCCGCTTGTCAAATTTTCAGTATTTTCATTAGTTAAATCACTTGCAGTTTTATCTTCTATTCTTGAAACATTTTCGTTTGCAATCTCACTTTCATTTCTAATAGTATTATTATCCATTTGATTTGCTGTTTGATCAGAAATGTTTTGATTTAAAATGTTGTCATTTTGAGAAGGATTTTCAATATTTCTATTAGACGAATAATCATTATTTATGAGTTTTCTATCATTAAAAATTGCTTTTTTTGTTGTTGTTTCAAGTTTTGGTTCGTCATTATTTGTGTTTGATTCAATTTTATCTTGACTTTCATTCAAAGTGGAAGTGTCAGTATTTGTATTCTCTGTGTTAGATTCTCTATTAAGTTTCTCACTATTTCTTGCATTTCTTTTTAGTGAAAGTTGTTTTCTTCGTGAACTGTTTGACACATTATTTGTTGTATTTGTTGTATTTTCAGTTGCAGTGTTTTCACTTTCAGTTGATGTGTTTTCTGTCTCAGTGTTTTCAGATATTTTTTGTATGCTTTTTAAATAATTTATAAGTTCAACAACGCTACTATTTGTATTGTTACATGATGTGCAGTTTGTATCTAGTGTGTTGTAAATTTGCAAATAATCTGCTGTCATTGAGCCACAATTTGAAGCCAAATTAACTTTTTTCTTATTTACTGTGTTAACTGTTGACGAGCAACTTTTGCAACCTTTCAAATTATTTAAACATTGATCTATAACTTCATAATAACTATTTAAAGTCTTGATTTCGCTATCTGACACTTCTGTTTTTCCAGACTGTAATTGTTCCAAAAGAGATTTCCCTTGGTCACAACTGCTGATTAACGATTCTTTTGAAGAAGTCAGTTCGCTGTTTTTGTCGGTGCAGTTACTACATGCGGTGTATAGTGAACTATAATCCGAGTTGTTTTTTGATATAAAATTTAGATTTCTATTTGTTTTCTTTGAAATCTTGTTTCCGCTGAAATTTAATTCTGCGTTTGTATTTTTCACAAATCTATTTCTCGTTGGAACTTCAAAATTCATTGCTTTTCTTTTACGAAAATTATTATAGCTTTGCTTTCGCGAGTTATTGTTTGAAAGATTTGCATCATTCAATGAAGATTCATCGCTACTAGATGATAGTTCATCACCACTCGATGAATAATCGCTACCAAGCAGAGAAGTTATATCAAGTTTACTTTCATCAACTTCATCAATTTTCTTAACTTGTGAGATGATTTTATCCAGCCCAGTGGAAAGTTTTTTACTGGCAAGTTTCACTTGTGCAGTATTGTTTGACGTGCATCCAAAAAGCATAATAAAAACAAGTGCTATTGAAATGATACCTAAAAGTTTTTTCATAATTTCCTCCAAAAATATATTTTGTTATGACTATTTTGTTTTGTTTTTTTAAAAATATTTATGAAATTAAAAAAATTTGAATAAACAAAAGCTTTCATGTCAATATTTTCTCAAAGAAGGGTTCTTATGGATAAAAATAAAGTAAATATAGCATATTCAAAGTTTGTGGAAAATAGGCTTCCAAAAACAAGATTTTTCCCGTCTATTATTTGGTCTTTTATAGTGGGAGGCTTGATATGTTGCATTGGACAAGGATTTTTTGACGGACTTTTGGCTATTTTTCCTAGTCTTTCAAAAGATAACACTCAGGCTTACACTCTTGTTATTTTAATTTTTCTGGCTTCATTTTTGACAGGACTGGGCATATATGACAAGATTGGAGCATTTGCAGGAGCGGGAAGTATCATTCCCATCACAGGATTTTCAAATTCTATTGCAAGTCCTGCTCTTGATTTTAAAAACGAGGGGCTAATTTTTGGATTGTGCGTGAAGATGTTTTCCATTGCAGGACCTGTGATTGTCACAGGAATTGCCTCCAGCATTTTAGTTGGAATTATATATTACATTGTTAGTTTGTTTTAAGATAAGAGGTGAAAATGTCAAAACGAGTGGGTGAAAACACCATTAAATTTAGAGTTCCTCCAAAAATAATTTCTGGATATTCTATTGTTGGACCAAAAGAGGGCAAAAGCCCAGTGGCAAAATATTTTGATTATATTTTAAAGAGTGATACTTTCAATGAAAAAACATATGAACTAGCAGAAAGGAAAATGCTTGAACAAGCAATCTCTGGAGCGATTGACAAGGCAAATATTTTAGCAACAGACATCAACATTTTACTCAGTGGTGATTTGCTTAATCAAATAATATCTGCATCATTTAGTGCCAGACAATTACAAAATTCATTTATTGGTTTATTTGGGGCTTGTTCAACGATGACAGAAAGCCTTGCAGTGGGAGCGTGCTTGATTGATGGTGGTTGTGCCGATAAAGTGGCATGTGCAACATGCAGTCATTTTTCAACTGCAGAACGGCAATTCAGATTTCCACTTGAACTCGGCTGTCAGCGTCCTCCCACATCTCAATGGACTGTCACAGGCGCGGGTTGTTCGGTTTTGAGCAAAGAGGGAGAGGGGCATAACATAACGCACGCAACTTTTGGAAAAGTTATTGATTATGGCATTAATGATATGAATAATATGGGAGCATCAATGGCTCCCGCGGCAGCAGACACTTTGCGAAACTTATTTAATGACACCAAAACAAAACCGAGCGACTATGACTTGATTGTGACAGGTGATTTGGGAAAGTTGGGGTCAGAAATATTGATTGATTTAATGGAAAACTTTGGTTTTAAATTGGCAGAAAATTATGCTGACTGCGGACAAATGATTTACACCAATAAAGAGAGATCATTTATGGGTGGAAGCGGGTGCGGGTGTAGTGCAAGTGTTATGAATTCTTATGTTTTGTCTAAACTCGACAGCGGAGAATATAAAAAAATAATTTTGATGTCCACAGGTGCATTAGTCAGCACAACCTCCACTCAGCAGGGAGAGACAATTCCGGGAATTGCACACGCTGTGGTTGTTGAAAAGGGGAAATAATATGGAGATGTTTTTAAAATATTTAATTGTTTTTTCTGTGGGTGGGACGGTGTGTCTTTTGGCACAAATTTTGATTATTAGGACTCGAATGACATCGGCTAGAATTCTTGTTTTGTTTGAACTAATTGGAGTGTTTTTGCAAGCAATTCAAATATATGAGCCGATTAAGAACTTTGCAAACGCAGGAATATCCGTTCCAATCGTCGGGTTTGGAGCAAGCCTTGCAAGGGGTGCTATGGACGCAGTTAAAGAGTATGGGATTTTGGGGATTTTCAACGGAGGAGTGACAGCAACTTCAGCAGGAATAGCGGCTGCTGTTGGATTTGCGTATTTCTTTGCACTAATTTTTAAAGCAAGAAGCAAAAAATCCTAAAAATTTTGTCGTTTTTTAACAAATATTTTAAATTTTTGTTATTTTTTTGACAATAAATAAATATATATTTATGTGTGTGATGATGAAATAAATTCTTGTTATGTTAAGTCTCATTTTAGACTATGCAAAAAAAGAAAGTTCAAAAAGAAAGTCATCATAATTTCTTTGGTGATATCTTTTTTTGTTTTTTTAACATGTCAATATTTCATTAATGTTGTCAATCCAATTATATTTGTTTATGGCGAGGCCGAAATTAATAGGCTTCTCGTAAGTTCTTCTAACAACGCCATTTATAACACTTCAACCATAACTTACGATGATTTGATTACAATTAATTATGATATTAATAATGACATTTCATCTATTGTTGCAAATAGCGTGAAAATAAATAATCTTGCAAATTCTCTTGCCATTGAGACGCAAAGAGAAGTTGACTTAAATGCAAAACTTGGCATTTCTATTCCTTTTGGCACTTGCACAGGACTGGGTTTTTTGAGTGGAAGGGGCAGTAATATTAATCTTTCTGTCAGCCCCATTGGAAATGTAACTAGTAAATTCTACACTTCTTTCACGAGTGTGGGCATAAATCAAACCTCTCATAAAATTTTTATCACAATAAAAAGTGAAGCGTCGCTTATCTTGCCTTTTGGCACAAAAAGCATTTCAAAAAGTATTGATTATCTCGTTTGTGAATGTTTGATTGTTGGAGATGTTCCAAACACTTATCTAAATGTATCTTCACTTAGCGAATTGTATAAATAAAGTTGACTTTTACAGAGAAAATGGTAAAATATTTCTATATTGAATAAGGACGGGGTTTCCTGTTTTCAAAATACTAAAAATGAAAATTTAATTTCGTTCTAATTTTTTTTGAAAAAAACAGACGGGATTATTTTTTTAAAAAGGATACTTAAAATGATTGATTTAAATGATATTTTGGAAAATGCTAAAAATGAGTTAAACGAGGTAGAAAACAGCCAGAAGCTCGGCGAATTCTATCAAAACTATCTTGGAAAAACAGGCAAGATTACGGCACTCTTAGGAAAGATGAGGGAAATTCCAAACGAGGAAAAAAAAGACTTTGGAATGAAAATAAATAAAATCAAAGAATTTTTGCAAGATTTGATAGGCGAGAAAGAAAATGAATTTAGTGATAAAAAAATTCAAGACAAACTTAACAAGACAAAACTTATTGATTTGACCATTCCTTCAACTGAAAAGAGGGGAAGTTTGCACCCAATCACGATAATTCAAAACAATATTATCGAGATTTTTTCAAGCATGGGTTTCACTGTGGAAGATGGCAACGAGATTGAAACAGAATACAATAACTTTGAGTCTGTGAATGTTCCTAAAAATCACCCTGCAAGAGATATGCAAGACACATTTTATCTCGACAATGGGCAAGTTTTGAAAACTCAAACTTCGGCAGCACAGAACAAAATTATGAGGAAATATGGTGCACCTTTAAAGGCGATTTTCCCAGGAAGATGCTTCAGAAATGAGGAACTTGATGCCAGCCATGAAAACACATTTTTCCAGATTGAGGGAATGATGATCGACAAAGATGTGTCCATTGCAAACATTATTTATTTTATGAAAGAGATGCTCGTGAAAGTTTTTGGAAAAGAGATTGATGTCAGGCTTCGTCCTGGGTTTTTCCCTTTTGTTGAGCCAGGTTTTGAACTCGACATTTCTTGCCCATATTGCAAGGGAAAAGGTTGTAGGGTATGTAAAAATGGGGGTTGGATTGAACTTTGTCCGTGCGGTATGATTCACCCTAACGTCCTCAAAATGGGTGGTATCGACCCAGATGAATATAGAGGTTTTGCTTTTGGACTTGGCTTTTCAAGACTTGCTATGATGGATTTTGGCATAACAGAAATAAGACTTCTTAACAGTGGAAATATCAAAGCTTTGTTGCAAGCAAAGATTAAATAGAGGTAGAAATGAAAGTATCAATTAATTGGATTAAAGATTTTGTTAATATGGATGGCGTTAATATTGAAAACCTCATCTCAAAATTCACTATGGGTGTTGCCGAGGTTGAAGGCGTTGAATATAAAGGCAAAAATATTTGTAATGTTGTCACAGCAAAAATTTTAAGTGTTGAAAACGTGACAAACAGCAAAAAACTTCACCTCCTTAAAGTTGACGCAGGTGAAGAGACTTTGCAAATTGTGTGCGGAGCACCAAACGTTAGGGTTGGGCTTGTTACAGCTCTTGCAAAAGTGGGGGCAAAACTTGGCGACATTACAATTTCAAAAGCAAGTTTGGCAGGCTATGAGAGTTTTGGAATGTGTTGTGGTGGCGACGAGATTGGCATAAGTGATGATCATGGTGGTTTGGTGGAATTGGACGATAATACTCCTATTGGGGTTGATATAAAAAGTGTTCTTGACATTGAAGACACTGTGTTTGAAGTGGACAATAAGTCGCTTACAAACAGACCCGATTTGTGGGGACATTATGGCATAGCAAGGGAAATTGCAACTCTTTTAGATAGACCTTTAAAAGCCATTTCACTTCTTAATAATAAAGATTTTGAGAACTTGCCAGAAGTTGATGTGAAAGTTTCAAGCAAAAGTTGCTATCGTTATACAAGTGCTAAAATGGAAAATATTTTGCAGAAAAAAGCAGACATTAATATGCAAATTAGACTTTTTTATTGCGGAATGAGAAGTATCAACTTACTTGCAGATTTGACAAACTATGTGATGCTTGAACTTGGACAACCTATGCACGCTTTCGACGGCGACATTGTTAAGAAAATTGAAGTCTATGATTTGGCAAAAGATATCAAATTCAAGACTCTCGACAAAGTTGAAAGACAACTTAAAACAGGGAATATGGTCATCGCGACAAACGATGAAGTCGTGGCACTTGCTGGCATTATGGGTGGAGAAAATAGCGAAATAACGGATAATACGACAAGTGTTTTGATTGAATCTGCAAACTTTGATAGTTATAAAGTGAGAACAACTGCAACCTCTCTTGGAATGAGAACGGAAGCAAGCGCGAGATATGAGAAATCGCTCGATCCAGAAGTAACAATGCAGGCTCTTTTGCGTTTTGCTTATCTTGTGAAAAACAGGGACAAAAATGCCAAAATTTCCTCTTCAATTTGTGACATATACAGCAAGAAATATCCAAAACTTGAAGTTGAAATTACAAAAGACTACATAGATAGTTTTGTTGGGAAAGAACTTCCAGAAAAGACTGTTTTAAAAATATTAAACGGGCTTGAATTCAAACTTCTTGAAAATAAATATGGAAAATATAAATTTGAAGTTCCTTCATTTAGAGCAACAAAAGACATTAATGGGAAAGCCGATTTGGTGGAAGAAATCACACGAATTTTTGGATATGACAACATCGCTCCAAAATCAATCAAACAAATTGTCAAACCTACTCTTTTAGATAATGAAATTAAGTTAGAATATGACGCAAAATATGCTCTTGCTGACAGATTTAATATGAGTGAAACTCATTCCTATCTTTGGTATGATTTGGCGTCAAACAAAGCCCTTTCGCTTTGTCCAAAAAGCGTCATTCGTTGCGTAAATTCTATCAATAAAGATAACGATAAAATTAGAAACACAATGGTTCCAAGTTTAATGAAAGTGATTTATGATAATAAAGTTTTTTATGATAACTTTGGCACTTTTGAAGTGGGCAGAGTTGTTAAAAATATGACAAAAGATAATCTTGCAGATGAGACAAAATCACTGTGTGTTTTAATGTTTGACAGACTTGGAGAAAATGAAAAACAACTTTTTAAAGCAAAAGAAATTCTTGATTATCTTTTTAGTTATATCTTCAAAATGGACTTCTCACTCCAAAGGGAAACTCCTGAGGTTGAATACTATCACCCAAAGAATTATTATAAAATCTATGCGAACAACACTTTGGTGGGAGATATTTTTGCAATTCACCCAGAGAATGCAGATAAAGTTGAGGAAGATTGTGTCATCGTTGGCTTTGAGATTAACTTTTCAGTGCTTTCAAAATTAGAACAAAATAAAACTCAATTTGCAAAAATTAGTAAATTTCCAACCACAAAACTTGATTTTAATTTCATTATTCCACAAGATAAACTATATAGAGATATTTTAAACTATGCTAAAAATGTGGATTCAAAATTAAATTTCACCGTTTCTTTGCTTGATATTTATGAGAATAGCAATGGAACAAAGAGTTATACGCTTCACTTTGAAGTAAATAGTTTAGACAAGACTCTCACAACGGAAGATATTGAAAAATTTCATTCCGCCGTGATTGAAAAATTTAAAGAAAATAACATTGAACTAAAATTTTAAGAGAGAGAAATTATGATTTATTTAGATAATGCAGCGACAACAAAACCTTTTGACGAAGTCCTAAAAACTTTTGAGACAGTTAACATCACAGATTTTTTCAATCCCTCAGCGTCCTATTCGTCTGCTTTTAATCTTTATAAAGAAATTAATCAAGCAAGGAAAAAATTTATAAAATTTTTGCACGCAGACGAGGAAAATGACAATGTAATTTTCACGTCAGGAGCAACGGAGTCAAATAACCTTGCAATTTTTGGAAGTGCAATAAATAAAAATATGACATATTTGTTTTCCTCAGGTGAACACCCTTCCGTTTATAATTGTGCAAAAGAACTCATTCAAAGGGGTTTTGATGTAAAATTCATTCCGCTCCAAAAAAATGGACAAGTGGATTATGACGAACTTGAAAAAATTATGACAGAAAATGTTTGTTTTGTGTCCACAATGTTTGTGAGCAATGAAACTGGTGCTATAAATGACTTGGCAAGGATAAGAAATATCATAGATTCTAAAAATAAAAATGCTATTTTTCACGTGGATGCAGTTCAAGGCTTTTGCAAAATGGCACTAAATTTGAGAAAAAATGGGGTAAATTTATGCTCTATCTCCGCTCACAAGATTGGCGGGATAAAAGGCGTTGGTGCTTTATATATTTCTCAAAATACAAAAATTAAAAACGTCAATTTTGGCGGAAATCAAGAGTTTTCCCTTAGGTCTGGCACTGTCAATGCTGGTGGAATCTTATCTTTTTTAAAAGCAACAGAAAATTCTTTTGAGAATATGCAAAATAATTTTGAGAATACATTGAAATTAAAAATTCTTTTAATTGAAAATCTTAAAAAAATTGAAAATAAAAATATTATTATAGTTTCAAATGAAAATTGTTCACCATATATAGTGAGTTTAATTTTTGAAAATTATCGTGGCGAAAACATCTTAAGGTTTCTTGATTCAAAGGGAATTTGTGTGAGTAATGGTTCGGCTTGTGCCTCGAATAAAGTGGGGAACAGAATTTTAGAAAGTATGAAATATAATAAACAGCAAATTATGGGTGCTTTGAGAGTTAGTTTTGGCTTTGATAACACCGAAAATGATGTGAATGCTTTTATTCAAAGTGTTCAAGAATGTTTAAAATCAATGAATATATAAAGGAAAAATATAATGAAAGAAGTTATGCTACTTAGATTTGGAGAAATTTTTTTGAAAGGTAAAAATTATGCCTTTTTTGAAACTACTCTTTTTAAAAACATTAAAAGAAAATTAAAAAAGTTTTCTCTTACAGTTGAGAAAATTTCTGGAAGATTTCTCGTTTCTAATTTTTCAGATGATGACAAAGAGGAAATAATTTCGGACATAAAATCAATTTTTGGTCTTGTGTCTGTTAGCATAGCGAAAGAAATTGACACTTCTTTTGACACAATAAAAAAAGTATGTGAGGATATTAAACTCTCAAAAAAGACATTTAAAGTGAAAACAAAAAGGGCAGATAAGAGTTTTACAATGTCTTCTTTTGAATTATCATCTGAAATGGGTGGTATAATTTTATCAAACAACATTTCAAGTTCTGTGGACGTACACAACCCAGAAGAAATTATATACATTGACATTCGAGAAAATAAAAAAACATACATTTTCTATAATAAAATAGCCTGTCTTGGTGGAATGCCAGTCAGCACAGCTGGAAAGGCAATGCTACTTTTGAGTGGCGGTATTGATAGCCCAGTTGCGGGTTTTTTGATGGCAAAAAGAGGGCTTAGCCTAAGTGCCATTCATTTCCATAGTTATCCATACACCAGCGAACAAGCAAAGCAAAAAGTCATTGACCTAGCGCACGTCATAAAAAAATATTCAGGAGATATTAGACTTTTTGTCGTTCCTTTCACAGAAATCCAAGAGGAAATTCACAAGAATTGTGACAGCGAATATATGGTGACACTTGTCAGAAGATTTATGATGGATATTGCGGAAAGAGTGGCAGTTGGAAATCATTGCCAAGCAATCATAACAGGAGAAAATCTTGGGCAAGTTGCTAGCCAGACAGTTGAGGGAATCACTTCGACAAATTTAATGTCGAAAGAATTGCCCATTTTTAGACCTCTCATCAGTTTTGACAAAGTTGACATTTCAAAAATTTCGCAAGAGATTGGTGCATATAAAATTTCTATATTACCATATGAGGATTGTTGCAGTTTATTTCTACCAAAAAATCCTGTGACACACCCAAAAATCCCTAAAATTTTGGATAATGAGAAACTTCTTGATAGGGAACTTTTAATAAAAAATGCTATGGATAAAATCGAAATCATCAACATTCAATGCTAATTTTTAGGCAAATTAAATTCTTTTGTAAAAGACAATTTAGTTGACATTATTTTTTAATGTTGTTAAAATTAATATGTCAAAGAATATAAGTATATAATAATTTCTTATTATGTTTTGATAATTAATATATAAAAGGAAAGTAACTGAAATGATACCTATAATATGGTTTTTGGTTGCTTGTTTTATTTGTATTGGTGCAGGTGTTGGGCTTTCATATTTTGTAATAACAAAAAAATCATCGCAATCAAGAAATAATGCAGCCAAAATTCTCGAAAATGCCTATGCTGAGGCAAAAACAGCAAAAAAAGAGGCCGTCTTAGAAGCAAAAGAAGAAATCCATCTTTTGAAAGAAAAATGTGATGCAGAAATTGCTGAAAGATATAATGAAATTTCAAAATCTGAAAATCGTTTGAGCCTGAAAGAAGATTCCCTTATGAGAAAAGAAGAGGGAATCGACAGAAAAGTAGAATCTCTTGAAATTGCTTTAAACCAAGTTAAAACAAGAGAATCAGAACTTGAATCTGCAAAAAAAGAAGTCGAAAAAGAAAACGAAAAAATTTCTCAAGCTCTTGAGAGAGTGTCGGGTCTTACAAAAGACGAAGCAAAAAATCAACTTATCAATATGTATGTTGACCAAGCAAAACACGATTGTGCTTCCACTGTTAGAAAATTAGAGGAAGAGACAAACGAAATTGCTGAGAAAAAAGCAAGGGAGATTGTGACACTTGCAGTTCAAAAATGTGCAACTAACATCACCTCTGAGATCACTGTCACTGTTGTTCCACTTCCAAATGACGAACTTAAAGGCCGAATTATTGGAAGAGAAGGAAGAAACATTCGTGCCATCGAAAATGCAACAGGAATTGATTTGATTATCGACGACACGCCAGAGGCAGTTGTTCTTTCAGGATTTGACCCTGTAAGGAGAGAAATTGCTCGTGTTGCTCTTGAAAAACTCATTATGGACGGACGAATTCACCCTGCAAGAATTGAAGAAATTGTTGAAAGAGCGCAGAGAGATGTTGAAGCATCAATCAAAGAAGCAGGTGAAAATGCAGTGTTTGAAACTGGTATCATTGGAATTCATCCTGAACTTGTGAAGACTCTTGGAAAGTTAAAATATAGAACAAGCTATGGACAAAATGCTTTAAAACACAGTTTGGAAGTTTGTTACATTTCAGGTTTGCTTGCTAGTGAACTTGGAGCAAACATAAAAGTGGCAAAGCGAGGCGGATTACTTCACGACATTGGAAAAGCACTTGACCACGAACAAGAGGGTTCTCACGTAACTTTGGGCGTTGAAATTGCAAAGAAATTTAAAGAATCACCAGAGATTATTCATTGCATTGAAGCTCACCATGGAGATGTGGAATATCATTCAATGGAAGCAATCATCGTGCAGACAGCCGACGCAATATCAAGTAGTCGCCCTGGTGCAAGAAGAGAACAGATTGACGCTTATATCAAACGACTTGAAAACCTTGAAAAAATTGCCAATGAATTCAAAGGAGTTGAAAAATCTTTTGCAATTCAAGCAGGCAGGGAAATTAGAATTTTGGTTAAACCAAGCGAAGTAAACGATGAAAATATGGTCTTTCTGGCAAACGATATTGCAAGAAAAATTGAAAGCGAACTACAATATCCAGGACAGATTAAAGTTAATGTTATTCGTGAAACTCGTGTCACAGATGTTGCAAAATAGTTTTTTATTTGACTAAATTATTTTTAGCGAAAGTTAATAATTAAAATTTATTTTATAAAAGGGTGTAAAAAAATTACACTCTTTT
>CAYIZE010000014.1:11861-16865 GCA_964367785.1 uncultured Christensenella sp.
AGAGAGAATAGGTTAGTCACATTGCTTTCCACACCGCTTTTAATGAAACCTCCGCCAAAATATTTAAATAAATCAAAGTGTGAAAAAATGTTAAATTTTAAGAAAGCGGCACCATTTGCGATGAAAGTTAAAATGATGTTCACCAAATATAGTCCTGCAGAGAAACAAACTGCCCAAACATATGACTTAAAAATAGTGGAGATTGCAATCGCAATGAGAGAAAATAGCCAAATTTTTATCATTAGAAGTCCAATATAAATCAAAAAGAGAACCCAAACTGGAGTGGTGAAAGCAATGCTTGCATTTATGACTACAAGAGTTGTTGGAAACGAAAGTCCATATATTATGATTCCAGTTATAAAGGCAACAATCGCTGAAATTATTAAAAACAAAAATCCAATAAACATTGTCGCTAAAATTTTTGAAAAAATAATTTTACTTCTACTATATGGCCTTATTGCGAGGAGTTTGATTGTTCCATCTGAATATTCTTTTGAAATCATACCTGCACCTAATATGACTGTGAAAGTGATTATGAGAAAACTTATGATCTCCATTGCAAAGAACATGTAATCAAAAGCATTTGTGCTACTGCCCGAATTAATATTGAATGAAAAAGAATTTGAAATTCTGCTATCCACAATATTATTTTCAATCATATATAAATTTTTTGTAAAACTCTCTTCATAAAAATATGAATTAAAATCTTCATAACCCACATACTCAGAAATCTCACTATCCGAAAGGTTAGTGGTGATGCTAAGAAGAAATCTGCTTCTTAAAATGTTTGAAATATTATTTGTGAAAGAAATGTATTTCATAGCATCATTTTTTATTAACGAAATATTTTCAGCGTTTAAATTCACAGTCTCATCACTTAGGGCAGAGGTGTATAAAGTTGACATCTCAGATAAATAAGCATTCTTCTCGGCAGTTTTTAAAGTAGAATAATTATTTATAATGTCTGTAAGAGTGCTGTTTGAATAATATAAATTTTTTGTATTATTAAGTAATTCTTCAATGATATTAACATACGAAAATTCCTCAATATTTTCATCAAGATTTTGATAATATATATATGTATTATCTCCAGAAGTTTCAATGAGTCTTTTGAAAGATAAGATTTCACTATCAATCTCATAATTTAAATTTTCATCAACTAGAAGTAATGGCGAAGTTTGGTCGTTAATATATGAATTGTAAGCACTATATAACTGCGAGACTTGCGTTCTAAGAAGGTTTAAGGTGTTAAAGCAACCATTCTCCCCATTTATATCCTCGCTTAAAACAGCGGTGTGAAAAGATTGTCTTGTAAGGTTTATGGTTTCAAAATCATCAACTAATTTTTTCTTAAAATCTGCATTGTTTGATATGTATTCATTAATATCATTTTGTATTTCAAAAAGAGTATTACTACATTCATCTTTTGCAACTAAAAAAGACTCATATGCTGTTTTAACATTAACGCTAGAAATGCTAGTATCGCTCGAGGAGTCTATTTTTTCACTTGGAGAAAAAATCTTTGGACAAATTGTTAATGCAAGTATCAAGAGGGCAGCCATAACAAAAATGCCAACTCCCGAAAACATTTTTCGTATTTCACCTTTTAATAACATAAAAACTTTACTCATTTTTTCTCCTTTTATCAAAGTCTAACAAAGGAATTGATTTTTTATTTATAGTTCCCAAAAAAACATCTTCCAATGTTTGTTTCACCGCTGAGATAGAGTAGATATTGATTTTATTTGACACAAGTAAAATGGTAATTTGTGGAATTTTATCATGCTCCATTTCAAGAGTAATTGTGTTTTTTAAAATAGACAGAGGAATTTTTCCAAATTTATTTAAAATCAGTTTTCCTGCATAGTTTGCAAAATCAACCTTGATTGAAATCTTTTCTTTGTCTTCTTTTAATTGTTCAATAGTATAGACTCTTTCAAGATTGCCATTTTTTAAAATTCCAATAGTATCACATAATAGTTCCATTTCTGCTAAATTATGGCTGGAAAGCAAAATTCCAATTTGTTCTTTAATGACTATTTTTTTTAAAAAGTGTCTCATTTCCACAACACCCTCGGGATCAAGTCCATTTGTTGGTTCGTCAAGAACGAGAAGCTTTGGACGATGGAGAAGTGCCTGAGCAATTCCAAGACGCTGTTTCATTCCAAGAGAATATGTTTTAACTTTGTCCTTTATTTTATTTTCTAATTTCACAATCTCCACAACTTCCGTAATTCTGTTTTTTGAGACATCATTGTAGAGAGAAGCATAATATTCAAGATTATCAAGTCCAGTCATATTTTCATACATTTCAGGATTTTCAATGATTCCACCAACATTAATAATTGCTTTTTCAAAGTTTTTTTTAATTGATTTGTCGAGAATATAAATGTCTCCCTCATCAATTTTACATAGTCCTGTAATCATCTTCATAATAGTTGATTTTCCTGCACCATTTGGTCCAAGCAAGCCAAAAATTTCACTTTTGTATATTTGAAAAGAGAGGTTGTTCACCACAACCTTCTTCGCGTAACTCTTTGTCAAATTTTCAACTTTTAAAATAACCTCATTCAAAATATAAACCTCTTTTAACTATTAAAATATTTATGGCTCAAAAGAAAACAGTAAATAAAATATGAAACAATAATGTTTGTGGAGAGAAGCACGGGTAATAACCAAAAACTTAAGTATTCAACCTGTGTGAGTCCCTGCATTCCAAATGCTAGACAAATTGCAAAGGTGAGGACAGAGATTATTATAAAACAAAGTAGTCTCAATGTAATTCCTTTCCTAAAATCAATTTTTATGACAACTAATTTATATCTATCAAATAAATTTTCAAGTGTGGAAACAAGAAAAATACTGAGGGAGAGCGCAATGCCTAAAAAGAAAAAAAGCAACTGACCTTTGACTAAATTTCCACTATTATGCAAAAAGAGATATGTAAAAATAATCTCAAAGAGCATCAAAAGTGAAGTTACCCAAGAAGACACCATATTAAGTTTATTTCTGTCTGTATATGCTTTAATATTCTTTTTATTTTGAACATTTTTATGTGTTTTAATTTTAATGCCTTGAAGATTAAAAAGATTACTCAACATCTCAATATCATCACATTCAATGTCGCTTTTTGAACTTGACTCCACATATTTATCAATTTCGCTAGTAGCTTCTTTTTTTTCTTGAACATTTACAATATTAGTTTGAGGAAAAATCTCCTTAAAGGTGTTAAATTTATTTTGTTCATATGGATCAGATTTTTGCGAATTACTGAAAAGTTTTCCAATGACAGATCGATAATCATTAGACTCAAAAAGAACTGCCTGCCTTACTGGATTTTCCCTTTCAATTTTACTTTTTGATTCACTTTGCTCATTTGTATTAACTTCCAGTTTTTCTTCAACTTTCTCTTTTTCTATATCATTTTCGCTAGAATTTTCATCATTGATAGGAGTAGAAGAGTTTTCTTCTTTTTTTTCTTTTTCAACACTTAATAGATTAGGTACAAAGTCTATTTTGTCTTTAGCTTTGTCATTAAATAAATTTGGAATAGTGTTTTCTTCTTTATCTATTTTCTCAGCAAACAGGGCAGAAGGAGCGGCATTTTCCTCAACAAGTTCATTTATATCAAAACTACTACTATTGTCCTCATCAAATGGATCACGACGTTCAACATTTCTAATAATTGGCAAGGCTTCACTTTTATTATGATTAACTTTTTGCGAGAAAATTTCTTTTTTCATATTATCTTTAATTGTTTTATCCTCACTTTCACTTCTCAAAGGCTCAATCTCAGCCTCTTGATTATCATATTTTTGATATTTATTTGAATATGCCTCCACTTTTTGAATTTCTACGGAAGGTTTTTTAATTGATTTTACATTTTGGTTAAATAAATCAAATTGGAAAAAAGATTGATTTTCATCTTTTTCATCATCTTCAATAATTTTTTTAACTTCATCTTTTTTTGTGTTTAAATTAAAAAGCGTTTCTTGATTTGCGACTGAATATTTTTTTTTATCTTTTTGTTCCACATTGCCATCTTTTAATTCATTTGTAGGCAATTTATTTATTAGTTCGTTTAACTGCCAACTATCTTTGTTTTCTTCAAAATATTTTTTACCTTTTTCTGATAAAAAATAATAATGTCTTTTTGCCCCTATTTCGCTTTCTTGCCACAGAGAAGAGATGAGATTTTGTGCTTCAAGTCGTCGTAGGGAACTGTATAGACTGGGTTGCTTTAGCACCAGTTCTCCGTCTGTCATACGTTCAATTTCCTTGCAAATTTCATAACCATATTGGCTTTTTTCACTCAAAATAGTCAGTATTATTTGCGGGACAATGCCCCTTGACGCTTTATTTTCAAATTCATCTAACATAATCATCTCACTTTTGCTTAAAATCAAATGTGATTGCAATTTCCATTTGGTAAAAATTTGTATAAAATCTTTTGCTTATAATATAATTATATAATACAAAATAGAACTTATTTAGTCAACAAATTCTTGTCCTATATTGTTTTTTAAAAGATAAAAATGTGATAGACTATTTTTGTTTAATTAGGATAAAGTAAGTTAAAAATTATAAAAGGGAAGATATATGTTAGAACAAGCAAGCATTATCCGTGAAAAACGAAGATCAATTAAAATAACAATTTCAAACGATGGCAAACTTATCGTTTACTGTCCATTTGGACTTTCATATGAAAAAATAGAGGAAGTTCTACGCAGTAAGGAAAATTTATTAAGAAAACGTATGACAAAAACAAAAGATCTTTCGGTGCAATATACGAATATTTTGGAAAATAAAACGGTGCTTCTTTTTGGAAAGGAATATGAAATTTTTGTAACAAACAAAGTAAAAAAACCATGTTTTACTGATGAGAAATTTTTAATCACTCAAAAGATTTTCGAAGGGAATAAAATGTTTTTTTACATTAAAAAAGTGGAAAAAGAGATTGCAGAAAGAGTTTTTGTTAAGAGAATTCGTGATATACTCCAAAAT
>CAYIZE010000015.1:0-16469 GCA_964367785.1 uncultured Christensenella sp.
GGTTCCCACACAATGGGACTTGTGTGGGATAGAGGAGAAATGATGGAGCAAGTGAATTTTTTGCTTATTGGCAAAAAAGAGCAAGCGAAATCCATTTCGACGAGTTTCCCCTCCCACTCCCCCTTCATTTATTATGAACGCATTACATACTTTTTTTAATTACAGTAAAAAAGTCTAATTTCTCTTCTGTTTTAATTTGCCGTTGCTATTTTGGAGTGGCAACAAAAAAATTTATCTAAAAAATATTTTCAATTTCCTCTAAAAAAAATTACATATTGAAAAAAAAATCATTTTGGGTTATACTTTCTTTAATTATGGAAAAAGAAGTATACGAATTTATCAAAGAAAAAAAATTGATTAAACCAGGCGACGTGATTGGCGTTGCAGTGAGCGGTGGAGCGGATTCTATGGGATTGCTTCACTTTTTGTCGCAAAACGCAGAAAATCTTGACATTAGAGTTGTTGCAATCACCATTGACCATATGCTACGGGGCGAGAGTTCTCTAGGCGACGCTTTGTTTGTGAAAAATTGGTGCAGAGAAAACGGAATTGTTTGCCTTAAATTTTCTGTCGATGCAGGGAGAATTGCAAGTGATAAAAACATCGGCATTGAGGAAGCGGCAAGAGAAGCAAGATATGGAGTGTTTGACAAACTTTTACAGGAAAATAAGGTGGACAAAATTGCACTTGCTCACCATATGTCCGACCAAGTGGAAACCATTTTGCTCCACATTCTTCGTGGTGCAGGACTTAGCGGGGCAAGTGGTATGGATTTTAAGAGAAACGGGCTTTTCATCAGACCTTTTTTAAACATCACAAAAGATGAAATCTTAAAATATTGTGCTGTGAATTATGTTGAATTTGTCGAAGATGAAAGCAATTTTGACACTAAATATAACCGCAATTTTCTCAGGAACAAAATAATTCCCGAACTTAAAAAACGCTTTGAAGGCTTGGAACAAAACCTTGTGAATTTTGGGCAAGCGTGCAGGGAAGACAATGATTTTATCCTCAGTCAGGTGAGTCACGAAGGCATTTTATCATCGGAAAATGTGGCGAAAATCCCCCTTGTATATTTTCATTATAAATCCAGTGTTATTAATCGGATTATTTTTAATGCTCTATCAAGAATTAATGTTTTTCACGATGTTGAAAGGAAACACATTGAACTTATCAAGGAATTATCTCAGGGCGAAAATGGAAAGAAAATCTCTCTTCCAAACAATATTTACGCACAAAAAGAATATGAGTATATGACTTTGTTTAGAGAGGAAAAGGAAGTTGTTGCCGACGAATATCCATTTGCAGTGGGAAAGACAAATTTTGCAAACTTATATGAAATCAATGTGAAAAGAACAAAGAAATTTAATTTCTCAAAAGAGACCTTATATATCGATACCGCAAAATTGCCACAAGATGCAGTCTGGCGAACGAGAAAAATTGGAGATGTTTTCACTAAGTTTGGTGGCGGAACAAAGCCTTTGAAAAACTACTTAATCGACGTGAAAATTCCTGCAAGAATTCGAAACACCTTGCCTGTTTTGGCAAGTGGAAACGAGATTTTTTGCGTTTTGGGAAGTCAAATCAGCGAAAAAGTTAAAGTTGACGACAACACAAAAATGGCTTATGTTGTGTCTAAAAAAGAACTTATGCCACAAAAAAAGTTATCAACTTTTCAACAACTTATATAAATATACATATTAGTAAATTTTTATAAAAAAAATGGAATAATATACAAAAACGTGAATAAATAAGCATTTATGCACAAAAGATATCCACTTATCCACAAATTAATGAAAAATAGACTAGCAATATTGATGATTTTGTTTTAAAATAAGACAAAAAGCGAGATAGCAAAAAGTGGATAACTTTGTTAAAATTTATAAAACTTTCTTAATATAATAAAAAATTGATTTCTCGTCAACTAAAAAATTAAGTATTTTCCTACATATTTAGGAAAATATTTTTTTTGCATAAAATAAAAATTATGCAAAGAATAATTGTGCTAAATTTTTTTATACTAAGATTATGGAAAAATACATTGCAAAAAAGAGAACCACAAAAATTCAAAAAAATTTACTCAACTCTCCTGACATTGTTGTCAGAGAATTGGTGTGTGGCGGAAAAAACATTTCCGTTATTTTCATCGATGAAATTGCTAATCAAGAAGAGATTAATAAAAATATTTTATCTCCAATTTTAAGCACTCAGGAAAAAGAAATATCCTTAAAAGTTTTGCAAGAAAAGGTGGTGTCACTTTGCAATTCTGAAAAAATTAAAGAAAAAGACGCCGAAGATAAAATTTTGAGAGGATTCACCATTCTTTTTTTAGACGGTGAGGAAAGTGCGCTTTGTTATAACACAGTTATGTATGCAACACGATCAGTGGAAGAGCCTCCCACATCAACAGTTATAAAAGGACCACGAGAGGGATTTGTTGAGCTTTTGAAAACAAATGTTAACCTTGTCAGAAAAAGACTTCCCGATAAAAATTTGAAAATTGAAGAAATGATTGTTGGAGAGCGTTCAAAAACAAAAATTGACCTCATATATTTTAACGACCTAGTTGATAAGAAAATTGTGGCAGAGATTAAGAGGAAGTTGAAAAACAACAAAATTGATGGAGTTATTGATAGTTATTACATAATAAAGTTTTTGGAAGACAGACCAAATTTCATTTTTAGACAAATTGGCAGTTGTGAAAAGCCCGATATTGCTTGTGCCAAAATTTTGGAGGGAAGAGTGCTTATATTGGTGGACGGTAGTCCCATTGCACTCACAGTTCCGTTCATTCTTTTTGAAGATTTTCAAAGCGAAAATGACTATTATTCCGCAGAAACGCACAGGGTGACTCTTTTAAGAATTATAAGAGTTGTGGGACTTCTTGTCGCTATTTTATTTCCGGGGCTATATATTGCACTTCAAATCTATCATTACAAGGTTTTGCCTTTAAAGTTTTTGACGACGATAATAATAACCACCCAAAACCTCCCACTCAATCCTTTTTTGGAGATATTTTTCATTATTGTTCTTTTTGATATTTTATTTGAAGCAAGCATTCGAATGCCAAAATATCTAGGTATGGCAATTTCAATCGTTGGAGCGTTAATCTTGGGTGACACTGCGGTGAAAGCAGGGCTTGTCAGCCCCCCTGCGGTTATGATTGTTGCAATGAGTGCCATAACTGTCTATATTATCCCAAATCAAAGTTCGCAGATTTCAATCTTGCGAATTGCTTTTGTCATAATTGGAGGAACTCTTGGTTTTCACGGCATAGTTCTTGGAATGTTCTTCTTGATTAATTATTTGTGTAACATTGATTGTTTTGGCACTCCTTATCTTGCACCTTATGCTCCATATATTTTAAACGACCAAAAAGATTTTATTGTTAAAGACATTTTGCTTAATCAAAAATCCCGCCCAGAGAGCATTCCAATCAACAGGAAAAACACCACAAGACTAAAAGTAAAAGATGATAAAAGCAAAAAGGAAAACTAAATATGAAAAAACTTGTGACGACCAGACAACTCATCTTAATTTTAATTCTGAATATGATTACATTAAAAGTAATTGTTTTGCCAAATTTATTTGCACAGACATTGGGCAGAGATAGTTATTTGTTTATGTTTTTTATGTTATTACTTGATTTTTCGGTTCTATTAATTTTTTTGTATTTGACAAACAAATTTAAAGGAATGAGTTTTTATGAAATGCTGGTGCATCTTTTTGGGAACGTGGGTGCAAAAATTATTATGTTTTGCTTTTTTGCATTTTTTCTTAACAAATGCACAGCAGTTTTTGAAACAAATTACGTCTATTTAAATGAAAATCTTTACACATTTTTTGATTGGTTCAGTTTTTCCTTGCCAATTTTAGTGCTTATTGTTTTTATATCTCTTCAAGGAGTGAATGCCTTTGCAAGGACATGTGAAATTCTTGTGCCAATCGTTTTTTTAGGTTTTATTATTTCAATAGTTGTAGGTTCACTTCACACAGATTTCACAAATCTACTTCCATTTATGGAAAAAGGTGTAAATCAAGATGTTTTCAAATTTGCGTTTTGGTTTGGTGATCCTCTAATTTTAATGGTATTTTTTGGTAATATAAAAATGGAAAAAAGGTCAAACGCAAAAATAATCATCAGCATATCTGTAACTATGCTTTTAATAGCAGCATTTTTTGCAGTGTTTTATGCAAAGTTTAACAACAGCAGTGTTTGTCACACAAATGCTGTCTCTGATCTTACGCAATCCATTCCGTCAATGTCAGATATTGGGAGTTTTGACTGGGTGTTGATTTTAATTTGGGACGTTGCCCTCTTCATTTTTTACGCACTTAACATTTTGGGTGCGTTTTATTCGTTTAGACAAGTCGTTTGTAAATGTAATCAATTATTTGTTGTGTGTGGCATAGCATTAACGGTTTTTTTCATTGTATATTTTAATGATTTTGACATATTTTTTGCAGTTAATTTCAATTTAAAATATTTTAGGTATCCATGTTTATTTGTTCAGTTTGCACTTCCTGCATTAATGTTTATTGTGGCACTTTTTAAAAGGAGGAAGACAAAAGATGAAGTATCTGTGGCGAAATAAAATTGCATTTATTGTAGTTCTTTTGCTCGTGTTCTTTGCTCAACCAGCAATTAGTTTGCCCGAACAGAGCAAGACAGAGAATGTTGTGACAGCGATTGGAATTGATAAGTTAGAGGACGAGTTTGAGATTTCACTTCAGTATATTTTGCCCTACAAAAGTGGGGCGGAAAACGAATTAAAACTATCCTCCATAAAAGGAAAAAATTTGAGTGAAGCACTTGAATTGATGGCTCTTCATTTCGGCAAAAATTCAGGTTTTGCACATTGTAAAATGATAATTTTAAATGACTTAGCTTGTTCAGAGAATATAACAAGTATTTTTGATTTTTTTATTAAGATAAAAACTAACACAAATGAAATGTTCATTATAAACACAAACAAAAGTGCAAAAGATTTATTGAGCAGTGCTAATAGTTTGAATAGTGATTTATATATTGTGATGAATTGTAATTGTTACACGGCATATCAACGACACTATCAGGAATTAGAAAAAATTGGGGACTATTATGATTCGTATTTTGGAGAAACAAAATGCTTGGTTTTAACGGTGATGAACGTTGAAGAAGAAGAGCCATCTTCGAGTTCTTCAAGCGAAGGAAGTTCAACAGGGGCAAGTTCAAATGACTCATCTGGCTCGTCTTCATCTGGCTCGTCATCATCTTCATCAAGTCAAAAAAAATTAAAAAACGATGGGATACTTGCAATACTAAAAAATGGCAAAAAAATCCTCGAACTGACAGAAGAGGAAAGTGTAAATTTGAGTTTGTTTAATAAAGCTATTTTAGACCATTTCTTTACAGTCGAACATTTCAGTGATGACTTATACACTGATGCACAGATAACTTTTGATATTTACAACAAAGGGTTGAAAATCAAGACTTCTTTTGTGGACGGAGTTCCTCACTATACTCTTGACTTAAAACTTAATGTGAGATTAAATCAAATTACTTCAGATGTTATAAAAAGCGATTATTATGACCTTTCAAAAATAAATATTTCCGATAAACTAAAAAAAGCACTTAGTGACAATGTGAGAGAAAGACTTGTGTCAGCGGAGGCAAATTTTAAAGCAAATAAATATGACGTCGTGGATTGCTTTTCACATTTCTACAAATTTCAAAATAAGGAATTTAAGCAATATTTGAATTCATTAGTAGAGGGTGAGTATTTTTTGGACAAAGTAGTGTTTGACTATAATATTTTAGTCTCGCAACATCCATAAAAATTGTCTTTAAATAATTAAAAAACACAAAAACATAAAATAAAAAAAATAAAGAGTTGATTTTTATTGAAAAGTTTGTTATATTAATCTCAGAATAGTTTTAATATTAAAGTTATTCCTTCTTGCTACGAAATCGTGGCCAAATACGACCAAAAGGAGGCAACAAATTATGGCAAATTATGAAGTGCTATACATTCTTTCTCCAGCATTAAGCGAAGAAGAAAGAGAGTCTGTCATCGAAAAATTCAAAAAATTTATTGAAGAAAGAGACGGAGTTGTTGGCGAAATTAACAAATGGGGAATGAAAACTCTTGCTTATTCTATAAAGTTTAAGAAAGAGGGTTACTATATCCTTATGAATTTTAAGTCGCCAGAACAAACAAGCATTGACATGGGCAAACTTATGCTCATTAATGAAAGCATTTTAAGACATATGATTATTAAAAAATAATTGTGTTAAGGAGAGAAAATGAACAAAGTTATTTTGATTGGAAATTTGACAAAAGATCCAGAACTATCAACCACAAACAGTGGCATAAACTACTGCCGTTTTGCACTTGCTGTTCCAAAGAGATTTGTGAGCAATGGTGAAAGAGACGCAGAATTTGTTAATATTGTTGTGTGGAGAGTTCAAGCAGACAACTGCCACAAATACTTGAGAAAGGGCAGTAAAGCCTGTGTTGTGGGCAGTTTGCAGACAAGAAACTACGAAGCACAAGACGGAACAAAGCGTTATGTGACTGAAGTTGTTGCTGAAGAAGTTGAATTTTTAAGCACTAAAAATAGTGGCGACAATGTTGCTCCCACTGAAAACACTTCAAGCGGTTCTTCCGACAACAAATCTAGCGGAGATTTAGAGCCTGTTGATGACGACACCCTTCCATTTTAATTTTAAAAGGAGATAAAGACTTATGAGTGAAGAAGTTAAAGAATATAAAGATAGCAGAGAAAACAGAAGTTATGGCGATGACAAATTTTCTAAACGACCACAAAAAAGAATGCCTAAAAAGAAAGTGTGTGCTTTTTGTGCCGATAAAAATAAAGTGATTGACTATAAAGACGCTGCAACTCTAAAAAGATTTGTAACAGAAAAAGGTAAGATTGTTCCAAGACGCCAATCAGGCACTTGTGCAATGCACCAAAGAGAACTCACAACTGCTATTAAGAGAGCAAGAAATTTGGCTCTACTTCCATTTAAGGCAGAATAATTACAATTTAAACAACGCTTTTCGGCGTTGTTTTTTTTGCAAAAACATTTAATTTTTATTTTTAAAAATTAATTAATAATTATATATAACAATTTTTATAAAAGTTGAAAGTAATAATATCTGCTTAGCAAGTCTTAAAAGGCTTGATTGTTTTTTTAAAATTAGTTACACTATTTGAATGAAAATATCAGGAAGCGTTGAAGATATCATCTATAAAAACTTGGAAAATGGATACATAGTTATGTCCATTGACTATAAAGGCAATCTGCTTACGTGCGTGGGCAAAACGCTAAGCGTTAATGCAGGAGAGGAAGTGGAGCTTGAAGGCGAGTTTGTCAAAAACAAGAAGTTTGGCGAGCAGTTTTCATTCACAAAAATTGATTCCGTCCAGCCAAAGAGTGTTCAAAGCATAATAAAATATTTGTCTAGCGGACTCATCAAGGGAGTAGGCCCTGTGACTGCTGAGGCAATTACCTTGCATTTTGGGACAGATACCTTAGACGTTATGGAATATGCACCAAACAGGCTTAAAGAAGTGCGTGGGATTAGTGCCAAAAAAGCCGTGGAGATTGGAGAATGTTTTAAAGACATTAAAAAAATGCAAAACGCCGTTATTTTTTTGCAACAATATGAGATTTCGACTAATTTGTCGGTGAAAGTCTATAATTTTTATAAAGACAAGACCATTGATACAATATCAAATAACCCATATAAACTTGTGGAAGATATCGACGGAGTGGGTTTTTTGACAGCAGACAAAATTGCATTTAAGATGGGGATTGAAAAAGACTCAGATTTCAGAGTTCGTGCTGGGATTTTGCATATTTTAAAAGAAGCAAGCGACAAGAATGGGCATTCCTATCTTCCAAGGGAGATTGTTTTTGAAAATTCGGCAAACTTACTTGCTCTTAACAGAGATAATTTGCTATCAATCTTCAACCAAGAGATTGAAAAACTTCAAATTGAGAGTTTTGTGAAAGTCTTTGACTATCGCGGACAAGAGTGCATTTGCGAAAAGAAATTCTACATTATGGAGAGTGCCATAGCAAGTAAACTCATCACAGCGAATGAAAGCCAAACGGAACTCTTAACAGATGTGGATGCAGAGATTGACGAATTTGAAAGAGTGAACAAAATCACCCTGCATGAGACTCAAAAAGACGCCGTAAGGCAAGCAGTCAAAGGGCAAGTGACTGTTATCACAGGAGGACCAGGCACAGGCAAAACAACAATAGTAAAGTGCATTTTGCAGTCGCTCAAAAAGAATACAAACAAGATTTTTCTTTTAGCCCCAACAGGCAGAGCATCGAAGAGACTTAGTGAGGCGTGTGACCACAAAGCAAGCACCATTCACAGAGCACTTGAAGTTAATTTCAAACAGGGTGGAATGTCATTTTTTAACTACAACGAGAAAAATCGTTTAGTTGCAGACGTTGTTATCGTGGACGAAATGTCAATGGTTGACATCTCTTTGTTTAACAGTCTTCTTCGGGCGCTTCCAAACACCTGCAAGATTATTTTGGTGGGAGATAAAGACCAACTCCCAAGCGTCGGGGCGGGCAATGTCTTGCACGATATCATTGGAAGTAAAGTTATTTCAACTGTCAAACTCTCGCACATTTACAGACAAGATGACAAGAGTTTGATTGTCACAAATGCTCACCAAATCAACGAGGGCAAGATGCCAGACTTAACAAATCAAAGCACTGACTTTTTTTATGAATATAGGGCAGACAGCGAGGCAATGTTCGACTGCGTTGTGGAACTCACCACTCGACGATTACCAAAATTTTTAAACTGCAAACCAGAGGACATTCAAGTTCTTTGTGCAATGAAATCGGGAGTTTGCGGTGTGGAGAATTTGAACAAAAAGTTACAAGAGCTAATTAATCCAAGCAGTTTGAAAAAGACGGAAATTCATTTTGAAACTCGCTTTTTAAGAGAGGGAGACAAGGTTATTCAAACGGTTAATAACTACAATCTTGAATGGAAAAAAAATTGTGAGGACGGCAGAGTTGAAAGAGGAAATGGCGTCTTTAACGGAGATATGGGCAGGATTGAAAGGATTGATTTTCAAACGAACGAAACAACTGTCCTTTTTGACGATGACAGAAGAGTTAATTTCACAAAAATGGAGGTGGCGGAACTCTTTGTGTGCTATGCCACCACAATCCATAAAAGTCAAGGAAGTGAATTTGATGCTGTGATAATTCCCGTTGTGGCTGGGTCTGGGCAAATAATTACAAGAAACTTACTCTATACGGCGGTGACGCGTGCCAAAAAACTTGTGGTGCTTGTTGGTCCAAAAAAGAACATTGCCAGAATGATTTTTAATAATTATACTGCTAAAAGATATAGTATGCTGGAAGAACTTTTGAAACTTCAAAAGGAGAAAGCAGATAAACTTTATGGTTAAAAAAGAAGAGGAAATTTGCGACAAAAGCAAAATAAAAAGAATAATGGAAAACATAAAAGATAGAGTCTCAAAAGTCCTTTTTGCAGACGAATTTGAATGTTTAAACTGCGTGGCAGAGAGAATGAATAATGAGCATTTTTATCTTTGCAAAGATTGTTTTGACGACATTGATTTTATTGAGAATGCTTGCGAAAAATGTGGCGACAAAGTGGGCAGTTTTGACTTGCTTTGCAATAATTGCAAGGAACATTCGCACAGTTTCACAAAGGCAATTTGTGTGGCAAAATATGAGGGAATCGCCTGTAATCTGGTGCGAAAACTCAAATATGACGATTGTAAATTTTTAGCAAAAACATTGGGACTTTTTATGGCAGAGAAACTCAAAAAAAGTGGTTTGAAAGACATTGACTTTGTTGTTCCTGTGCCACTTAATAAAAAGAGAATTTTTGAAAGAGGCTTTAATCAGTCGCAACTAATTGCTGAAGTTGTGGCGAAAGAGTGCGGACTTAAACTAAACTTGCAAATGGTGAAAAGAGTGAAAAATACTCCCACTCAAACTTCGCTTTCATCAAAGGAAAGACAGCAAAATGTGAAAAATGCTTTTGAACTGCTTGATAAGTCAAGTGTTAAAAACGCAAACATTCTTCTTATAGATGACATTATGACGACGGGAGCAACTTTGGACGAACTAAGCAAACTTTTCAAAAAACACAAGGCGAAAAATGTTTTTGCACTCACTTTTTGCCATGCTTAGATTTTGAAAATTTTAAACTTACAATAAAAAATTTGGCAAATAAGCGAGAAATTCAAAATGAAAGAAAAAATTTGTTTCTTTTTTTTCATATGTATTGTAAAATTATATATATAATTAT
Source organism: uncultured Christensenella sp. (assembly GCA_964367785.1). Classification (GTDB taxonomy): domain Bacteria; phylum Bacillota; class Clostridia; order Christensenellales; family UBA1242; genus UBA7862. The sequence goes on from CAYIZE010000015.1 coordinate 10,314, forward strand.
ATTAAAGGAAAGACATCTTATGGGTTTTTTATCAAAAATATTTGCGTCTGAAAACACAAGAAATGTGGACAGGCTTGAAAAAATTGCTTGCAAAATTGAGGCACTTGATGCCACATATGCAATGAAATCAGACATTGAACTGATGAAAATGACAAAAATTTTAAAAGACAGACTTGAGCAAGGGGAAACTCTTGACGATATTTTGCCAGACGCTTATGCAACTGTCAGGGAAACAAGTAAGAGAGTGCTATTTATGAAGCACTTTCATGTGCAACTCTTGGGTGGCATTTGTCTTCACCAGGGCAGAATTGCTGAAATGAGAACTGGCGAGGGAAAAACTCTTGTTGCCACCTTGCCTGCCTATTTAAACGCTCTTTCAGGGAAAGGCGTGCATATCGTGACTGTCAATGAATATCTTGCAAAGCGTGACGCTGAATGGATGGGGAAAGTCTATAAATTTTTGGGGCTAACTGTTGGAGTCGCTGTCACAAATATGGAACCTCAGGCAAAAAGAGATGCGTATAATTGCGACATAACATATTGCACAAACAATGAGATTGGTTTTGATTATCTTCGAGATAATATGGTTCAAACTCTTGCACAAAAAGTTCAAAGAGGGCAGAATTTTGCCATTGTTGACGAAGTTGATAGCATTTTGATTGATGAAGCAAGAACTCCTCTCATCATCTCTGGAAAGGGGATGAAATCGAGCGAAATGTATTACACCGCCCAGCGATTTGCAAAACATTTAATGGCAGAAGATTATGAAATTGACGAAAAATTGAAGCAGATTACTCTAACCGAAACTGGCATAGCAAAGGCAGAGAGTTTTTTTAAGGTGGAAAACCTTTCAGACATAAACAATATCGAACTCAATCATCACATTAACAATTCGCTTAAAGCCAACTATATTATGAAAAGAGATGATAACTATATCGTTAAAGATGACGAGATTATTATAGTTGACGAATTCACAGGCAGACTTATGCCCGGCAGACGATATAACGAGGGCTTACATCAAGCCATTGAAGCAAAAGAAAACGTTAAAATTAACGACGAGAGCAAAACTCTTGCCACCATAACTTTTCAAAACTATTTCAGACTATATAACAAACTGAGCGGTATGACAGGAACTGCAATAACAGAAGAAGCAGAATTCAACGGCATCTACAACCTTGACGTTGTGTGCATTCCCACAAATCTTCCCATCATTAGATATGACTATAACAATATCATTTACACCACAGAAGAGGGAAAATTTAGGGCAGTTGTGAATGAAATTAAAAAAATTCACGAAACAGGCAGACCAATTCTTGTGGGAACAGCAACTGTTGAAAAAAGTGAAAAATTGAGTGAACTTTTAAGACGAGAAAAGATTAGGCACGCAGTTTTAAATGCCAAAAATCACGAACAAGAGTCGGAGATTGTTGCACAAGCAGGCAAAAAAGGTGCTCTCACCATTGCCACTAATATGGCAGGGCGTGGCACAGACATTTTGCTCGGTGGCAATCCTGAATTTTTGACGAAAAAAACGCTCAGGGAAAAGGGATATAATTCAAACGAGATTGAACTTGTCTCTGGCTACACGACAACTTTAAGTGAAGAAATGAAACAACTTAAAGATTTATATTATGAGACATATAAAAATTTCAAAGAGCAAACAGACAAGGAAAAAATTGAGGTTGTGGCTCTTGGTGGACTTTGCATTTTAGGCACAGAAAGACACGAAAGCAGACGAATTGACAACCAGTTGCGTGGACGTGCAGGCAGGCAGGGAGACCCAGGCTCAAGCGTGTTCTATGTGTCAATGGAAGACGATTTAATCAAGCGTTTTGGAGGCGATAGAATGAAATCTATTGCTCAAATGTTTAGAATTGATGATGATACTCCATTCCAGATTAAAATCCTTTCTAACCAGATTGAAAATGCTCAAAAGAAGATTGAAGCACAAAACTATGCATCAAGAAAATTTGTGCTTGAATATGACGACGTGATGAGTAAACAAAGAGAAATTATATATGGCGAGAGAAATAAAGTGCTTAGCGGTGCTGATGTTCATCAAGAGATTTTGGATATGTTTCCAAATGTCGTTCATAAGGTTGTCTATAATTGCATCAGCGATGATAAACCATTTTTCGATTGGGACTTGGAGCATTTTAACAAAGAACTTGAAAAAAGGCTCTTTGAAAAAGACAGTAATGTTGTGACAGAAAAGTTTGTGGAAGAGTGCGAAGTGGAGGACGTGTATAAAAAAGTTTATGAACTCGTTGTTCTTCGCTATGAAAATCTTGTGAAGCATTCGTTTGAAATTGGATTTAATTTTTCAATGCTTGAAAGAGATTTCCTCCTTCGCGTTGTGGACTCTCTTTGGATGAGACACATCGACACCATGGAGATTTTGAAAAAAGAAATTGGACTTCAAGCCTATGGCGGACACAACCCACTCGTGGAATATAAGAGAGAGGGCTTTGATCTTTTTGATGAAATGGTGGAGAAAATTAGGGAAGACACATCAACACTCCTTCTTAATTTTAAAATAGAAAGACCCCCTGTGATGAGAAAACCAGACAGACCAGTTCAGATGCAGACAAATCAAAAATTTGTTCAGGCAAAGTCGACAAAAGTCGTTGGGAGAAATGACCCTTGTCCTTGCGGAAGTGGAAAAAAATATAAGCATTGTTGCGGGAAAAGTTAAGAGAAATTTAGACAAATAAATTAAAAATTTTAAAGATAAAAAAAGAGAAAAAGAAAAAAAAGGAAAGTATAAAATGATTATTGATGAGCAAAAAGAGAGATTTTTAAAACTGACTGAAAAAAGTGAATATTTAAAGGAGTGCCTTTGACGAAGCAAAGTTAAAAGCATCAATAAAAGAGAAGAAAGAGGAACAAACTTCCGAGTCTTTTTGGCTAGATAGAGAACTTGTGAAAAAAAACGGCAAAGATATTAAAGCACTTGAAAATAAGTTAAGTGTCATCAAAGAAGTGGAAAAAAAATCTAGTGACATTGAGTTTTTGCTTGAAATTTTGGAAATTGAAGACGATGAAAATTCGTTTGAAGAATTAAACAAAAAACTTCAAGAGTTTGATGAATTTTTGGAAGAGACAACAATCACCACTCTTCTCAATGGAAAATATGATAATTGTGACGCAATATTGTCCATTCACGCAGGTGCAGGTGGCACAGAAGCACAAGATTGGGCGAGTATTCTTTTTCGAATGTATTTTCGTTTTTGTGAAAACAATGGATACACTTTAAAAGAACTTGACCGTGTGGAGGGCGAGGAGGCGGGTATTAAAAGCATCACTTTTATGGTGTCGGGAGATAAGCCATTTGGCTATCTTAAAGCGGAAGCGGGAGTGCACAGATTGGTGAGAATTTCACCTTTTGACTCAAACAAACGCCGTCACACCAGTTTTGCCAGCCTTGAAGTTATGCCAGAGATTGAAGACGACGAAGAGATTGTCATTAACCCCGATGACATTCGGGTGGATACATACAGGAGCAGTGGAGCAGGCGGACAGCACGTGAATAAAACTGACAGTGCCATTCGTGTCACGCATTTCCCAACGGGAGTCGTGGTGACTTGCCAAAATGAGAGAAGTCAACTTCAAAACAGAGAAATGGCATTTAAAGTTCTTAAAAGCAAACTTGCAGTTTTAAAAGAAGAGCAGCAACAAAAGAATTTACTGGATATGAAAGGTGACATCAAAAAAATTGAGTGGGGCAGTCAAATTCGTTCTTATGTCTTTTGCCCATACACAATGGTGAAAGACCATCGCACAAATTTTGAGTCGTCAAACGTTGCTTTAGTGATGGACGGAGATATAAAGCCATTTATTTTGGACTATTTGAAAAAAAGTTTATAGAGGAAGAAAATGTATTTTGAAGAAATGCAAAAACAATTAAAAGTTTTGCAAAAGAAAAAAGAAGTTATTGTGCTTGGCATTGAAACGAGTTGCGATGAAACATCTTGTGCTGTGGTGAAAAATGGCAGAGTTGTTTTAAGCAACATTATTTCCACGCAGATTGACATTCACACTCGTTTTGGTGGAGTTGTGCCAGAGGTGGCAAGCAGAAATCACATTTTGGCGATAACAAACGTGCTAGACTTGGCATTAAAGGAAGCGAATATAACTCTAAAAGACATCGACGCTGTGGCAGTCACCTATGGTGCAGGGCTTATTGGGGCTCTTATGGTGGGGGTTTCGTTCGCAAAAAGTCTTGCATTTTCACTTAATGTTCCACTCATCGCAGTCAATCATATCAGGGCACACATCAGTGCAAACTACATCACACACAAAGATTTGACCCCTCCTTTCATCGGGCTTATTGTCAGCGGAGGACACACCGCCATTGTGAAAGTGGAAGATTATATGAACTATAAAACTATTGGCTCAACGCTCGACGATGCCATTGGCGAGGCTTATGATAAAGTGGCAAGAGTGATTGGGCTGGGCTATCCGGGTGGACCAAAGATAGACAAAATGGCAAAGAATGGGAAAAGTGTCATCAAATTTTCCAAAGATAGTTTCAAAAATTCTTATGATTGTAGTTTTAGCGGATTAAAAACAGCAGTTATTAATTATGTTAATAATTTAAAGCAAAAGGGAAAAGAAGTTCCTAAAGAAGACATTTGTGCGTCTTTTCAAACCGAGGCAGTTTTGCCACTGATAGACAAATCTTTGCGGGCTTGCAAAGAGTTTTCTTGCGACAAACTTTGTGTGGCGGGCGGAGTGAGTGCAAATAGTTTTCTTAGAGAGAACATAACGAAAAGAGGCGAGGAACAAAGCGTGAAAGTGTTTTTTCCCGAATTTATTTTATGCACAGATAACGGTGCAATGATAGCCAGCCTTGGTTATTTCAACTTGATGAACAATATAGGACTCAGCGACATCAACCTTGATGCAGTGTCAAACATTTCGCTTTGAAATATATAAACAGCTTTTGAAATAATTTTCAAAAATTATAAAAAAGATTATCGCACTTAGCAAAACTACTAAAAGTCGTTTAAAAAATATTATCGCTTTTAAAATAAAAAAAAGACTATATATCTGATAGCCTTTTTTTATATTGATTTTTCTATAATTATTGTTGAATTTCTGGAGTAATGTATTCTTTTAAATCTGGGGTTGCTTGCGCTGTTATAACTGCTCCTTCAACGTTAACTAAAACCCTCTTTTGAATCATTGAATCCTCTGATGTTTCTCTTTTTCCATTCACATATTCTAAAGGGTTTATTCTAGTTTGTTCTATATTTTTTTCATTAAATGGATTTGAAAAAAATAATGCATTATTTAAAGAGATAGCCTCTTCTCCATTTTTGGAATGTATAGAAACTTCAAAATTATTTCGAAAAGGATAAATCAAATAGTATAATTTTTCATTGAGTTCTTCATATTTTTTGTTTATCTCAGATTTTTCTTCAGGAGTTATGTCTTCTTCGTTTTTATTTGAAATTTCGTAAAGAAAATTAATATCCTCGTCTGAAATCAGTAATCCTTCAAGGATATCTGCAATGGAATTATCTTTTTTTAATTGCTCTTCAGTTTTAATTTTTCCATCTTGTGTTGTTGTTGACTTAAAATTAGTCATTGCAACTGCAACGTTTTTATAACCTTTAATTAATTCTTTTGTATAACTTCGATTGTTATTTGAACAATCAAAAAACTCACCATTAACAAAAATTAGTCTATAATCTAAAATATTAGCGCGGAAAAAATCAAGATTATCTGCAAATGCCCCATATGAATTTTCATCAAGAGTTCCAAATAAATTCACAATGTATTCTGATTCTTTTATTTCTTTCTCTGTTTTTTTTGTTTTGCCATCATCTTTATAAACACGTTTAAAATAATTAATAAGATTCACGACTCTCCCCATTCCTATTGTTATTTGTTCTCTGCTATATGTAGTTTTACTTTGAGAGTTGTCTTGCATCAAAGAGTAAGTGGAAGATTGATTATTACCATTAGATAAACTTTGAGCCTGAACTGGGGTGGGAGCAAGAACACCTAGTGTAACTGCGATCAAAACTATTTTTAAAGCGTCTTTTACAGGGTTATAATGTTTTGAAGTGTTTTTAACTAATGAGACATTTGAATTTGACATTAAGATTTCCTCCTAAGTTATATTTTATTAATCATATTATAATATAT
>CAYIZE010000016.1:0-8750 GCA_964367785.1 uncultured Christensenella sp.
ATGCCTTGCGAAGAACTGTTTGAAAATGAAGAAAGGGAATATCAAAACAAAATTATAGACAAAACAAAACCTGTTTTTTGCGTCGAGTGTAGTGGGGATAACATCTGGTATAAATACGCCACTTCAAATGAGTTTGTCATCAAAATGAACTCTTTTGGTAAAAGTGGAAAGATGGAAGATGTGCTTAATTTCTTTGGCTTCACGCCTGAAAAAATAGCAAATAAAATTGAAAAACTTTTAAAAAAATAATTTTAATTTTTTATTCAATATCTTAATACTTAAAAAAATAAAAATACACCCAATTTGCAGTGGGTGTATTTTTAATGTTTCGCAAGATTTTTTTGCTCTAAGAGTTTTGCTCGTGTTGTCAAAGAGAATTTTATCATTGAAATAGTTTCATAAATCTATTTTTTTTCACTTTGAGATTTTTGTTTGCCCTTCATATTTTTTGCCTCTTCTTTCACCATTTCTGTGCCTTTTTCCATCATTTGTATTGCTTCTTCTTTCACCATTTCAGTCCCTTTTTTCACCGCATTTTGTGCGGGTTTGTATAAGGTGACAATCGTGGCCCCTGCAACCGCTCCTAGAATAATTCCAAGCAAGACATCTGCTTTCATATTTTTTCTCCCTTTAAAATGATATTCATATTTAGTATCTGCCCAAAATTACAATAATTTCATTACATTTTTTGTAAATCAAAGGAAAATTCGTTTGATTATTTCGAGTATTTTTTGTATAATGAAAAAAATATATCGAACAAAATTATTCGTTTGATATTTTAAGAGGTTAATATGATTGAAAATTATGATGAGATTATGCTTGAATTTCACGAGTCACTTGAAAAAAGACTAAGTAGAATGAAATATGAATTCACAATCATTCGTGCTGGCAGGGTGAACAGCAGAATGCTTGACAAAATTGTTGTGAACTACTATGGAACTATGACACCTATAAATCAAATGGCGAATATCGCCGTTCCAGAGGGAAGAATGATTGTCATTTCTCCTTGGGATATTTCTGCAGTTAAGGAAATTAATAAAGCCATTCAATCCAGCGATTTGGGAGTCACTCCAACAGACGACGGCAGAATTATCCGCCTTGTTTTCCCAAGTGTAACAGAAGAAAAACGAAAGGAAATTGTCAAAGACGTCAAAAAAATTGCTGAGGAAACAAGAATTGGTGTTCGCACTGAGAGAAAAGAAGTTTTAGAAAAGTTCAAATCGGCAGAAAAAGAAAAGAAAATGACCGAAGACGAGCATAAAAGTGCCAGCGATGAAGTGCAGAAATTAGTTGATAAATTCAATGGTATCATCGACAGCGTTGCAGAAGAAAAAGAAAAAGAAGTTATGGAAGTTTAATCTAATCTTAAAGGGATTTTTATGAGAAAAGATAAAGAGGAAATTGATTTCTCACGCCTTCCTCAGCACGTTGCTTTCATAATGGATGGTAATGGTAGGTGGGCGAAAAAGAGGGGAATGCCTCGAGTGTATGGACATAAAATTGGTGCAAACGCACTCATAAGAGTTGTCCGCAGGGCAAGTGAACTTGGGCTTAAAGTCGTTTCGTTCTATGCGTTTTCCACTGAAAATTGGAATAGACCACAGGAAGAAATAAATGAAATTTTCAGACTTTGCAAAGAGGGGCTTAAAAGCAAAAGTAATAGTTTTATCAAAAGAAATATGCGTTTTAAAGTTATTGGCGACATTTCAAAACTTCCTAAAGACTTGGCGGAATTTATTACTGACCTCATAGAAAAAACAAAGGATAACACAGGACTTGTCGTAAACGTCGCAATGAACTATGGCGGACGGGCAGAGATTGTTCAAGCGGTGAACAGAATTCTTGAAGCGAAACTTGAAAAAGTGGACGAAGCAACCTTTGCTTCCTATCTTCAAACTTCAGACATTATGGATCCTGACTTTGTCATCAGGACAAGTGGAGAACAAAGGCTTAGCAATTTTATGATGTATGAATGTGCATATAGCGAACTTCATTTTCCAAAGAAACATTGGCCTGCATTCAATGCAAAGGAATTTGACAAAGCAATTATAGAATATCAAAAAAGAGACAGGCGTTTTGGAGCAATCAAAAAATCATAAAAAAGACAATTATTTTGGAACTTTAAAAATAAAAAACAATTAGGAGAAATAAAATGAAAAATAAAGTTAAAACTGGGTTAATACTTACATTATGTTTAATTTATTGCCTTGCATTGCAATATCTATCAAACTACATTCTAGACGCTTTCATAATCCTCATAGGTATCGTTGCAATCAATGAATTCACAGTGATGCAAACAAAGTCGGGCTATCCTGGCTTTAAATTTTCAGCGGAAATAGTATTTTTCATATTATTCCTAGCACTTGTCGCTGGCGTTTTCTTTTCGCTTTCAGCAATGGCAATTCTTCTCATCGAATTTGCGATTTTAATTCTTTCATACCTTGTCATTTTTGGACTTTCAGCAGTTGTGTTTAAAAAACAAATGGAAAAAGACGATTTTAGAAAAGTTACAAATATGAACACCACTGAATTTTCTTTTTTCAAAACAAACAATTCTTTCATCAGCGTGCTATATCCTGCTGTGTTTTTCCTTTTCTTAGGTTTTTTAAATCACATTCAAAACATAGGTTTTTCCACTTTTAATGCAAACACAAATGGCGTTCCTATGGGGCTGTTTGGAGTGGTGCTGTTGTTTGCGATTTGTTGTTTCACAGACACTTTTGCAATGATGTTTGGAACACTTATTAAAGGCAAAAAACTTTGTCCTTCAATCAGTCCTAAAAAGACAATTTCAGGGGCAGTCAGTGGACTTGTGGGTGGAATTATTGGCTCAATCGTGACATATTTCATTTTTTCCGCAATCTTTCCAAGCGTCTTTGCAACTGCACACTTTTGGCAATTTTTAATCATTGGATTGGTGGCAAGTGCTGTGGCAGAAGTGGGAGATTTGTTCGAGTCTTATTCGAAAAGACGAGCAAATGTTAAAGAATCAGGAGATTTTTTCAGGAGTCACGGTGGAGTGTTAGACAGACTTGATTCTATCATTTTTAATATTCCTGTGATATTTGTTTCTTTACTATTCATTTTCGGCTAAATAACGAGTTTATTTTCGTTATTTTTTGGGAAATTATGTTATATACTTATATTATAAAATTAATGTTGTAGGGGATAAATTTTGAGTTTTTTAAGTTGGATTTTATATATTGCCATTGCAATTATTGCATTGCTTTTTATGATTACTATTCACGAATTTGGACATTGGACAGCAGGAAAGTTGCTCAAATTTAAAATTAATGAGTTTTCCATTGGGTTTGGAAAAGCAATCTATCAAAAAACAAACAAGAATGGAGAGAAATTTTCGCTCAGAGTTTTTCCGCTTGGTGGCTATTGTGCTTTCGAAGGGGAAGATGAGGATAAAAAAGAAGTGGTTGGGGCTTTCAATTCTCAAAAACCTTGGAAGCGACTTATAGTTCTTTTTATGGGTGCGTTTTTTAACTTTTTGTCTGCCATAATTTTTTCTGCTATTTTTTTGATGGCATTTGGATATGCCGACAAAGTGCAGGTGAAAACCGTTGATGTTCCCGCAGTTGTTGAAGCAGGGCAGGAACAATCTTGGCTTATGGAAGGTGACATTATTCTTGCTGTTAATGGCACTGCCACTGACTTTGTCTATGACCAATATTTCAACTCAATGATTGCAGGTTATGATACTGATAAAGAGTTCTCCGTCACAGTTAAGCGAGACGGACAAGAGGTTGTTTTAAACGGCATTTGCAGAACTTGGTTCCCACTTGATAGTGAAGAAAACGCAACATATGAGAAAGTTTATTCAGCGAATGACACAGACCTTTCCTATGCAATAGTTGAAGAGAATTCTGTCTATAAAATTGTTAAACTTGATAGCGAAGACAATATTGTCTCCACCTACACTCCCGATGATAGCCGAGAAGTCACGATTGATGGCTATAAATTTTTGTTGACGAGCGGGGATAGTGTTTCAGAGTCTACAATATCCATAAGCAAGATTGGACTTATGACTCAATATTATAGATATGGCTTTTTTGAAGTGATTGGCGAAAGTTTTATGTTTTGCTTTAAATGGGTGTGGAAAATATTAATAATTTTATGGCAACTTGTTTCAGGACAGGTAGCCCTAAATTCTCTAGGTGGAATGGTGACAACTGTTGTTACCATCGCAGAAGTCACAAGTCAGAACTTTGCAAATCTGCTTCTTCTTGTGCCACTCATTTCCATCAACCTTGCAGTCTTTAACCTACTGCCCATTCCCGCGCTTGATGGTGCAAGAATGGTTTTTGTGGGCATCGAATGGGTGCGTGGAAAGCCAATAAACAGAAAAATAGAAGCGAACATTCATTTTGTCGGGCTAATTGTTCTCCTTGCTTTCGTCGTGTTGGTTGACATTTTACACTTTATGATTTAAAATAAAAAAATGGATAAAAAAAAGATATTTATTGAGCATATAAATGAAAAAACTTCAAATAAATTCACCTTTTTAAAGTTAAAAAATATTCTCTATGATGTAAACAAAAATAACTGCAAAATTGATTTTATATACCCCTCTTCAAAAGAAATTACAGATGATGACAGGAAAGAAATTTATGAAGTCATTGCAAACTACATAAAAGTTGACGTTGTTTTGAAATTGGAAATCAACAAAAGTTATGTGGAAAGCGATATTATTGCAAAGCAAATTACTAATTTTTTGGAAGAAAATCACAAATTTTTTTTTAATTCCTTTGATTTAAAAAATTTAACTGTTTTGTGCGAGGATAAAGTAAAAGTTCATTTCAATCTTGAAAGCAAACTTCAAGATTTTTTCACGCAGTTTAACCTCGACAAAAAACTCCTTGAATTTTTAGATAAAAACTTTTGTGCAGAGTTTGAAATCTCCACAAGCCCTATTGAAGAAAAGGTTTTTGACGACGATTATCTATCTTCAAGGATAAAACTTATTGAAGAGAAAAACGACCTTGACGCCCTTCTTTCATTGAGTCAGGACAAGTATTTTTTGCTTGATAAAAAGCCACTTGTGGGTGATGAAATAACCTTTAATCCAAGATATATTCGCACGATAACAAAGCAATATGACAGCTGTGTTGTTGCGGGTAAAATATACAATATAAATGAACGCACTTTTAAGAAAAAATCAAAGAAACCAGATAAAAATGGAGAATTTATTGTTGAAGATAAGCCATTTTTCAGTTTTCAAATAAAAGATGACACAGGGAGTATAAACGGTGTCATTTTTCCAAGTAAAACTGTTTATCATAAAATGCATCTGCTCAAAAATGGTGACACGATTGCAGTGCAGGGGCGAATTGGTAAATTTAATGACAATTTTGACATTATGGCAGGGAAGATTAGTTTTTGCACCATTCCAAACAAAAATGACGCCCCTATTGTCGACCAAAATTTGATTGCTGACTATCGATTTGTCCGCCCTCAAAACTATCACATTGAAAGGCAACAAAGCCTTTTTGAAGAGCGTCACTTGTCGACGGAAATTTTGAATAATACATATGTCGTCTATGATTTTGAAACCACAGGAATAGACTTCAATAAGGAAGAAATTATTGAAATTGGGGCGTTAAAAATCGTCGGCGGAGAATATAAAGAAGTTTTCACCACACTTGTCAAGCCCAGCAAGCACATTCCAGAAGAAGCAACAAGGGTGAATAAAATAACTGACGAAATGGTTGCAAACAGTCCTCATATTTCGCAAGTCATCGGAGATTTCTATCTCTTTTGCAAAGGCTCGCAACTTGTGGGTTATAATAATATATTTTTTGATAAGCAATTTTTAGACAAAGCAAGTGCTAAAGTGGGCATTAATTTTGACAACACTCAACTCGACGCTTTCTCTCTTGCAAAGCAGAAATTAAAAGGTCTAAATCACTATAATTTAAGTTCAGTTGCAAAGCATTTAAACATCAATCTCACAGATGCTCACAGAGCCCTCAGCGATGTCATTGCAACGGCAGAAGTCTTCTTGAAACTTTATTAATTTATTTTTGATAAAAAGCCTTCTTTGCACTTGATATTTGATTATATTTGTGTTAAAATGTCGTTAGCATATAAATTATTACTATAAGAGTGGTGATGCCACTCTTAATTCTTGTAAAAGGAGTTATGCTAATACTATGAAGGAAAATATTGCAACACTTGCCGAAAAGACTCTTGCCAGCGAAGTCGCAAACCTAGGCTTTGAACTCTATGAAGTGGATTATAGCAAAAAGCAAAATGGAATGAATATGACATTGTATCTTTCAAAACAAGATGGCGAAATCACCATTGAAGATTGCGTGATTGTGCATCGTATGGCAGACAAATTGCTTGAAGAGTTAAATCCAACCAAAGACGAACCATACATTTTGAATGTGTCATCTTTAGGACTTGACAAACTTCTAAGGAGCGATAAAGACTTTGAAAGAGTTAAAGGTAAAAAAGTGGAAGTCACTCTCTTCAAACCAGTTTTAGAAGAAAAATCTCTTGCAGGAACTCTTACTAATTTTGACAACGAAAAGATATTTTTAGATAATGTCGAAAAGGAAAAGAAATCAAGAAAAAAAGTAAGCGAAGTTTTAGAAGAAAAAAGCGTTGAAATTGAGAGAAGTAATTTAGCAAGTTGCAAACTTTATGTAGAAATATAATTTTAGGAGAATATAAAAAAATGGTAAACAAAGATTTTTTCTTAGCACTAGATGATTTGGAAAAAGAAAAGAAGATTAACAAGGAACAATTCATAGCGGCTTTAGAATCAGCCCTCACATCTGCCTACAAGAAGGATTTTGGAGAGGCAATGAGAGCCAGCGTCAAACTTAACGCAGAGAAAAACACTATCAAAGTGTATAGTTATAAAACTGTTGTGGAAGAAGTGGACGACCCAGACAAAGAACTTAGCCTTGAAGAGGCAACAGCTTTGAAAGACTCTTATAAAGTTGGAGACATCATTTCCCAAGAAGTCACTCCAAAAGATTTTGGAAGAATTGCCGCTCAAATTGCAAAGCAAGTTGTTCTTCAAAAACTTCGTGAAGCAGAATTTCAAGTTGCGATTGACGAACTTTCTGAAAAACAAAATGAACTCATCACTGCTGTCATCAGAAGATTAGACCGTGGTGTTGTTTATGTGGAAATTCCTGGCAGTCAGATGGAAGGTGTTATGCAGGAAAATGACCAAATTCCAAACGAAAATTATGCCATTGGTGACAGAATTAAAGTGTATGTAAAGAACATTAAGGACTCTTCAAGAGATACTTTTGTTCAAGTCTCAAGAAGCAATGCTGGTTTTGTCAAAAAACTTTTCGAACTTGAAGTGCCAGAGATTAAGAGTGGCGAGATTGAAATTAAAAATGTTGTGCGTGAGCCTGGATACAGAACAAAAATTGCAATTTATACAAAAAATACAAATCTTGACGCTGTTGGCGCTTGCGTTGGCATCAAAGGAATGAGAATAAACACAATCATTAGTGAATTAAACGGCGAAAAAATCGATATAATAGAATATTGCGAAGATCCACTCGAATATATTGCAAAAGCACTCAGTCCAGCCAAAGTTCTCACTGTTTATGTGCTTGAAGGCAACAACTTTGCCAGAGCAGTTGTTCCAGATGACAAACTTTCTCTTGCTATTGGAAAGGGCGGACAAAATGTTCGTCTTGCAGTCCGTCTCACAGGTTGGAAAATTGATGTGAAACCAGAAAGCGTTGCCAAACAACTTGACGGCGAACTTCTTTTCAAAATTGAAAAAGAAAGTCTTATGGAAAATAACAACGAAGAAGAGATTTAAAAAGGACAGACAATATTGAAAAAAATTCCAAAAAGAATGTGTGTTGCTTGCCGAGAAATGAAAGATAAAAATGAACTGATAAGAATTATTAAAGGTGAGCAAAACCAAATAATAATTGACGAAAAACAAAAAGCAAGTGGCAGAGGGGCATATGTCTGTAAGAAAACAGAATGTATTGAAAAATGCATAAAACAAAAATCACTAAACAGAGCATTTAGGTGCAATGTTGACCAAAGTGTTCTTGATAAATTAAGACAAAAAATATAGGGGTAGAAATTTTTGAGCAAAAATGATAGTAAAGAGAAACAGAACATAAACAACATTAAGATGTTGGACGAGATTAGTGTAACAGGGCTTGTTCCATCACTTTTTCGTGAGGTAAAAAAAGCCAAACAGCAAGCGCTTAATATGTCGATGAACATTCGTGAGCAAATCTTATCTCAACAAAGGCAAGAAGAAGAGCGTGTGAAACAGGAAGTTTTGAAAAATCAAGCAAAAATTAAACTTGACGCACAAAAGGAAAGTGAAAAAGAAAAAGCAGAATCATTTGCTGAACTCTTTTTGACTAAAAAAGAAAAACCTGCTCCTATTGAAACAAAAGAACCAATTATACAAAAAGAAATCCCAAAAGAACAAAATACTGCGGAAGTGAAAGACGAAAAAGTGCAAAATAATGATGTTAACTTGAAAAAACCAGAAGAAAAAATTACTGAAAAGTTTGAAAAACAAACTCCTTTTAATCGTAACAATCAAAAACCATTAAATAATCAAACTTCGCAAAATGGAGATAATAGACCACAAAATACTTCATCTCCAAGACCTTTTAATAACTATAATAATGTTAAAAACAATCAATCTGAGCGTCCATACAACAATTATCAACCAAGACAGGGTGGATATAGTCAAAATAACTATAACAACAATCAATCTAGACCATACACTC
>CAYIZE010000016.1:8850-12152 GCA_964367785.1 uncultured Christensenella sp.
AACTACAATAATAATCAACCTAGACCAGCAGGTTCTTATCAAAATAACTATAACAACAATCAATCTAGACCATACACTCCAAACAATTATAATAACCAATCAAGACCAGCAGGTTCGTTTCAAAATAACAATCAAAGCGGGCAGAGTTCTTACCAGCAACGACCATATAATAATTTTCAAAATCGTCAAACTGGATATCAAGGCAATAATTCTGGAGGATATCAAGGCAATAATTTCGGGCCACGAAAACCTTATGTCGGTGGCAGTAGTTCATCGCAAAATGGCGGTGGCATAGCGGGAATTATTCCTCGAAAGACAAACACATTAACTTCGGCTTCTTCTGCTTTTGGGACAAAAGAAAGAGATTTTAGCAACAAGAAAAAGACGGGTTCCAGAGGTGGTGACGACGACAGAAGATTTAACAAAAGAACTCTTTTAAGACGCGGACTTGTGGAAGAACAAAATATTGAAGAGAGAATGGTCTCAAGGAAACTCAGGCTTAAAAAGCAGAAAGTGGAACAAGCGATAGTCATCAGCGCTCCAGTCACGAGTGCAGTAATCACAACTCCAAACCTAACTGTCAAAATTTTATCTGAAAAAATTGGAAAGTCTGGTGCAGAGATTATCAAACAACTTATGGTGCTTGGAATTATGACGACAATCAATAGCCCAATAGATTTCCCAACAGCGGAACTTGTGGCGAATGAACTTGGCATCACACTTCAACTTAAAATTGAAAAAACATTTGAAGAAAAACTCAAGGAACACGCAAAACACGACGACGGCACAAATCTTGAAAAACGCGCGCCAATCGTTACTATTGTGGGACACGTCGACCACGGCAAAACTTCACTCCTTGACTATATTAGAAAGACAAATGTAACAAAGAATGAAGCAGGCGGAATTACACAAAAAATTGGCGCATATTCAATTAATTGGAAAGGCGAAAACATCACTTTTATTGACACTCCGGGACACGAGGCTTTTATTAATATGCGTAAACGTGGCACAGAAATAACTGACATTGCCATTCTTATAATTGCTGGTGATGACGGCGTTAAGCCACAGACCATTGAGGCAATTAAGGAAATAAAAGAGGCAAAAGTTCCTATGATTGTTGCAATCACAAAGATTGACAAACAAAACATTGACATTGAGAGAGTTAAAAAACAACTTACTGAATATGAGGTTTTACCAGAAGAATGGGGCGGAGATGCCATCATTGTTCCTGTTTCATCAGTAACCGGCAAGGGAATAGACAAACTTCTTGAAAACATTCTTCTTGTTGCCGAAATTCAAGAACTTAAATGCAACAGTAAACGAAAAGCAGTCGGGACTGTCATTGAGGCAACTCTTGACAAAACTCGTGGACCAATAGCAAATATCATTGTTCAAAACGGAACTCTTCGAATCGGAGACAACATTGTCTCAGGCTTTGCTGTTGGAAAAGTTAGAGCACTTATAGACGACAAAGGAAGACTTATTGCAAAGGCAGGGACATCAACTCCTGTGTCTGTTTTAGGGCTAGATAGCGTGCCGAATTCTGGAGATCCCATTCAAGTTATCGACGAAAAATTTAGTAAAAATGTCATTGAAGAACGCAAAATAAAAATGGCACAAGATAAAATTGATAATGGTGCTGCAAAAAGTCTTGACGAATTTTTGGCAACTCCAATGCAAGAAGCAAAACAAGTTCTTAACATCATCATCAAAGCCGATAGTCAAGGCTCTGCTGAGGCATTAAAACAAAGTTTAAGCGAGATAAAAAATGAAGAAGTTGCTGTTGAAATTGTGTCTAGCGGTGTTGGAAATATCAGCGAAAATGACATTCGTCTGGCAGGCGTTTCAAAAGCAACAATAATTTCTTTCAACACAAAATTGCAGTCAAAAATAGTTAATTTTGCAAAGCAAAACAAAGTTGAAATTAAGGAATATGACATAATTTATAAGGCAATCGAAGACACCGAGGAAATCATCAAAAATATGATGGCACCAAAGTTTGAAGAGAGAATTTCTGGTCACGCAGAGGTGAGAGCATTGTTTAAGATCAGTTCCGTTGGAACCATTGCAGGTTGCTATGTTCTTGATGGAAAAATTGTGAGAAATGGAATTTTGAAAGTTCTCAGGAAAGAAAAAGTCATTTTTGAAGGCAAGATTGCCACTTTGAAGAGAGAGAAAAACGACGCGAAAGAAGTCGCAAGTGGATTTGAATGTGGAATTAGAATAGAAAACTTTAATGATATTGAAGAAAATGATATCTTAGAATGCTCCATAAAAGAGCAAATAAAGAACTAATTTGGAGGAAAAAATGAGTTTTAGATTAGATAAAGCAAATAGTGTGCTTCAAAAAAATTTGGCAGAGATAGTTTATGAACTTAACGACCCGCGTTTGGTGGACGAAATGGTTACAGTTCTCAATGTTTCAGTTTCGCCAGATTTAAAATATGCTAAAGTCCACATAAGTATTCTCGGCGATAAGGACGAAAAAGAGGCATTTGAAGCCATAAAAAAAGCAAGCGGATTTATTAGACATCAACTCTCAAGTCGAGTTGAATATCGTGTGCTTCCAATTTTAGATTTTCAACTTAATGATAGCGAAGAATATGGTCAAAGCATAGATAAAATTCTCAAGGACATTGGTAAAGAATTACAAAATGGTGACGAAAAATAACTATAAATTTACACGAGGAAGATATGAAAGATATTATCAACTTAATTAACTCTAAAAATACTTTTGCACTATTTTGTCACATTAGTCCTGATGCAGATGCTTTAGGTTCAATGAATGCACTCTATATGGCGCTTAAAAAAATGCACAAAAAAGTTTATATTTATTGTGACGGAAAAGTGCCAAGAAACATATCTTTTTTGAAAGTTAATTTAGAAAAAAATGTCAGTCATATTGCAACTGTTGATGCTTGTATAATCTTAGATTGCAACTCAATGGACAGATTGGGCTCTTATGCAAAATATTATGAAAAGGCAAAAATTAAAGCGATTATTGATCATCACCAAAAAGACGATTATAAATTTGATGTGGAATATGTGGACAGTTCTTCTCCAAGCACTGCCGATATTTTGTGCGATCTCTTCAAACAACTAAATGTGAAGATAACGCCTCTAATTGCTTTAAACCTGTATGCAGGACTTTCGTCTGACACTGGTTGCTTTATGCACCCAAACACTAATATAAAAAGCCACATTCATTCAGCAGAACTCATTGAACAAGGTTTTAATCTTGAAGATGCAAACTATAATATGTTTAAATATAAGCAAAGAAATTATCTTCGTTTTTATAAAAC
>CAYIZE010000016.1:12252-15206 GCA_964367785.1 uncultured Christensenella sp.
CGTGCCGCAGGTGCAACTTATTCGGGCAGTTTGAAAGACCTTATTCCAATCATTTTAGATGCTTGCAGAGAAGAATTAGGGAAAGTAAAATGATAGGCGTTATTGTTATAAATAAGCCAAAAAACATCTCGTCTAGTGGTGTTGTTGTTAAAATTAAAAGATTGTTAAACGAGAAAAAAGTGGGGCATCTCGGGACTCTTGACCCGCTAGCATCTGGAGTTCTTCCCGTTTGCATCGGCAAAGCGACTCGACTTTTCGATTATTTTTTGAAAAAAAGAAAAACATATATTGCTCAGTTTTCATTCGGAACTGAGACAGACACCCTCGACTTAGAGGGAAAAGTGGAAAAAGTTTGCGAATATATACCTTCAAAAAATGAATTGTTTAATTCAATTAGTCACAATTTTATGGGGAAAATAATGCAAATGCCACCTGACTATTCTTCTAAAAAAGTGGGTGGACAAAGGGCATATGACCTTGCCAGAAAAGGAGAGGCGATTACACTCTCTCCAAAAGAGATAGAGATTTTTGACTTTAAAATTTTAGAGCAAAAAGACATTAAAACTTTTGAATTCGAAATCACCTGTTCTTCTGGAACATATATAAGAGCCTTAGCAAGAGATTTGGCTTCAAGCACAAAATCTTGTGCAACAATGACAAATTTAATAAGAATAAAATCAGGTAATTTTAGCCTTGAAGATTCAGTTGAATTGGAAAATCTAACAAGGGAAAAAATTGAGGAAAAATTAATCTCGCTTGAAACAATTCTTGCTGATTTTGAAAATATTGAAATCACAGAGGAACAACTTATAAAACTTAGGAATGGCATAAAAATTGAAGTAAATTCACTTAAAAACATCGCTAAACACCTTTGCATACTGTGCAATAAAGGCGTAATTGGCATTGGAAAAATTGCAAATGATAAATTGCAAATTGAGACTTATTTTATCTAAATAGGAGGAAAAAATGATTAGATTTGGACCATCAGGCAACGGAAATTTATTTTATGATCAGGGCTTTAAAACAAGTCTTGATGCACCTGTGTGGCTTAAAAATAGAGGTTTAAATCTCTATGAATACTCATTTTCTAGGGGCTTTTCTATAAGTGAATTTATGGCAAAAACATTGGGAGAAAAATGCAAGGAGAATGACATTGAGATTTCTGTTCATGCACCATACTACATCAACCTCGCAAACCCAGACCCGAAAATGATTGAAAAATCTTTTAATTACATAATAACCAGCCTAAAATTTCTTAAAATTATGGGAGGGAAAAAGTGTGTTTTTCACCCAGGAACATGTGGTGGAATGAATAGAGACGAAGCGTTTGAGATTTTGAAAAAAAATATGAAAGAACTTGTCAGACGCATTGATAAAGAGAATTTTGATTTTGAATTTTATCTTTGTCCTGAAACGCTTGGCAAGAGTCAGCAACTTGGAACATACAAAGAAGTGGGAGAAATTTGCACCTATGCAGACTATCTCGTTCCAACACTTGATTTTGGACATATCAACGCTCTCACTCACGGCGAATTGAAAAAACAAGAGGATTTTGACAAGATATTCATTTTTTTGATTGACAAAATAGGCATTGATAAAGTAAAAAGAATACATATTCATTTCTCAAAAATAGAGTATGGAGACAAGGGAGAAATTAGGCATCTAACCTTTGAAGACAAAGTTTATGGACCCGAATTTGAACCTTTGGCGAAAGTTATTAAAAAATATAATTTAGAACCAACGATAATTTGCGAATCTCGTGGAACACAAGCAGAGGACGCAAGTGAAATGAAAAAAATATATGAAAATTTAAAGGGGGAAAATTAATATGTCAGGACATTCAAAATGGCACAACATTCAAGCAACAAAGGGTAAGGCAGATAATGCAAGGGGCAAAATTTTCACCAAAATTGGCAGGGAACTTGTCGTTGCCGTTAAAGCTGGCGGGGCTGATGTCAACACTAACGCAAAACTAAGAGATGTCATTGCAAAGGCAAAGCAAAACAATATGCCGAATGATAACATTACAAGAAGTATCAAAAAAGCAAGTGGAGAACTTGGAAATGTAAACTATGAAGAAATTACATATGAAGGTTATGGTATTAATGGAAGTGCACTCATTGTTAAGTGCTTAACAGACAACAAAAACCGAACAGCAGGTGATGTCCGCCACACTTTTGATAAATATGGTGGAAATCTTGGCTCGCTTGGTTGCGTGTCTTATCTTTTTGATAACAAAGGCATTTTAACTATTGAAAAAACAAACAAAATCAAAGAAGAAGAACTTGTTGACCTTTGCCTTGAAGCAGACGCCGAAGATGTTGTGAACGATGGTGATGTGTTTGAAGTTGTCACAACTCCAACAAATTTTTCATCAGTTAAAGAATTTTTGGAAAATAAAGGTTATGTTTTTTCATCAACGGCAATGCTTATGATTCCACAAAACACCATTGAACTATCTCCTCAACAGCAGGAAAGTTTTGAAAAACTTGTGAATTCACTTGAGGACCTTGACGATGTTCAAGATGTTTATCATAATGTTGAACTCAAATGCGACGAAGAGGAAGAATAAAATTTTAATTGTAAAATTTTGTTTTCTAAATTATAAAATCTAAAATAATGAAAAATAATAGAACTTGCAAAAACATTTTATAAAAGATATAATTATTTTCATAAATTGAAAGAGAAATCACGACTTTTTAAAAAAAACTATAGATGAGGCTTTTGCCTTATCAAATGGGGGTATAGCTCAGTTGGTAGAGCGTTTGAATGGCATTCAAAAGGTCAGCGGTTCGAGACCGCTTATCTCCACCAAAAAAATAACACCATTTAAAGTGGTGTTTTTTTTATCAAATTTTCCTATTATATTATTTTTATTAATTAATTTTTATAATTGCTGAGATACAACGTCTTCTATTTTTATTTTATTTTTATAAACTTGACTATTTTTCTCT
>CAYIZE010000017.1:0-8260 GCA_964367785.1 uncultured Christensenella sp.
AAATTAAATAGAAATTTCCTTAGCAATAATCTCTAAAATTTTACTTACAGCATTTTCTTTTTTTATTAAAATAATTTCAGACGAATTTCTAATTTTAATTTCAACTTCGCCATTTTTCAAACTTCGAGGACTAACCACCACTCGAATTGGCATTCCCATAAGGTCTGCATCAGAAAATTTTATGCCTGGCATAACATCTCTGTCGTCAATCAAAACAGATATCCCTTTCTTAATAAGTTCTTCATAAATTTCATTTGAAATGTTTTCAACATTTTTGTCATCAACTCTAAGTGGGCAAATATGGACTTTATATGGGGCAATAGATAATGGTAGACAAATTCCGTTTTCATCACAATTTTCTTCCACAACACATGCAAGATTTCTGCCCACACCAATTCCATAACAGCCCATAATTGGGTTTATTTCTTCTCCAGAGTTTGTTTTAACAAGCATTTTCATAGATTTCGAATATTTTGTCCCAAGTTGAAAAATATTTCCAATCTCAATTCCGTGATAAATCTTAGTTTTCTTGC
This sequence comes from uncultured Christensenella sp., assembly GCA_964367785.1. Lineage (GTDB taxonomy): Bacteria > Bacillota > Clostridia > Christensenellales > UBA1242 > UBA7862. The sequence continues at coordinate 534 of CAYIZE010000017.1, forward strand.
CACAAACTGGACAAATATCTCCATCTTTCACCTTTGAAATATCAATAAACTCTACTTTACCAAAATCTCTTTCAATGTTGAAATTCACAAAATGATGATTTTTAACATTTGCTCCAGCAACCATATTGCAAGATCCTTTCAAACTCAAATCAAAATACATCTCACAATTTTTGACTTTGAAATCCTTTGGCCCAATGTTCCCTGCACAAAAATCACTTTCGTTTGAAGCATCAAAAGGAACAATCTCCTTTTTACACGCCTTTCTCAGTTTTGTTTCATTAATTTCTTTATCACCTCGGGCAAAACAAACAACAGAACTTTTTTCATTTTTCACTGCAAAAACAACTGCTTTAATACATTTGTTTGCTGAGATTTTAAGCAAATCACAAACCTGACTAATTTCTTTTGCTTCTTTTGTGTCCACCATTTTAAGAGGCAAAAGATTTTCTTTTTCTGTTTTAGAATATACACATTCCGCAACTTCTTGATTTGCCTTATAATCACAGTTTTCGCACAAAACAAGTTCGTCTTCGCCAAATTCATTTAGGTACATAAATTCATGCGACATATTTCCGCCAAACATTCCATTGTCGCTCTTGACAGAAATAACATTCTTTTTAAGCCCAATTCTCTTATAAATCCTCTCATAAGCCTCATGCATTTTAAAATAATAATCATTCAAATCTTCTTCAGTCATATGAAAAGAATAAGCATCTTTCATCGTGAATTCTCTCACTCGAATTAAACCACCACGGCTTCTTGGTTCATCACGAAATTTCGTTTGTATTTGATAAATCATACAAGGCAAATTTGTGTAACTGTTCACCCAGTTTCTTGCCAAATGAACTGCCGCTTCCTCGTGTGTCATTCCAAGAAGCATATCATGATTATTTCTGTCTTTAAATCTTGCCATTTCACTTCCAATGGAAGAGTATCTGCCCGTTTCCTCCCACATCTCTTTTGGCATCACCACAGGAAATTTGACTTCCTGTCCGTCAACTTTATCCATTTCCTCTCTAATAATATTTTCAATATTGTTGCTTGTTTTTTGTCCTAAGGCTGTGAGAGAAAAAATTCCATTTGCAACCTGTTTCATATATCCTGCTCTTAAAAGCAAGATATGATTTTTCATCATTGCATCACTTGGAATTTCTTTTGTCCTTTCACAAACCAATTTACTTAATTTCATTTTTTTATCCTTTTAAATTTAATCCTCGTCGTCATCATTTGAACTTAAAATTTTATCAAGTTCTGTTTTTAAAATTGTAACTTTTCCCTTACTCTCGTTAAGTTGTTTGTAGCAATTTTTTGCTAGGATAACACCCTCTTCATAAAGTTTTGTTGCCTCATCAAGGGGCAATTCATTTTTTTCAAGTTGCTTAATTATCTCTTGCAATCTTTCATTACTTTCTTCAAAATTCATTTCTTCACCTCACAAATATTTTCTATCAAAGCAGTCGCATTTCCATCTAAAAATTCCGCACAAATCAGGTCTCCAGTTTTAAGCATTTTCACACCTTTAACCAACTTTTCACCCTTTGTTAAACGCGTGTAACCTCGTTTAAAGGGTTTAATCGGGTCTAGGACGAGAAGTTTGCTCTCATCGATAGAAAGTCTGTTCTCAATTCTATCCACAAAATTAAGGCTGTTTAGTTTTAGTATGTGAAGTCTAGCCCTCTCAATTTTTTTAGAAAAATTCTTAGAAAAACGATCATTAATCTTGTTTATACCTCTATCAATAGCGTTAAATTTTTCATCGATTAAGTTGTTTTCAAGATAGAATAGTTTATCTAAATTATTTTTAAATTTATCAAATCCATCAAACACATTTCTCGCCACAAGTTCACCTGCTTCCGATGGAGTTGCCACTCTAACTGAAGAAGCATTGTCACAAATAGTGATGTCAGTTTCGTGTCCAACTGCCGACACAACAGGTTTACTTGTCGCAACAATTTCCCTTGCCAAACTCTCGGTGTTGAACGGTTGCAAATCTTCAATCGAACCACCACCCCTTGCAATAATTATAACATCAATATCTTTTTGTTTATCAAAATATCTAAGCCCTTCTATGATAGTTTTCTCTGCTCCGACGCCTTGAACTTTTGCTGGATACACATCGATGTCAAGCATAGGATTTCTCCTGTGTGAAACTTTTTCAATGTCGTGAAGAACTGCCCCAGTTTTTGAAGTTATCACGCCAATTTTTGAAATATTTTTGGGAAGAGGTTTTTTGTGAGATTTATCAAACAGCCCTTCCTCTTTAAGTTTATTATTAAGTTCTAAAAATTTTTGATATAGCATTCCACTTCCATAAGGAACGATGCTAGTCACATAAAAATTGACTTTGCCAAATTTGCCATAATATCTTATACTTCCTGCAACAACAATTTGGTCGCCCTCTTTCACGTTTTTGGCATCTGCACCAAACATTATGCACGGCATCAATGCGTTTTCATCTTTTATGTTAAAATATAAATTCCCTCTAACAGAACTAAATCCAGAAACTTCACCATAAACCTTAATGTCGTGGAGTAGTTCCTCAGCGTCAAAAATATTTGTGATATATGATGATAATTCACTAACACTCAACGTTTTCAGCATTTTCACCCTCTGGCTTTCCATAAATTGAAGAAAGCACACCGTTCACAAATGAAGAACTCTTATCGGTGGAATATTTTTTTGCAATTCTCACAGCTTCATTTATAACAAGCCCTTTCGACTCATTCAAATATTCTATTTGTGCCACAGCAATCATCAAAATAGCGTGGTCAATAGAACATAAGTCTTTTATCCTTAAATTATTTTTCAAAAACCCTTCAATCTTGATATCAATTTCATCAAAATGATTTTGGATATTGTGAAAGATGTCTAATGAAAATTCTTTTTCCTCGTCGGTTAAAGTTTGCTCCTCAAAAAGCAAATTTTCATCAAACTTCTTATTAAAAAGATATTCGAATGTTAATAAAAACCCACACACTCTCGCATCACTTCTGCTCATTTTTTTTTCTCCGTTTAAGTAAATTATATTATAAAATTAAAAAACCCTTGTTAATAATTTAACAAGGGAAAATTACATTAGTATTTTGCTAAATCTTCTCTTGAAAACTCAACGCCTAACACGTGAATGTTAATGCTGTCTATCTTCGCGCTTATCATATTTGATATACCATTTTTAACATTTTCTTGAACTCGATAAGCAACGTCTGCCACGCTATAACCCAGAAAGACCTCAAGATATATGTCAATTATCAGGTTTTTATTCTGAGTATAAGATACTTTAACACCCTCAAAATAGTTGCTAGAAAAGAGTCTTTTAAATCTTCCTGCAAAATGCGAACAAAGTGAAGCAACCCCGCTGATTTCTTTTGCTGCAAGATTTATAATCGAAAGCATTATGTTTTTTCCACAATACACCCTGCCTTCGTCATTTTTTTCATAAAGTTCACCGTTTACAAACATAAATATACCCCTAATTCTATTCAAAGTTAGTATAACACGGGGGCAATTTTTATGCAATTAAATTTTCACTCCACAGGGATTATCTTTATATAGTCGATATCTCTAACAACCTGAGATTGAATAATGTCCACAATTTGAGCCACTTCTGTTTCGGTCAACTCACTGCTTTGAACTAAAATGTTAATATAAGTTGATGAATAATTCACAAGAGCCTCCGAAAACCCTTTTGCCTTGATAAGTCCCTCCATATTCACTTCCATTACCATTGATTCAAGAAGTGCATTAATCTGCTCCTCTGCATTCGATTTTGCCTCAGCAGAACTTGCCTCACTCTCTAAAATCTCATTGTAAAGATCAATACTTTCATTTCTAGTAGTTATTCTATCTGCTTTACAAGTGGTGAAAAACGAACTTGCAGAATAATTGGTATTTGAAGAGCCTGTTGGAATTTCAGTGGAGTTGTTAAGCACGATGTTTAAAACACCTGTTATCACAAGCAACACAAACATTGAAAGTAAAACAATAATTTTTTTCTTTTTTGTAAACATTTTCATTACCTCCTTAACTTTTAAGCAAAGATTTCAATTTTTGAAGTTGAAAGGTTAAACATTGCCTGCATCAACCTCAAAATTTCAAGTTTAACTTTTGTATCTTTCGCTCCCGAAGCAACCACAATCACTGACACAGGGCTTGGCATAATTTCTTGCAATACAACAGTGTCGCTTTGCCCATCGTCATCGGTTATCAGCACTGGGCTTTTTGTTTCCACTTGCGTTCCATCGGACAATGTTTTTATTTCCACAATGTAAGCAATATCTGTTCTTATTCCCTCTTCAAAATAAAGCATAACGTTGACATTCCCTGCTCCGCTAATCGAAGAAATCAAACTAACCAAATTGTCCGTCAAATCTTTTGAATAGTCTTGTAAAGTAGTCTTAGAAATCGAAGTGCTTTCTTGCTTGTTTTCTGTTTTTTCATTTGAATCAACAAAAGAAGTAAAGTATATTAGCAAAATTATTGCAATAAATAAAACAATTAAAATGATGTCGAGGTGTTTAATTTTTTTTAACTTGTCCAAAAATGAACCAAAATAATTTTTTTTCACATTTTCATTCATAAAAAATCACATGTTCCTCACTCACATTTAAACTTGCTTTAATAATCGCCATAATGTTTGTATACTTATCTATATTCAGGTTTTCATCAATAAGAACTATATTTGCAATATCGACAAAAACGTTTGTTATTTGCAATTCGCTCCCACTATAATCACCTAAAATCTTAACAGAGACATACTTATATCCATTTAATTCAAGATTACTTTCCACCTCTTTTTCCACCAAAATAATCTTTTCACTTTCCCTCTCTTCCACAAACTTTTCATCAATCACAAATTCGCTTATGTTTGAAAAATTTAAACTATTAAAATCAAAATTTTTAAGTGGCAATATAATTATAAGCACAGAAAAAATGCCCACAATACTTTTTAAGAGTTTGCTCATTTTTCCATCAGGCAAAACAACCTCAATCAAAACGCCAATAAGCACCATTCCTGAAATTGAAATAATCCACCTTGAAATATCACTCATCTTCACCTCACAATATATTTGAGCAACACATAAGTAGTGACACCGAAATTAAATACATCAGCCCAACAGCAATCAAGCAAACTGTCAGCATATTAAGACTTTTTGCAATGGAATATAGAAATTCGTGAATTTGCTTTTCGCAAAGTGGTTCTAAGATTGCGGCACAAAGTTTTAAAAGCAAAATGACAATAACAATTTTAATTACAGGTGCAAATATAGTCGCAAAAAGAAGAAGTAAACCTGCCACCCCAACTGCATTTTTAATTAAGACACTGCTTGCTATGATGACGCTAATTCCATCTGACAAATAACTTCCAAGCACAGGCACATAACTTTTTATGGCATATTTTGCAGTTTTAAACGAGATAGAATCAATGCTAGACACTGTTAGTCCGTGGAGTGTTAAAAAAGCAATAAAAATCGTGAAGACAATTCCAACAATCCAGTTAAAAAGACTGGAGAAAAATTTTGAAAATTTATCTAACCTCACATTATTTGATAAATTACCAATCACACCAAAGACAACGCTGAAAATGAAAATCGGCACGAGAATTGTCACAAATAGTTTTGTTATACCTGAGGTTAAGATTACAAGAAGTGGTTGAAATGTCGACGCTGTCACCGAACTTCCAACAGCAGTCATCAGTGTTAAAATTATCGGGAAGATTATCTCCATCTGACTTTCCACACTTGCAATCGTTGTGGAGACATCGTTCATAAGTTGAAGGACAATTTTAAGAACAATCACAGCAACCGAACTGAAACAAATGATATGAATAAGATTGCCAAGAGACTTGTTCTTTTCACTTGAAATTTGAGAGATGAGACTATATGTGATACACATTGCAATAATAATCGCAAAATATGGAATGAGTTCGATAATGTCATCAAATAAAATTGAAAAAGCATATGTAAGAAAATTGTCATAATAATCACTATCTTCAGCATTTATAAATTTTGTCACAATCTCCAAAAAGGAACTTCCGCCAAAAATATTTGTTTTTTCTGCATCTAAATTATTTAATATATTATCCAGTTCACTAAAATCAATGTCATTAAGTTGATTTTCAAGATTTTCCTCAAGTTCATCTTCTGTGGAAGTTTCAAAATAAAATTCTTTATGATTTCTTGTTGTTAAAACTTTCTCATCGTTATTCTTAAACATTAAAAACACTGTGGCAATTACCACAGATAATAATAAGATTAATGTTGCAATAATAATTCTATTTTTAATCACGGCAAAATCTCTATGATCACATCAAGCAAACTCGTTATAATAGGAAGTGAAAGGACAACAATTAGAACTTTTCCAGCAAGAATAATTTTGTCTCCAATGCTCGCATTCCCCGAATCCACACAAATCCCACTTGCAAATTCAGATAAATATCCCACTCCCAAAATTTTTAAAATACTTGCAAAAAGTTTATAATCAAGCCCAGTTTGTCCAAATATTGTAAGGAAATAATTAAAAAGAACTTGGAGTTGATTAACAATCATCATAAGCATCACAATACTTCCCGACAAAATCACCACAATATAAAATTCTGGACGAATTTGTTTAATTAGAGTTGCAATGATAGAAGTGAGAAGTCCGATTCCAATTATCTTAAAAATTTCCATACGCTTCACATCAAAAACAAAAGTTTAACAGTGTCAAACAGTTCATTAATCATATTCACGCACATTATAAGCACAATCACCAGCCCTGCCAAAGTTGCAAAAGTTGCAATTTCATCTTTTCCAATACTTTTCAAAACTTGTGAAACGACTGCGGTCAAAATTCCTATTGCAGCAATTTTCATAATTACACTATAATCCAATTTCTTCCTCCTCACAAAAATATAATTAAGACACCAAGCGCCAGCACAACAAAAAGTTTTATATAAAGTGGTGACAATTTTCTTTCTTGTTCCTCACATCTTTCTTTTGTCTTAAGAAACAGATTTTTGTTTAAAACAATTTTTTCCACTTCTTCGTCCACGCCTAAACTGCCAAGTTTTGAAAAAAATTTTAAAATGTCTTGCTTTTCTTTTTCACTTAAAATTTTAAGGTCACTGCAAATTTTAGATTCTTCTTTTTCATTGTTACTTTCAAGATGTTTTTCATATCTCACCAAAAATTCAAAAAATTCTTTACCACAAGTTTTTTTAAAATCACAAATTATCTCATTTAATTTATTTTGCGAATATGAAATACTCACTTTCAAACAATCAAAAAATGCACACATATCGCAAAAAAAATTTTTTCTTTTTTTATAATAGTTGTTTATCATAATTCCAATCAAAACGATGCAAACAAAAGTTATTAACAAAAGCATAATTTTCATTGCACAATATACCTCATATTTTCATCAAACACACCCTCAATCGTGCCAGGTCCTTCCCTTGAAGATAGAACAACAAACCTTGAGAACACTTTTTTCTCAAGAATTTCTTCAAAATCCTTTTTCATTTTGAGAGAATTCAAATTTTTTGCATGGACACTTGCCAAAAGATTAACTCCGCAACTGCTAGCAGTCAAAATGGAGTTAAAATCTTTTTCGTTTGAAATCTCATCGCACACGATAATGTCAGGTTTCAAACTTCTTATTCCATTTTCAAAAGCATAATTTTTATTCACACCGCTCAAAATGTCACAAAAATTGCCCACATCAAGTGTTGCTACTCCCTCAAATGAGTT
>CAYIZE010000017.1:8360-11363 GCA_964367785.1 uncultured Christensenella sp.
CTTATCACAACTTTTTTATTAATTCTAAGACGAATTTCATTAATTTTTGCAACAGGACATTTATTCAAAGCGTCTAAAAAAAATTTAGGAAAAAGTTTATCAATCATCTTTCACCTCTCTTTCCTATATATATTTTTCGCTTTAATCAAAAAACCGCAACGGACAAAAAAAATAACAATACCTCAAAAGTATTGTTATTTCAACATATTTTAAATTTTTTCTACAATCTTTCCATATATTCGCCAGATCGTGTGTCCACTCGAATTCTATCACCTTGGTTAACAAACAAAGGCACTGAAAGCACAAGTCCAGTTTCCAAAGTTGCAGGCTTTCCCGAAGACTTTGAAGTGTCTCCCTGAACACCAGGGTCACACTCTGTTATAGTTAATTCGACAAACATTGGAGGTAAAACCATAAATGCTTTCCCTTTATAAAATTGAACAGAAATCATCATATTTTCAACAACATATTTCATCGTTTCTTGCACTTGGTCATAGTTAAATGGAATTTGTTCAAAATTTTCCATATCCATAAAATAGTAGATGCCACCCTCATTGTAAAGATATTGCATTTCTTTCTTTTCAATTTTTGCTTCTTCCACTTTTTCAGTTGGATTAAAGGTTCTTTCAATCACTTGTCCAGTCACTATATTTTTCATTTTTGTCCTCACAAAAGCAGCACCTTTGCCAGGTTTAACATGTTGAAACTCCACAACTGAATAGATATTATGATCAAATTCAAATGTAACGCCTTTTCTAAATTCTCCTGCAGAAATCATTTATTTATCTCCTCTTCATTATTATTCCAAACTATAAAGTTCCATTTCTTTTTATCAAAAATTTTTACTTTATATATATATTAAGCATAGTAAAATTTTAATTTATATAAAAATTTTTTTGGCTAAGTTTATCTTATATTATCTAAAAAATAGGTAATAATGGAACAACTTACCCCCGCATTAAGCGACTCCAAACCATTTTTCATTGGAATAGAAATAGATTTTGTTGCCAAATTTTTAAGTTGTTTCGACACTCCATTCCCCTCATTTCCAATCACGACGCCAAAAGGTTCTTTCATTTTTTTCATTTCAAACAAATTTTCTCCGTCCATATCCGCAACAAGCAGTGGAAAACCATTATCTTTAAAATATTCCAAAAAATCATCTAGTGATTTAAAAGAAAATAAATTTTCTTTAAAAATTCCACCCATTGTGCTTCTGATAACTTTTTGATTAAAAATACTTACACAATCAATCAAAAAGATATCTTTAAAACTTGTGCCAGAAGCCGAACGAATGATTGTGCCAACATTTCCTGGGTCTTGAACATTTTCAAGCACCAAAAAATTACTCTCAATCTTGTCAGGGTTTTTGTTATGGAATTCAACCACTGCAACAATCCCCTGTGGCGACTTTGTGTCGCATATTTTTGAGAGAACATCTTCGCTCACAATATATAACTCGCTTTCTAAAACAAAAGGAAAATTAGTTTTAAAATAGTCAAATTTTTTCTTTTCAATCAAAACATACATTATCTTATGTCCAGCATCTTTTGCTTCGCAAATGAGTTTTATGTTTTCAAGAAAAAGAAAATTTTCGCCATCTTTTTTAATTTTAATTGTTTTTTGAGCGATAGGATTTTTATTTGAAGTGATTATATCCACTTAAAACCTCTTATAATTTATGCTTTAACGCTTTCAACTAAGCTAGCAAACCCTGCCTTATCATTCACAGCCATATCAGCAAGAATCTTGCGGTTCAAGTTGATATTTTTCAATTTAAGTCCATTCATAAACTTACTATAACTCATTCCGTTAATTCTGGAAGCGGCATTAATACGCGCAATCCAAAGTTTACGCATATCTCTCTTTCTTAATTTTCTTCCAATATATGCATATTGCAAACTTTTCATAAGAGCCTGATTAGCCACTCTCACGAGTTTACTTTTTGTTCCCCAAAAGCCTTTTGTTTGTTTTAAAATGGCTCTTTTGTGTTTATTTTTATTAACTGCTCTCTTAATTCTCATTTTATCCTCTCCTCATTAACCTTTAACCATAAGTCTGATAGTTTTTTCTTGTGTTTTACTCACATAAGCGCCCTTTCTCAAACCTCTTTTTGTGGCGGTAGTTTTGTGTGACAAAAGATGTCTTCTACCCTGTTTTGCTCTTTTAATCAAGCCCGACTTTTTCACAATAAATCTCTTTTTTGCAGCGCTATTTGTTTTTTGTTTTGGCATTTTAATATTTCTCCTTTCTCATTTTGCTTTAATAGGGCTTAAAATCATAAAAATATTTCTTCCCATAATCTCAGGTGATTTTTCAATGACACCCACTTCTTTGACAATTTCATAAAATGAATTCATCACTCCAACTCCAAGATCCGGCCTTGCTTGTTGACGCCCACGCAAACGGATGCTAACTTTAACCTTATCTCCGTCGTTTAAAAACTTCACAGCATGCTTTGCTTTCACGTCCACATCATGTTTATCGATGGTCACAGAAAGTTGAATTTCTTTGATTTCCACCAATTTTTGAGCCTTTCTTTGTTCTTTTAATCTCTTAGATTGGTCAAATTTGAACTTGCCATAGTCAATAATCTTGCACACTGGTGGCTCAGCATTTGGTGAGATGAGAACTAAATCAAGTCCGTCATCTTTTGCCATATTATAAGCCTCTTTGCTCGACATAACTCCAAGTTGTTCGCTGTTTTCTCCAATCACTCTAACCTTTGGAAGATTGATTTCTCCATTCATAAGTTGTTGATTTTTAATGGTAATATACCCCCCTTAATTTGTTTTAGTCCAAAAAAAAGTGAACTCAGAATAAGTCCACTTTTACAATTTTAATTTAATTGTATTCAACCGATTGAACGAAAAGTTAAACGGTGAGAAGTGGAACTTCTTCTTTTAAAACAAAGAAAGGATACCACGCCCACCCTTTATTGTCAACACTTTTTTGCAAATTTTTAGTGCCATTTTCTTTCATAAAAATATTTTATAAATTACA
>CAYIZE010000017.1:11463-14303 GCA_964367785.1 uncultured Christensenella sp.
TTTTTTGCAAATTTTTAGTGCCATTTTCTTTCATAAAAATATTTTATAAATTACATAATCTTTTTACTTAATCACAAAATCTTTTTTGAGTCTCTCTCAACAATAATTTCAGCGAGGAAACTGTCAAGTTTTTGGCTTCCCAAATCACCGCCACTTCTGCTTCTCACAGAAATCAAATTATCTTTCTTCTCATTTTCGCCAATCACAAGCATATAAGGAACTTTTTGAAGTTGATTATCTCGAATTTTCTTGCCAATTTTTTCGTTTCTGTCGTCCAAATAAACTCTAAAACCCTTTTGTTCCAACTTTAAAATTATCTCTTTTGCATATGACAAAACGCTATCGTTAATGTTTAAAACTGCCACTTGCACAGGAGCGAGCCACAGAGGAAAAGCCCCCGCAAAATTCTCGGTCAACACGGCAATCATTCTATCCATAGAACCATAAATCACGCGGTGAATCATCACAGGTTCTTTTTCCTTGCCGTCGCTATCCGTATAAGTCAAATTAAACCGCCCAGGCATCTGCATATCCAGTTGAATTGTGCCACATTGCCACTCTCTGCCCAAACAATCTTTCACGTGAATGTCAATCTTTGGTCCATAGAAAGCACCGTCGCCCTCGTTGATAATATAATTCAAGCCAATGTCAGTCAATGCATTTTTAAGCACTTTTTCTGCTTTTTGCCAAGTTTCCAGTTCGCCAATGTGGTCGTCGGGCATTGTGGAAAGTTCCACTTTATATTTAAGTCCAAAAGTGCCATACACCTCGTCAACAAGCGCCATAACATTTTTAAGTTCACTTTCAATTTGCTCTGGAAGCATAAAAATATGGGCATCGTCTTGCGTGAAGCATCTCACCCTCAAAAGTCCATTCAAAGTTCCGCTGGCTTCGTGCCTATGCACCTTGCCAAGTTCGCCCACACGCAGTGGAAAATCCTTATAAGAGTGTTTATTTTGAAGATAGTAAAGCATTCCGCCTGGGCAATTCATAGGCTTAATGGCGAAAATATCATCTTCAACATTGAAAGTATACATATTTTTTTTGTAGTGGTCCCAATGTCCAGAAACTTCCCAAAGTTCCCTGTTCATAGCCATTGGTGTCTCAATCTCAACATAGCCCGAACGCCTGTGAATTTCTCGCCAGAACTTGGTTAATTCATTTTTAACAATAAGCCCGTTTGGCATATAAAAAGGCATTCCTTGAGCATAATCAGAAAGGAAAAATAAACCAAGTTCTTTGCCTAGTTTTCGATGGTCACGCTTTTTTGCTTCTTCAAGCATTAAAATATGCTCTTTCAATTCTTCTTCAGTTTCATATCCCCACACATAAACTCTTTGAAGCATCTTATTTTTCTCATCTCCACGCCAATATGCCCCGCTCACTCTGGACACTTTAAACGCAAAATTTTTGAGTTCGCCACTGCTTTTAACGTGAGGTCCTCTGCAAAAATCACACCAATCATCGCCCAAAGAATAGATTGAAATCACCTCATTCTCTGGCAAATTCTCAATCAATTCAACTTTATATGGATTGTCTTTAAAAATCTCAAGAGCAGTCTTTTTGTCCACTTCTTTCCTTTCAAAAGGCTCATTAAGTGAAATAATCTTCTTCATTTCTTTTTCAATTTTCTTGAAATCCTCTGGAGTTATTGTTTCATTCAAATCAAAATCATAATAGAACCCGTCATCAATGGCTGGTCCAATCGTATTTTTAACCCCTGTAAAAAGTTTATCCACCGCCTTTGCCAGCACGTGACTGCAACTGTGACGTTTCATTTCCAAGTTTTTATCTTCCATTTTTCTCCTCATATAGACCTAAAAATTTATTTACTATATAAGAAAATATACTCTCTTTCACCACTCTTTGTCAATAGTTTCACTTGCAAATCTCAATTTGCGTTGGAAAAAAATCAAATAGATTTTTAATAAGTTTGTCTTTTGAAATTTTATTACAATGAAATATAATTTTCTCAGGGTTAAGTGCGACGAGAGAATTTATAAGGTTACTATCGTCATATACAATGTGTTTTTCAATCAAAAAATCTTCAATAACTTTTCCCTGCATATCGCAAAGCAAATAGCAGCCGTCTTTTAAAAAAATATTCACAGCGTAATATCTATGCTCTAAGTTGCTAATCAAAAATTTAATTAATTCCACGCAACTGTTTTCGTTTAAAAGATACATCATATTGTCATTTGCAAGAGAAATAAGTTCATTCCACTTGTCTTTTAAAAATTTTAACTTAAAAAAAATAAAAGATGTTAGATAGAAATCACTTTTTAGGTGCAGTCTTTCTGAAATAATTTGCTTGTCAATCTCACTGTCAAAACAAATGAGTGCTTGTAAAAAAACAGATAAGTTTTCTGTTTGAACTTTCTCAAAATTAAGACTTTTAAGAATATATTCTTTCTTATAACTAATCAAAATTGTTTCTGCCAGTTTTTCTCTAAGAAATTTTGTGGCCTCACGCCTTTTTTCAAAAGGAATGGCAACAAGAACCTTGTAATATCTCTGAGAAAAAACATTTGCAACAATTCCTCCAAAATTACTAATAAAAAAAGAGACCTTCTTTTCAAAAATATTTGCATCAAATTCATTATCAAAATAAAAACAATATTCCCACATTTATAAAATTAATTTATGCAGTAAAAATTCTATTACTCACACAAATGGTAAATTAAATTTGTAATTTTATATACTTTTATGGCACAAAAAAGACTAAAAGCGGACTTTTAATCTTTCTTATAAGAATTTATTATTTTTTTTAAATATAATTTCAAGAATATTTTAATTTAAAACTATCTAATTTTATATTTTTTTTAAAATATTTTCCATTT
>CAYIZE010000018.1:0-13634 GCA_964367785.1 uncultured Christensenella sp.
GTTATTATGTTGATGACGACGGGAAATATCAAATCGAGATAAAACTAATGTCAAAAAGAGTTAAAAAAGCGAATTTTTTAAGTTTATAATTCATAAACATTTTATATGAAAATTAATAGAGTAAAAAATAAGAAATTAAAAACGGAAAATGTTTTTAAAAAATCCCTTTTATTTATTAAAAAATATTTGACCATATTTATCATAGCATTCATCTTTCTTTTCCTCTTTGCTTGTGATAATTTTGGCTCACAAACAGGCACTTTTATCATTGACAATTTGAAATCAATCGCCACTAGTTTCACCCCAACAACCGACTTGTTTGATGATGGGAGTGAAGTATCGTTTGTCTCATACTTTTTTGGAATGAATTCGACAAAAGAGCAACAAATTGCAGAGTTTTATTTACCAACAAGTCAGCAAACAGTGTCCACGAGCGACGAAATGCTAAGTTATAAATATGACGGAACAATTTCTAGTGTGGCTTCGGGCATAGTTTCCTGTGTTGGCTACACGACAAACAACGAAAAATATATTGAAATTGAGCATGCTCAAGGCTATCTTTCAAGGTACATCGGGTTAAACTTTATCGGCGTATATGCAGGACAAAATGTAAGTGCCAAAAATTCAATCGGGCTAGCGTCTCGTTCAAGCACTGTTAGAGTGTATGTCTACCAAAATGATAACCTTGTTAGAATAAGCGAACTTGAATGGAAAGATTAAAGATAAATGTCCACCCTACGTTCATAGTTTTTGCAAGCTTACTTATCTATTTTGGACAAGGTTTCCTGCTTTTTAATTATATTTTCACCATATTTTTGCACGAGTATTCCCACGCCTTTGTGGCAAGAAAATTGGGATATAACCTGAAAAACATCAAACTCATTCCATTTGGAATTTGCCTGAATATGAAATCAAACATAATAAGCCCAAAGGACGAGATAAAAATTGCACTTGCAGGCCCAATTATGAACCTTATTTTATGCGTGCTATGTTTTTCACTTTGGTGGATTTTTCCGTCAACATATAACTACACAAATATTTTTTGCTATGCCAATTTCATCACTTGTTTTTTCAATTTTCTTCCTGCATTTCCGCTCGACGGGGGAAGAGTTATGCTTGCAATCATAAAGAGTAAAGTTAGCGAAAAGTCGGCAGTAAAATTTTGTAGATTGATAAATATTACCTTGTCAGTTTTCCTTCTTGCCCTTTTTGTCTGGTCTTGTTTTGTCAAAATCAATTTCACATATCTCTTTGTTGTGTTTTGCATTTTGACAGGTGTGTTTGAAGTGAATGAAAAAAATAAATATTCTTTTATCAATTTTTCAAATATAAAAAAATTAAATAGAGTTATGAAAATTAAAAATCTATATGTTAAAGAGAGCGAAAAAGTCTTTAAATTGTGTAAATTTATTGATAATTTTTCCTATATTAATCTATATGTCTATGACGACTCTGACAATCTAAAAGGAATAATCAGTGAAAAAGACTATGTGAATTTGCTGGAAAAAGTCCCCTCCGCTTCCACCTTTAAAGAAGTCTTTTCATATACTAAAAGCGATTTTTAGGTGTAAAAACAATAAATTTTAAAAACAAATGTCGAAAATCATTTCACTAAACGGAAAAAATAGTTTAAAATAATATGCAAAAGAGGAAGATAAATTTATGAAATATGTCAGAAATTTAGACGACCTAAAAAAATATACTTTTGAATTTTTCGATAGTTTTCTCCCGACAAGGCTTTCAGACGAAATGGTGAACTATTTTTTAGTTGACCTTGGAGACAAAGAGGCTCTTAAAAAACAAACTCTGCTTGAAATCTCCAAAAGGCCACTGGACGTTGCTGTCACTGCAGAATATGGCGAAGTAATTTTGCAACTTATGGACTATAAAGAATTGCTCAAAAAATTCACAGAGTTGCTTCTCGTGTCGCATTCTTTTGAGGCATTATGTGCCTTTTTAAACAGGATTTTTCTGCAACAAGTGGGGAATGTTACATACAAAAGTGTTAAAAAACAATATTCCATTAAAGAAAGATATTTTGACAGGTTTGTTGAAATCATTATGTTCACTAAGATTGACAAAAGTCTCTTCACTCCATTTTTCCTTGCAGTCTTTAATTGCGACGAAACTTCGCCACTGTGTTATTTTAAAGAGCCATTAAAAGAGTACCTTGATATCTTTCTTAAAGACGGCGAAGATGATTCTTTCATATCTTCACTCCTTTCAAGTGAAAAGCCAACGGGAATAAACGAATATGCCTCCACAAACACGGTTAAAACACTTAGAGTTCTTATAAATGAATTTGTGAAAGGAGAGATAAATAACTCCTCACTCATCAAAAAAGCACTTTTGAGTCATAAACAAGAGGGTTTTAATATAACTCAAGAAATTCTTCAAGATTGCGACGCAGAAACGATGTTTAAAGCCATTCAATTGCTTGTTTTGCTTTTTGATGATAGACGAGTGAAAGAGAGACTTAAAGACATCTATGAAACTAACAATGACCCTAAAATAAAAGCATATCTTGAAAAGGAATGTGGGTTTAATTCCTTAAACTTCTTTTCTTCAAAAGAGCAGTTTAAGAGTTACGTTGATAAAAATATTTTACAAATTCAAGAAAGGCTTTATGGCTCAAGGCTCAAGAAATATTATGAAAAATACGACATTGATAATAACTTTTTAAATGGTAAAATTTTGACATTTGTTATGGAAACATTTAAAAATAAAGACACAGACAATCAAATTTTTGCTTTGAGGGAATATTTAAAGTTTGTTGATAACGAAGTCCTTCAAAAATTAAGCCGAGTTGTCTATGAAGTGGCGATGGACAGAGACAAACTTCTTGGAAGTAAGTGGGCGCTCAGACTTATTGCAATGTTTGCATCAAGTGACCTGCTTTTAGATATAACCGAAAATATGAAAGTATGGATGCTAGACAAAAAAGAGGAGAAGATATGCAAATATTTCCTTGACTTGCTTGCAAAGTCGTCCAGGGAAGAGATTTTGCAAGTTGTGAAATCACTCAGGGAACATAACCTTTCAACAAAGCAAAAGAAATTTTTATCTCAAAAACTAGAAACATTTTCAAACAAAAGCAAACAAAACTTAGAAATTGTGAAAGATAAACTCATTGATGATTGTGGTTTTGATTCAAATGGAACAAGGATTTTGCATCTTGAAAACAGAGATATAATGTTAAGAATTAATCTTGATTGCACAGTGTCTGTCTTAAATGCATTAAATGGTAAGCCTGCAAGATTACACGGTAAGTATTTTTTCGACGGAATGGAACTAAAAGCCTTTGTTAAAATGATTGAAAAAAAGGTGAAAGAGCAGAGAAAAAGACTCCATACCGCCTTTTTGGAATTTAGAAATTATGATTTTGATAGTTTTGAGGAGACGATTGTTAGCAATAATCTTTTAAATTTATTTGCTCAAAATCTTGTGTGGGGAAGATACAAAAATGATAAACTCGTTGAGATATGTCTTTTTAAAGACAATAAACTCAATCATCTCGCAGGCAACATTGTCATTGAAAATTTTGAAAATTATACGATAGCAATTTTACAACCAATCGATTGTGAAGACATCAAAAAAGAACTTCAAAATAAGTTCGAAACTCTTTTCAATCAGTTTGACTTGCCCGTTTTTAAACAAGAGGATTTGACGATGAATGCCAACTATGTTGACAGTCTTTCGGGAGTTTTTTGCAATGCGAAACTTTTTGTTACAAGACTAGAAAAATTAAAATATAAAATTAACGACCTTGACTCAAGAAGATTTTTTGGAACTCTTGTGAAAGATAATAAGGAGTTGAATTTGCTCACCTGTGTCGAGTTTGATAAAGTGTCGCTAGACCGAATGAATTGTAGCATAACCATTTCTAAAGTGCGATTTTTTGAACTTAATAAACAGATTAAAAATGGCAAAAAATACACTCTTGACAAAACAGAAGCCCTCACTTTAAGAGATATGAACCCCCACATTTTAAGCAATGAACTTGCACAAATTTTGCTTGCGTGTAAAAATTAAAATATTATTTAAGTAAACTTTTAACCCAATTTTTTGTGTTTTTTGTGACAAAAGTAATGTTTTAGCCCAAAATTTTAAGTTTTTTGTGACAAAATTATTTTTATTAACAAAATTAATCGCTTTTTAAAGCCCCAGTTTTTTTGGCATTTGTCGCCACTTCGGGGCTATTTTTATTATTTTCCACTAAGATATAAGGCTTCAATTTTACAATATTATTCTCCTCTGTTCCCAGCACAGTCCTGCACAAATTCAGTATTTCTGATTTGCATTTTTTGCAGTCGGAGAGTGCCGACATAAGACTAATAACTCCCATTGTTGAGCCTAAAATACTCATACTTGCAATTTTTCTATTCGACTTGTCAAGCAGTGTTGCAAGGTTAACGCTAATCCACATTCTCATTTTCACAAAAAAATTATTATCTTTAATAATAATGTCTAAATCTTTTGCCAAATCCTCACAAACTTCGCTATAACTATCGTATTCTTTATATTGTTTTTTTAATTCTCGTTTGAGTTTGCTATCTTTCACTTTATCAATAACATTATTAATATTTTGTTTTCCTGTCTGCAAATCGTGATAAATCTCACTGAGCAGTAAAGCGTTTATTTCTTTGTGTGATTTTGGCATAGTAACTCCTTTATATCATTTATATTTTGCTCATTCTGCTGTTTTTTATACTGAAAATGTTGTTGACAAAAACTGCTGTTTGTGATAGATTTTTCTTAACCGCATGAGAAAGGTTAC
The DNA here is from genome assembly GCA_964367785.1 of uncultured Christensenella sp. Classification (GTDB taxonomy): domain Bacteria; phylum Bacillota; class Clostridia; order Christensenellales; family UBA1242; genus UBA7862. The sequence continues at coordinate 4,778 of CAYIZE010000018.1, forward strand.
CTAAAGTGCAATTTTTTGCCACCTTTGGTCAGCGAGTTTGGAGGATAAGGAGGAAAGAATATGTATGCAATCATTTCAACTGGCGGAAAACAATATAAAGTGACAGAAGGCGAAAGAGTTGATATTGAAAAATTGAACGCTCAACCTGACGACACTGTGAATTTTGATGTTTTGTTGTTTGCAAACGAAGAAGGCAAAATTGAAACGGGAAATCCTGTTTTGGAAAATGTCACTTGCGAAGCAAAGGTTATTGAACAGAGAAAAGAGGCTAAAATTGTTGTTTTTAAGTATAAAGCTAAAAAGAACGTTAGAAAGAAAAAAGGTCACAGACAACCCTACACAAGAGTCAAAATTGTGTCTATAAAAAAGGCTTAATAAAAATGACAAATATTACAATCACAAAAAAGAATGGTGAAATTACGAAAGTCGTTTGCGACGGACACACAGATTATGGAATTAGTGGGGAAGACATTGTTTGCAGTGCACTTTCCAGCATAGTTCAAACGACAGTTTTGGGGCTACTTATGGTGGCAAACATTAATATTAATTTAGTGCGAAACGAGGATAAAGGCTTTTTAAGTTTTGAGATTCCAAAAGATATCACAAGTGGACAAAAGCACGATGCTAAAGTGATTTTAAACACGATGATTTGTGGAGTAAGTGATTTACGAGAGGGTTTTTCTGATTTTATTGAATTGGAGGTTAAAGAATAATGTTTATTATATTGCAGTTGTTCGCTCACAAAAAGGGCGGTGGAAGTTCAAAGAATGGCAGAGATAGCCAGTCACAACGTCTTGGAGTCAAAAGAGGCGACGGACAGTTTGTCTTGGCAGGAAACATTCTTGTTAGACAACGTGGCACGAAATTTTCAGCAGGCGACAATGTTGGCGTTGGTAGAGACTATACACTATTTGCATTGAAAGATGGTAAAGTGAAGTTTGAAACAAAACGCAGAACAAAGAAATTCGTTAGTATTGTTGAAGAAACACCTGCTTCAGTTAAAGAATAATTTTATATCTAAAATAACTATGTTATTAATTTTTAAAATTGCAAAGAAAAATTAAAAAACACCAAAATGGTGTTTTTTTGTTTTTTATTAAACTTAATTTCAATAGGATTACATTAAAAGTTTTTCATTAAAAAATATTTTGCGTTATTCTCAATTTGAAAATGGCTTTTGTTTTTATGTAAAATACTTTTTATATTTTTTATTTTATAAAATATGAAGTCTTAAAAAATGTATAGCATTAAAAATTATTTATTTTTTTGGTTTAATTCTTGCTCCGCAACTGATGCATCTTCCAGGGGCATCTTGCACATATCCGCAATAATCGCAAGTATAATATTCTTTTTGATTATATGGTTTGCTATAAGAATATTCGTTTCTACTAACATTGTTTGCGGTGCTGTTTGAGATAAGTTTTGGAACTTTTATTGTTTTGTTTGAATTGCTTGAAGAGCGGACAACGGGCTGAGTTGAAAAATGTAGAAAACTCTCTTGCTCGGAGTGTGGCAATTTGGCAAGTTTTTCAAAATCAAGAGGCTCTGTGATGACAGCGTGTTTTCCTTTATACCTAACTGTAAAATGAAACAGTGTTTTAAAATAATAGGCTTGCTGAAACCTAAATCTAGTGGCGGATTTTTCCTCATGGCGAACATTATTTTCGTCGGTGTAAAAGTATTTTATAAAATACATTTGCGTGCCATTTTGAGTGTAACCCACTTGCATATCAAGAAAAGTTGCCACTGTTTCAAATCCAATTTTTGAAATCAACTTTCTTTTAAAATTAGAATAAATGTTGTATATTCCAAGAAGAAAAGTAATAACGCCAGTAAGTCCAAAAATCACCACCACCAAAAATGGAATGGCAGAAGTGCCGTTTTGCGAAGTCTCTATATAGGTATATATGGGAATGCCCGCAAAGATAAGTCCCCAAATAATTAAAAAAGTTCCAACCATAATTTTATCCTTAATATATTCTATATGTTTGTAAGAGAAATTTCAAGTAAATTCTAATTTGAAAATAAAATTCATATATATAAAACAAAAAAGGGGAGCGTTGTGTTCAATTTTTTTGAAGATATTTCAAATCTCACAGGCCTGCCTTTTGATGACTTAAAAAAAGGTTTTCGTGTCATAAACCTCAGTAATCGTGCAGTTTATGTGGAGGGTTATCAAGGGCTTATCGACACAGAAAGTGGGGAAATGAACATCAAACTGAAAAAGGGTGTCATCAAACTTACTGGCAAAAATTTAAAAATTAAGAATTTGAACCTTGAAACGCTTCTCGTTGTGGGCGAAATACAAACAATAGAAATGAATTAAAAATTTTACTTTAAAAAAACAGGTAAAAATCGGTCAAAAAATGTTCAAAATACGGTCATAATCAAGCAAAAAATGGTCAAAAAACGGTCATAATCAAGCAAAAAACGTTTAAAAATTGAGTAAAATTGTTCTAAAAAAAATTAACAAGAAAGGGGAAAGATGATTTTACAAGATGAAAGAATAAAATATAAAGTTCAAGGCTTAAACCTAAAAAAATTTTTGCAGTCTTTAAACAAAAATAAGATTGAAGTTGTTGAATTTGAAAAGTTGGATTACAACCTTTTCTTTTTCACCATAAAGAAAAAAAATGAAAATGAATTTTTAAAACTTGTAAAAAAATTTAACTATAGCATTGATGAAAATAAAATCTCATTTTTTACTAGAAATTTAAGATTGATAAGAAACAATCTTATCTTTTTTGTCTGTGCTGTCGTTATGGTTAGTCTTCTTTTATTTTCCAGTAATTTTGTTTTCCAAGTAAAAATTGAGGGGCTTTACTTTGTGAGTGAAAGCGAAGTCTTAAATGTGCTTGATGAAAACGGATTTGAAAAAGGAAAGTTTAAAACAAATTATAACCTTGACTTTGTGGAAAAGGTGCTGACTGCTCACCTTAAAAAAATTAGTTATGCTTCGGCGGTGATAAAGGGGAACGCCCTTATCATCAACGTCGACGAAAAGATTGATAACAGCGAATACATTTATAATTATTCTCCTATTTTCGCACCCTTTGACTGTGTTATAAATTCCATTGAATTACTCTCTGGCACAGCAAACTTTACGGCAGGGCAAACTGCAAAAGCGGGAGACATCGTCATTTCGCCATATGTTGTGTATAGCAATTCTCAAAAATTGCCCGTGCCAGCAAAGGCGACAATTAATGCATATGTGGAAATTTCTTGTTACTGCGAATATGAGTTAAGCGACTACTTGAAAAATTTTCAAAAATATATTGAAGAAAAAGAAAAAGAGTTGTATAATAAAATAGAAGGTAAATATAATATTGACGACTTTGAAAAACAGATACTTGAGTCATCAAATGACGGAAAGTGTCTTTTAACCGTCATCTTGAAAGGAAATATTTATTTTTAGAATTGAACAAAGGAAAATTAAATGAAAATTGAAATAAATGACGTTGCTCTTTCAAAAAATATGCAAAAACTTTTCAAGCATATTGTCAAAACAGCAAACAAATATTCGAAATTTAACCAGAAAAAGTTTGAGGTTAGTGTAAATTTTGTGAGTCGTGACGAGATTAAAGAACTCAATCAAAAAATGAGAAATATAGATAAAGAAACAGATGTTTTATCTTTTCCAAATTTGAATTTGAAGCCAATGGCGAAGATTAAAATTAAAGATTTTAAAGATGACATCAATCCTGAAACCCATAACCTTATGCTAGGAGACATTGTCATATGCGAAGATGTTGCAAAAGCAAATGCCGACACATATGGACATTCCTATGAAAGAGAACTCTGTTATCTTGTTTTGCATGGATTTTTGCACCTTTTGGGGTTTGACCATACTTCAGACGAGGACAAAAAAATAATGCGCGCTCTTGAAGAGGCAGTTTTGAATAAGTATAAAATAACACTGGAAGGAAAATGATGTTTAAATGTGCAGTTGTGGCAGTGATTGGCAAGCCAAATGCAGGCAAAAGTAGCCTTGTGAATGCTCTTGTGGGCGAAAAGGTTAGTATTGTCTCGCCAAAGCCACAGACCACCAGGAACAATATTTTGGGCATTTATAACACTACTGATTGTCAGATAGTTTTCGTGGATACTCCGGGGATAAACAAAACGGACACAGGACTCGACACTTTTATGCAAAAGAGCATTAAAGGTGCTGTGAGTGACGTGAATGCGGTTATTATTGTGACAGACATCACAAAACAATTCTCTGAGTCCGAGAAACAACTTATTGATAATTATAACGCAAAGAAAATCCCTGTCATCATTGTTCTCACTAAAATTGATCTTGTGAGTGATGAGAAAGTTTTTAGTTCTCTCTCGTCTTTTATGCCTCTTATGGACAAGTGCGAAGTTGTGCCCGTGTCAAGTTTGAAGCACAAAAACCTAGAGACGCTAATCGAAGTTGTGGGGAAATATCTTGTCGAGATGGAAGACAAGTTTTATGATGATGACTCATACACCGACAAGCCTTTAAAATTTTTGGTGGCGGAGATTATAAGAGAAAAGGCACTATTTTTTTTAAATCAGGAAATTCCTCACGGAATAGCCGTTGTCGTTTCAAAATATGAAGAAACAGAGTTAATCATCAATATTGACGCCGATATTATCTGCGAAAAGGCAAGTCATAAAGCAATTATTTTAGGACGCCAAGGCGAGATGATTAAAAGTATCGGGCATAATGCACGAGTCACAATCCAAAAAATTGTGCAGAAAAAAGTGATGCTAAAATTATTTGTGAAGGTCAAATCAAACTGGAAGAATAACCTTGAGTTTTTAAATTCTCTGGGTTATAATGTTAATGAGATATAGAATAAATGTGTTTTTAAAACATAAACTAAGCATATAAAATTAGGAGAAATGATATGAGCAATAAAGATGAAACAGTTGAAAACATAAGCAATAAAGATGATAAATTAAACGAAAAAGATTTGATCGAAAATTTCGAAAAAATAAAATCTTTGATTAAAAAAAATAAAAAAGCCACTAACAATCCTATTCTAAAATGTATGTCTTTCTTTATAGATAATGACATTCTTCTTGATTTTGATGCTTTTTGGCTTGACTCCTACATTCAAATTTGTGACAGCAAAGATGCCATTAAGGAAGATGGTTATTATTTGTTGCTTATTGATATATTTAAAAGTTCAATGCTAGTTGCCATTAAAAATACCAAGAACATAGATAATGAAACTCGAAAGGGTATTATTAAAAGATTGACAAAATGTGGACTAGAGAAAGTGCTGGAAGAAGAGCAGGATAATGAGCAATATTTAAGTCAAACAATTAACAAAGGCAATGAAAATAGTCATGAATTAGAACAAGAATTATATCAATAAAAGTGAAGTGTTAAGTGGACACGACGGTTAAAGGACTTATATTAAAGTCAGTAGACTATAAAGAAGCAGACAAACTGCTGACAATTTTAACTTTGGAAAAGGGCAAAATTCTTGTGAGAGCGAGGGGTGTTAAAAAGAGCAACTCAAAACTCAAAGCCTTTTGCCAAAGTTTTTGTTTTGCAGACATTGAACTCATTGACGGTAAAGCGGGTTTTGTGCTTTCTGGCATAAACTCAATAGACAGTTTTTTTGAGATAACAAAGGACCTCGAGAAATTTGCCTTCGGCTTTGCAGTTCTTGAAATTTTGGATAAGATTTGCGTCGAAAATGAGTCTTATCCCAGCCTTTTTGTCGAAGCCTTGAAATGCATTAAAACGATTAATTACACAAAACTTGACCCTCGACTTATTCTAAGTAAATTCATCATTGGAACGCTTAATCTTGAAGGTTTTAGCCTGAATTTGAACACTTGCTCGCGTTGCAGAACTCCTCTTATGTCAAACTTATATTTTGACCTTTCAAGCGGAGAAATTCTTTGCAATGCTTGCAGAACTTTTGACAGTATTGAGATTGAAAAAAGTGTTTTTTCCACATTCAAAATCTTGTCACAAAACGACTATGATAAATTGCAGACTATTAAAATTTCAAAAAATATTTTAGAAAAAACGCTGAATGTTTTGACTCAAAATCTAACATATAAATATGAGATTAAACTCAATTCATTAAAACTATAAAAACACATATAATAAGTATGAAATTAAAAATTTTTATAAAAACACACCAAAAAGAGGTTGCTTTATTTTTTTTATTAAGATAAAATCTCTTTTATTATACACTATATTAAGGAGAAAAAATATGCCAAAGAAGTACACATATTTATTTAGCGAAGGAAACGCTAAGATGAAAGAAATTTTAGGAGGTAAGGGTGCGAATCTTGCAGAGATGACAAATCTAGGTTTGCCTGTCCCACAAGGGTTCACAATTTCCACCGAAGCTTGCACACAATACTACGATGACGGCAAGCAAATTAACAATGAAATTCAAGGTCAAATTATGGAATATATCCATAAAATGGAAAATATCACAGGCAAAAAATTTGGGGACAATGAAAATCCACTCTTAGTTTCTGTCAGAAGTGGAGCAAGAGCATCTATGCCTGGAATGATGGACACAATTTTAAACTTGGGACTTAACGAAGAAGTCGTGAGAGTCATTGCCAAAAAAGCAAACAACCCTCGTTGGGCATGGGATTGCTACAGAAGATTTATTCAAATGTATAGTGACGTTGTTATGGAAGTGGGCAAAAAACACTTTGAACAACTTATCGATGAAATGAAAGAGAAAAAAGGTGTCACACTTGACATTGATCTCACAGCAGACGATTTAATGGAACTTGCAAGACTGTTTAAAAATGAATATAAAAATAAAATTGGCACAAGTTTCCCAGACGATCCAAAAGAGCAACTTATGGGAGCAATCAAGGCAGTTTTCCGTTCTTGGGACAATTCAAGAGCGAATTATTACAGAATGCAAAACGACATTCCATATAGTTGGGGCACAGCAGTTAATGTGCAGATGATGGTGTTTGGAAATATGGGAGACACAAGTGGAACAGGAGTTGCTTTCACTCGTGACCCAGCCACTGGCGAAAAGAAACTTATGGGCGAATTTTTGATGAATGCTCAAGGCGAGGACGTTGTCGCAGGAGTGAGAACTCCAATGCCTATTGAAAAAATGGAAGATGTTTTGCCACAAGTCTATAAACAATTTAAAGAAATCTGCGACACTCTTGAAAACCACTATAGAGATATGCAGGATATGGAATTTACCATTGAAGACAAAAAACTGTATATGCTTCAAACAAGAAATGGAAAGAGAACATCTCGTGCGGCAATTAAGATTGCACTTGACCTTGTGGAAGAGGGAATGATTAGTGAGCAAGAAGCACTTATGCAAATTGACCCAAAGTCACTTGATTCTTTGCTTCACCCTCAGTTTGACACAACTGCTCTTAAAAACGCAAAACCAGTAGCACAAGCACTTGCTGCTTCGCCTGGGGCTGCTTGCGGAAAAGTTGTTTTCACAGCAGAAGACGCCATTGCCAGAGGGAAAAACAACGAAAAAGTTATTCTTGTTCGTCTTGAAACTTCACCAGAAGACATTGAGGGAATGCACTATGCGCAAGGCGTTCTCACAGTTCGTGGCGGAATGACATCTCACGCAGCGGTTGTCGCTCGTGGAATGGGAACTTGCTGTGTGTCGGGTTGTGGCGACATCAAAATGAATGAAGAAAACAAGACTTTCAAATTGAACGGCAAAACATATAAAGAGGGAGACGAACTTTCACTCGATGGCTCGACAGGGAAAATTTATGAAGGCATTATCAAAACAGTTCCAGCAAACGCAAAAGACGGATATTTTGGCAGAATAATGGCTCTTGCCGACAAATATAAATCCTTGACAATAAGGACAAATGCAGACACTCCAAAAGACGCAAAACAAGCCAAAGAGTTCGGTGCACAGGGCATTGGACTTTGCAGAACAGAGCATATGTTTTTTGACCCAGAGAGAATTGAAGCCATAAGAGAAATGATTTGTTCAGACACTGTAGAACAAAGAAAAGAGGCTCTTTCTAAGATTGAACCAATGCAACAAAGCGACTTTGAAAAACTCTATGAAGCCCTAGAGGGTAACCCTGTTAATATTAGATTTTTAGACCCACCACTTCACGAATTTGTGCCAACAGAAGAGAAAGATATTGCACTTCTTGCGAAAACACAAAACAAAACAGTGGAAGAAGTTAAGAGCATCATTTCCTCACTTCACGAATTCAACCCAATGATGGGACATCGTGGTTGCAGACTTGCAGTCACTTTCCCAGAAATTGCACAGATGCAAACAAGTGCTGTCATTAAGGCTGCTTTGAAAGTTCAAAGCAAACACAGCGACTGGAACATTGTGCCTGAAATTATGGTTCCACTTGTGGGCGAAGTGAAAGAGTTAAAATTTGTTAAAAATATTATTTGCAAGACAGCAGACGAACTCATCAAAAATGCAAAATCAAATATGAAATATAAAGTTGGCACGATGATTGAAGTTCCACGCGCAGCAGTTTTGGCAGACGAGATTGCTGCAGAAGCAGAATTTTTCTCTTTTGGCACAAACGATTTAACACAAATGACTTTTGCTTTCAGCCGTGATGATGCAGGCAAATTCTTAGGTTCATATTATGAAAATAAGATTTATGAATCTGACCCATTTGCAAGACTAGACCAAAAAGGCGTTGGCAAACTTATGCAAATTGCAGTGAAACTTGGCAAAGAAGCACGCCCAGACATTCACCTTGGAATTTGTGGAGAACATGGTGGAGATCCATCAAGCATAGAATTCTCCCACAAGATTGGACTTGACTATGTGTCTTGTTCACCATACAGAGTGCCTATTGCAAGACTATCTGCAGCACAAGCAAACATAAGAAATCCAAGATAAACTAAACATTAAAAAAG
>CAYIZE010000019.1:0-13501 GCA_964367785.1 uncultured Christensenella sp.
TATGCTCTATGGTGTGAACAATTATGTCGACATCGATGAAGATAAAGCAAAAAAACTGAGTGAGGAACTTGACCTTTTGGAAGGACTTCGCCTATCAGTTCAGCACTGCGATGAAGTTATGCAAAAGAATGTGGACAGATATCCAATTCTTGAAAGAGCAAACAAATTTTTGACGAAGAACCAAAGCGATTTGAAAGCAGACATTGAGTCTTTGGAAGAACAATTAAAAGCCCTTGAAGAAAATGGAGAAAACGATGAAAACGGCGAAAACGAAGACTCTAGCGACGAATAATTAAAAATATTTTAAGATAAAAATTAAACACTAAAGCAAAAACTTTGGTGTTTTTTTTTGAGGCGAGTGATAAGGCTTTATTGTATTGGCAATAATGTTCGCAAAAAATTTAAAATATAGCATTGATTTTAATGAAAAAATAATGATATAATAAAGAAAACATAAAGAGGTATTTTTATGGAATTATTCGATGGTAATATTAAAAAAATAGAAGCTTATCAAAAACTTATAGATAAAGGTATCTTTTTAAAATTATCCGACCTTGATATTTTCCATGGTAGAAAGGGCGATGGTTCAAAGTGGAGCGTTGACCCAAGTTTTGATAATGGCGCTGATGCGACTGGAAATTGTAATGTAAATAAAATACCTGCTTTAAACGCTGGTAGTTTCGAAACTGCAAAGGCCTTTGCTGAATCTAGAGCAATGATTAAAGGCGGAAGCCCTGAAATTCACAAAATAATATCTATAAATAAATATGCTGTGATTTTGAACCTAAAACCTGAATTATATAAAGATAATGAAGTGATTTCGGCAATTAGAGAACTAACTATGCCCAACCCCACTGAAAGCATTGACATCAGTTTCAGCGATAGAACAAAATACAAACAAGTTATTAACGACATTTGGTCTTCAAACTCAGGAGTATCCCAGTTGAGTTTTTGTCCAGATCCTCAAATTGAAACATTAATAAATAGATTAAACTACAATCCAAAAGATAGTGATTTGGCGACAAAATTAATTCGTGCTCGAAATTCATGTTTGTATGCAGGTTCAGTTTATGAGGGTGAAGTTAAACAGTCTGCGCTTGTTTACATGACGAGTTCATTTTTGAATAATAATTTGAAACTTAAAGACTTTTCATTATCACGAGAATACTTATCAAGTTTTTATAAAGCAAATAATATTATTGGAATTGCTCAAGAAGTTAATAGTGCAACTCTTGAAAGAGATATTGAAGCTTTTCAATTTTTTGATTTAAAGCAAATTAACACGGACGCGGTAATTGGCAAAGAACTAAATTATTACGCAAATATTTATAACCCAATTGCTCAGACACTTAAAAATAATATAAATAACGAAAACTTATTAAAAGATTTAAACAAGAGCCCAGAAGCAATTATGAAGTTTATAAAAGAAAAATGCCCAAGTTTAAAGGCGGATTTTGAGGGGGACATTGGACTTTGGGAGGGTTTTACTTTGGAGCAACACACCGAATCTGTCTTGAGATTTTTCAACGAAAATTTCTCAAATTGTGTGTCTGAAGAAATTGCCCCTATGATAAAACTTTTGATTGTCGCCCATGATATTGGGAAAAAGGAAGCAAAAGATTTAAATATTCCTAGGCACTCTCCTCAAGAATTTTTGATTTACAGAGATAAAATGGAAAAACTAATTGTTTCATTAGGGCTTGACAAAAAACTGCAATCATTTGTATTTCAATTTTGCATTTATTCACAAATACCAACAACTAACTTTTATGTGAATAATGATAAATTTGCATTGCAAGAACTAGATGTATGCTCTAAAAAAATTCTTGAAGGACTTGGGGTTAATCCAAGCAGAGAGGAGATAACTGGGCTTTCAAATATGAGCAGAATTTTGCAATCTTGTGACAGTGGTGCATATACTTTTTATGGAAAAACTAGGGTCGACAGCAATTTATTCCACAATTTGAGCGAAAGATTTTCTAGTAATTTTGTTCAAACGCCTATAGGGTATAGGTTTATTAATGATTCCAACAATCCTAAACTAATAAAAAACAATTTTCAAGACCTTAGAATAGAACAATAATTGTTTAGACTTAACATGAAAAAAGCATCTTTTCAGATTCTATTTTTTGTTCGAGTGAATTTTAAAAGGCGACACAAAAAAGGTTAGTGAAAAATATTTAGTTAATTTTTTGGTGTTTTTTGTTTTGTGTGCTAAAATATTTTTTAAAGATAAAGCCTTTAAGTGCTTATGATTATTATATTGTTAAAAAATATAATTTTGCCTAGAAAATAAAAGATTAAAAGGAAAAGATATGGGATTTTTTGTGTCTAAAAAAACCTTGCCAATCAAAAATAATAAGGTGAAAATTGGTTTGGCACTTGGTGGCGGAGCAACGAGAGGGCTTGCCCATATTGGCGTGATCAAGGCTTTTGAGGAAAATAACATTCATTTTGATTTCGTGGCGGGGACTAGTGTCGGTTCGCTCATTGGAGCGATATATTCTTCTGGGAAAACTGCCGACGAAATGATGGAAATTGCAAAAGGCGTGCGGGTGAAAGACATTAGAAAAAGCAAATTTTTTCTGCCCTCTAAAACAGATGGATTGATAGAATTTATGAAAGAATCTGTGGGAGACATTAACATTAGCGACTTAAAAATTCCATATGCAGCGGTGGCGGTTGATTTGATTACTGGTAGTGAACTTGTGTTTACAAAAGGAAACGTTGCAAAGATTGTGGCAGGAAGTTGTTCTGTGCCTGGTGTTTTCGTTCCTGTTGAATACAAAAATTATCATCTTGTCGACGGCGGACTTCAAAACAACATTCCGTCCGACGTTCCAAGATATTTTGGTTGTGAATATGTTGTGGCAGTGGACGTTAACGCAACGAGAGGTGAGGGAACAGAGTCATTAAAGGTGCTGGACGTCTTACTCGCAACAATTAGAATTATGTGTAAGAGTAATGTTGTGAAAGGATATATCAATGCGGACATCGTCATTAAACCTAGTTTAAAAAAATATAAATCAACAAAAATGGACGAGGTTGACGCTATGTTCGCCGAGGGTTATATGGCAGGAATTGACGCAGTGGAGAAAATTTTAAAACTCATCTCTAAAAGACCAAAGAGATTTCATAGAAGAAAATTTGAAGTTATAACGGAAAATAAACCTTTGATTTTGTGATAAGGGAAAAATACGCCTGATGAAAAAGAAAAAATTAATAGAAGATATTATTGTTGTAAAAAAGAGAAAAAATAGGAAAAAAGATAAAAATTTTGCTCTAAAACTTTTTATCTATTGTTTTCTTTGGGCGGGACTTCTTTTGACTTTGTTTTTTAGTTCGCCGATTGAGAACTTTTTTAATGTCACTGAATTTAGTTTTTCAAGTGAAATTGCGAGCGGGGATTATAGAGTCCATTTTATTGATGTTGGGCAGGGAGACTGCATTTTGGTGGAATTGCCAGATGACAAAACACTTGTTATAGATAGTGGACCAAGTTCCAGCGAGAGCGAAGTGCTTAAATATTTTAACGCCCTTGACATTGTGACAATAGATTATTTCATTATCACCCACACCGACAGTGACCATATTGGGAACGCCGTGACAATTTTTGAAAACTTTGACGTTTTAAATGTGTTTGTTCCAAAGATATATTCAAATTATGATATTGAAAAAGGCTATGATATCGAAAGTAATTATAAGATTGTCACAACTCAAATTTGGAGCAATGTGACAAAGAGTATTTATAATGAAAGTTGCCTTGAAAACAAAATCTATAATTTTAGCGAGGAAAGGATTTTTGGAGAGGGATATTCCTTTGTGTTTTATTCTCCTTTTGAAGACTATATTTCATCTGTGAATGATTACAGTCCCATAATTATGGCAAATTTCCAGGGAGTTAAATATATCTTCACAGGCGACGCAACATCAAATGTGGAGGAGGACTTTTTAGTAAACTATTCTGTTATGGTGGAAAACAACTTTTTTAATTGCGACGTTTTGAAAGTGGGACACCACGGAAGCGCGACTTCCACATCAACTTCTTTTTTGCAGGCAATACAGGCGGAGATTGCTGTGATTAGTGTGGGAGCAGACAATTCCTATTCTCACCCACGAGATGAGGTATTAAACAGCCTTGATGATGCGGGGTGTGAGATTTTTAGGACAGACTATATGGGGAGCATTGTGATGACGACAAGTGACGGCGAGGTTGTGAGTCAAACGGGATATAACAACATAAGCGACATTTTTGTTGACTGGGAAAACTTTGTGCTTGGTGGCGGAGTAGTTTTGGTGTGCTTGGCGTTTGTTTTTTTCAAAATTAAGGTAAAAAAGATGTAAATTTTGTTTCAAAATTATAACCATATTTGACAAATTTCAGTTAGTTAAAGGCAGTTGTAAAAAGCAACTGTTTTTTTATTATTTTTTTAATTTGTGCAAGTGTGACAAAGAAAACCACAACATATGGTATTCTTTGTTTTTTCTTTGACACCACATATTGTGAGTGATAAATTTTAACTATCATAAAAAAAGGAGCCTATGAACATAAAATGATTACACAAGTTAGAAAAAGAGACGGAAAGATTGAGAAATACGAGAGGGAAAAGATTACAAACGCAATTTTCAAGGCAGCGGTTGCTTGCAACGGAAATGATAAGGGGATTGCTGAGGATCTCGCCACGCAGGTGGAGAAGATTTTATTCAAAAGTTTTGATGCCAGAATTCCATCTGTCGAGCAAGTGCAAGACACTGTGGAAAAAGTTTTGGTGGAAAATAGGCACGCAAAAGTTGCAAAGGCTTTCATTCTTTACAGAGAAAAGAGAAATGCAGCAAGAGAATTGAATGCACTCACAGGTGCAACCATTGACCTTTTTTCAAAATATTTGGACAGTGCAGACTGGGCAGTGAAAGAAAATGCAAATATGCAACACAGTGTTGCGGGATTGAACAATTACGTTCGTGAAAATTTCACAAAAAGTTATTGGCTTAATGAAATTTATCCACAGGAAGTTCGTGAGGCTCACGAAAGTGGTGCAATGCACATGCATGACCTTGGATTTTTCGGCGCATATTGCGTGGGCTGGGATTTGAGACAGGTTTTAACCGACGGGTTCACAGGTGTTCCAAAGAAAATGTCTAGCAAGCCACCAAAGCACTTAAGAACTTTTTTGGGGCAAGTTGTTAATGCCACTTTCACCACTCAAGGTGAGACAGCAGGGGCACAGGCTTGGAGCAGTTTTGACACATATTGCGCACCTTTTGTGAAGAAAGACAATATGACATATAGAGAAGTGAAACAGGCTTTGCAAGAATTTATTTTTAATATGAATGTGCCAACACGTGTGGGATTTCAATGTCCTTTTTCAAACATAACGCTTGACATCAAATGTCCAAAAACTTTGAAAGACCAACCAGTTGTGATTGGTGGAGAATTGCAGGATTTCACTTATGGAGAATTTGGTAAGGAAATGGAAATGATAAACAAAGCATTCTGCGAAGTGATGTTGGAAGGCGATTCAAAGGGTAGAGTGTTCACTTTCCCTATTCCAACAATCAATGTGACAAAAGATTTTGAATGGGACAGCGAAGTTGTGAATTCCATTATGGAGATTACTTGCAAATATGGCATTCCATACTTTGCAAACTATGTTAACTCGGATTTGTCGCCAGATGATGCCGTTTCAATGTGTTGCAGGTTGAGGCTTGACGTGTCTCAGCTGAGAAAGCGTGGTGGTGGATTGTTTGGTTCTAATCCACTCACGGGTTCGATTGGCGTTGTCACAATCAATTTACCCCGAATTGGCTATTTGGCTATAGACGAGAAAGATTATTTTGAAATGCTCTCAAAATATGCCGATATTGCCAAAAATTCGCTTGAAATAAAGAGAAAAGTTATTGAAGATCAGACTGAAAAAGGGCTTTATCCATATTGCAGATTTTATCTTCGTGACGTGAAAAAGAGAACAGGCGGATATTGGTCAAATCATTTCAACACCATTGGTATTTTGGGAATGAATGAAAGTCTTCTCAACTTCTTGGGAAAAGATATCACCACCTCAGAAGGGCAGGAATTTGCCATTCGTGTGATGAACTTTTTAAGACAAAAAATGTTAGATTATCAAACAGAAACAGAGCATCAATATAACCTTGAAGCCACTCCTGCAGAGGGAGTTAGTGCAAGGCTTGCAATGATTGACAAAAAGCGTTATCCAGACATCATCACTGCAGGCAAAAAATCCGTGTGCTACACAAATTCCACTCAAATTCCTGTTGAATATAGTGACGACATTTTTAAAGTTGTGCAGTTGCAAGACGAATTACAATCACTCTACACAGGTGGAACGGTTTTGCATCTTTATCTTGGAGAGAGGATTGAAAATAAGGAAGTTTGCAAAAAACTTATCAAAAAGATTTTCACAATGTCTAAGATGCCATACATCTCAATAACTCCAACTTTTAGCGTGTGCGAAAAGCACGGTTACATTGCTGGCGAGCATTTTACTTGCCCCGAATGTGGCGAAAAGACTGAAGTTTGGTCTCGTGTGGTGGGCTATTTGCGTCCTGTTCAAGACTTCAACGAGAGCAAATTAGATGAATATATGTCTAGAAAGAAATTTGTGATTGATGACATGGAAGTGGACGATTGCTTGAGCGATTTTAAGAGTTAAAAAAACAGAAAGTAGAGGTGAAAAAAAGCCTCTCTTTTATCAAATTTATAATTATAAGAGAACTTTAAAAATGAAAAAATAAAAAAAGGAAGTGTGAACATATGAACATTGGTGGAATGGTTAAAAATTCTTTTGTGGATTACCCAGACAAACTCGCTTGCGTGTTTTTCACAACGGGGTGCAATTTTAGATGCCCATATTGTCACAATTCCCATTTATTTGAAGAAAAGCCCACTATCACCGAGGAAAAGGCTTTGAAATTCTTGGAAAGTCACAGGACTTTTTTGGAGGGTGTTGTGATTTCTGGCGGAGAGCCAACTTTGCAAAAAGATTTGAAAGAATTTATTTTGAAAGCAAAAAAGATGGGCTATTTAGTGAAACTTGACACAAACGGCTCAAACTTTGAGGTTCTCAGAGATTTGGTGGAAAACAAACTCGTCGATTATGTTGCGATGGACATAAAAGCACAGATGAAAAAATACACTATGATTGTCGGCAAGACAGACAAACTTGGCGACGTTGTAAAAAGTAGAGATTTTTTGTTAAACGGCACTGTAGATTATGAATTTAGAACAACTTTTTCAAGCGATTTGACACTGAGTGATTTGGAAGAGATTTGCAAGGAAATTAAGGGCGCAAAACATTTTAGCCTGCAAAAATGCAATGAATTGAAAAATTGCGATAATCACTCGCCAGAAAAAAGTAAAGTTGAACTTTTGAAAGGCTTGGAAATTGCAAAAAAATATATAACAAATTCAATTTTGAAAGGAGTGAGTTAAATATTTTTCCTTTTCCTTTAAAAATTGATGAAAAAAAATTATAAATATAAATAAACCCTTAAAATTGGGGGTTTATTTTTATATTTTAGTGTGATATAATTGCATTGTTAAAGGAAAGTATTAATATGTTTTTAGATTACCTTTGGCTTTTAATTTTAGGTGTTATAATTGTTGCGTCCGTAGTTATATTTTGCATTCTCGTGCCTGTGAGGGTATGGTTGAAAGCAATGTTTACGGGCGTTTATGTTCCTGCTCGCGTGCTTTCAAGTATGAAACTAAGAAAGATTAAAGCGAGTTTGATTGTGGACGAATATATCTATGCTAAAAAAGCAGGGCTTCAAGTTGCTCTTGAGGATTTGGAAACCCACTTTATCAGCGGTGGAAACATAAGGAATGTGGTGGACGCTATGATTGCCACTAAGAATGTATCACTAGATTTGTCCATAGACACTGCAAAAGCCATTGATTTGTCGGGTGTTAATGTGAGTGAAATCGTGAACGAGTCCATAACTCCAAAGGAACTGACAACTCCTGTTATTTCTGCTTTTACAATGGACGGAGTTGAGATTTTGGTGACACTTAGCATAACTCTTAAAACCAATCTTGCTAAATTTCTCGGCGGTGCTAAAGTTAACACGATTATTTCTCGGGCAACTGAGGGAGTGGTGTGCATTGTTTCGAGTGCTAAAAATAGCAGTGAAATTTTACAAAATCCTGACCTTATTCCGAACTTTGTTATGACGAGAAATATTGATGACAAAACAGCATATGATTTGCTTAGTGTGGACATATTAAAGATTGAGACTGGCAGAGATTTGAAAAGAGAACTCGCCGAATATGAAAGAGATAAGAAAAGTCAGGACACTGCTCTCAAAGTTGAAGAGGAAAAATCACTCTATATTTTGGAACAAGAGAAATTGAAAGCAAAAGCAGAACAGGAAAAACTTAAAAGGGCACAACTAGAATCAGAAGTGCCTAAGGCTCTTTTGAAAGCATTTGAAAATGGAAAGATGGACGTGATGGATTATTATAAAATGCAAAATATCATTGCCGACACAAATATGCGTAAGGCGCTTTCGGAAAATCCTGCAAAGCCACCTGAAAAGAAAAAAATTAAGTTTGATTTTGATAGCGACGATGATGATGAAAAATAATCTATAAGGAGAAAGAATAATGTTTGTTACACTTGCAATTATATGTATTTGTTTTTTCATTTTTTCTTTTTCCTTGCTTTTTAGAAAGCAACTTGGAAAGTTTTTTCACTCAATTTTTAGGTTTTTTAAAAAACTATTTTTTAGAAAAAACAAAAAAAAACAGGAGATTTTAAAAGTAAATAAGCCCCAAATTGTTCCTAAAATGATTAGTTCAAGTTCACCTAAGAGAATTGACGCTCCAGATGAAAAAACTATTGAAGAATTAAAAGAAAATTCCATTAGTCATTCTTCAACAAAAATAAATATTGATACAGAGAATGACATCATTCAAGAACAAAAAGAAGACAGAAGATATGGATTTTCTCTTGATGGAGTTGAAAAAAGGAAAAAACTAGCCATTGAAAGAGGCGAACTGGACGAGGAACTTAAAAAAATAACAAAGTCATTTAATCTTGACGAGAAAGATATTGAAGAAAAGATTAAAATGTTTGATAAAAAGAAAAATTTGCCCGAATTTATTACTAACAGGTCAAGAGTGCAAGAAAAAACAATTTTGAGCAAGAGAAAGCCGATTGATTTAATGAGTTTTGAAGAAAAGAAAAATCCTGCTGAAACTATAATTGACAATGAAAAGATTGATCTTAGTAACTTGCCAATGAACATAAAAAAATTATTAATATCTGGCATCTTGGACAGAAAAGATTTTTAAAAGTTTTTTTATGCTCTCATTTTTCAAAATTAAAAAATGCAAAATCAATATTTGTTTGACAAAGTGGGCAAAATTTTATTATCATTAAGGATATGAAAAGAGGTGAACAATATGGAACCTTATTCTTTTGATGACATTACAGATAGACAACTCAAAACTTTGGCTCACACGCTTTCCACCATCGGCGGAACAGCAGAACAGGTGCATTATTTTAAGTCTGAGCAGAGTGTGTATGACCTCTATCCTATGGACATTGCAGTCATAGAACCCACTGAGTTTTTTGATTACTTCATCGTGACAACAATGGGTCTGAGTGCATATAAATTTCCAGACGAAGTGGCGCGTGCAGAACTTGTTATGCTTTTGCCAAGCGAATGGAAAGCAGATTTTTCCAAATGGGAATATTTTTGGCCTGTGAAATTGATGCAGGACATTGCTTTTGGTATTATCAAAAATAAAGTTGGAGTGTTACCACTTAAGGTTTTTGAGATGGCGGGTGAGAACAGCCCATATGAAACCACGAATTTTATTGGTGGAATTGTCAATTTCCCTGAACTTTTCCCTGTGGAATATATTGACGAAAAGATTGACTATGATTACACAAGATTTTATCAAATTATTCCTTTGACTAAAAAGCAAATGGACAAGATTAAAGATATTGGCGCTTCAAAGTTCATTCAATTTGACTTGCACGATGCCGAAGGACCTTTGCTTAATGTTGAAGTTCCCGACGTCAAGAAAAATGCAGGCAAGAAAATTGATAAGATAATCTCTCATAACGAAAGATCATTAAAAGGAAAATAAGAAAAGGTGGCAAACCTTTTTTTGTTGAAGATAAAAATGAAAAGAAGAATTTTAGGCATTGACCCAGGTTTTGCACTCGTTGGTTTTGGGGTGATTGATGAAGATTGTGGAAATCTCTGTGCTGTGGATTATGGAGTAATTTCCACCACAAAAGACGAGAATTTTACCATAAGATTGCAAAAAATTTATGACGGAATATCCCTTTTGATTGAAAAGTATAAGCCAGACGCCATCGCAGTTGAGGAACTTTTCTTTTTTAAAAATCAGACAACTGTCATTCCTGTGGCAGAGGCAAGAGGAGTCATCGTGCTTGCGGGCAGACAGAAAAATGTTAAAATGTTTGAATACACACCTCTTCAAATAAAACAGGCACTCACAGGAAACGGGCGAGCAGAGAAAAAGCAAATTCAATTTATGGTGAAAAATATTTTGGGTCTATGCGAAGTTCCTAAGCCAGATGATGTGGCAGATGCCATTGCAGTTGCACTCACACATTTGCAGACGAATAATGTGCTTTGTGACAACAGTATTTAGAAACTTTTTAAATTTTAACACAAAGTCAAAATAATTTAAGGCTCTGAAATACATAATTCAAGTTGTGAAAAGAAAGTTTTAAAACGACAAAAAAAATAAAATTTAAGTCAATGCAACAAAGAAGAGAGGAACAAAATGTATAATTATATCATTGGAAAAATAACTGAAAAAAATGAAAATTCAATCACTCTTGAAAATGGTGGAATTGGGTATGATGTTTTGGTGTCGAGTTTTGCACAGAGGAATTTTCAAGATTTAGACGGTGAAGTCAAGATTTACACCTATTATCAACAGCGAGAAGATGGAGTTAATATTTTTGGATTTTATTGCAAAGAGGAAAAAAATCTATTTTTAAAACTCATCACAGTCAACGGAATTGGGCCTAAAATGGCAATTTCGATTCTCTCAAACGTGTCGGTGAATGATTTCTGTGTGATTGTTGGAACAGAAGATATTCGTGCGCTTTCTTCAATTAAAGGCATCGGAAAGAAAACTGCGGAAAGGATTTTGATTGAACTGAAAGACAAAATTCAAGTGGTTGGGCAAGCGGGCAACTTTGACAAGGTGGAACTATCAAGCGAGATTGATGACGCGTGTGCTGTGCTTGTGAGTCTTGGACTCAGCAGGTTCGAGGCAGAAAGACTTGCGAAAAACTGCTTTGAAGAGGGAGATACTGCGGAAATGCTTGTGACAAAAACTCTCTCCCAAATGAGAAGTTAAAAATTTTTTTAAAGCACATTAAAAAAACAAATATAACATTTTGAGACTACTAGAAAAAATATGAACTTAAAAAAAGTAAATAAAAAAAGAAGAAAAAAGATAAATCTTTTTGAAACAAAAAATTAGAATTTGATGAGAAAAAGGAAAAAATATGAACGACTTTATTAAAAGTACAAAAAATTTGAGTGAGGCAGAGATTGAAAATTCGCTAAGACCAAACAAACTTGCCGATTATGTCGGACAAGACAAAGTTAAAAACGCTCTTAAAATCTACATTGAGGCAGCGAAAAAGAGAAAAGAGCCACTTGACCACGTTTTACTTTATGGACCTCCTGGACTTGGGAAGACGACTCTTTCGCACATTGTTGCAAACGAACTTGGCTCTCAACTGAAAATCACAAGCGGACCAGCGATTGAACATGCAGCAGATTTGGCGGCAATACTCACCACTCTTCAAAAAAATGACGTCCTTTTCATTGATGAAATTCATAGACTTAGGCACACTGTAGAAGAGATTTTATATCCTGCAATGGAAGATTTTTCCCTTGATTTCATCGTTGGGAAAGGCCCAAGTGCAAGGAATATGAGACTGAAACTTCAACCGTTTACTTTGGTTGGAGCGACGACAAAAGCAGGAAATATCGCCTCTCCACTTCGAGATAGATTTGGAATTATCGAAAGGCTTGAACTCTATGTCCCGCAGGAACTTGCCGACATCATCACAAGAAGTTCAAGAATTCTTAACATAAACATTATGCCAGAAGCGATTAAAGAAATTGCTATGAGAAGCAGAGGAACGCCAAGAATTGCAAACAGAGTGCTGAAAAGAGTGAGAGATTTCGCCGAAGTGAAGGGAGATGGAGTTGTCGATCTCGACATTTGCAGACAAGCCCTCAAAATGATGGACGTCGACGAAAGAGGACTTGATTTTGTGGACAGACGACTTCTCGAAAGACTTATTGTCACTTTTAACGGCGGGCCTGTTGGTGTTGAAACACTTGCCAGTTGCATAGGCGAAGAAATTGCAACCATTGAAGATGTCTACGAACCCTATCTCATTCGTTTAGGTTTCATCGCAAGAACTCCAAGGGGCAGAGTGGCACTCGACGGAGCATATGAGCATATGAACATAGAGAGAAAAACAAACTAAAATTTTTTTAAAAAATTAATATACGCACAAAATTTATGATATAAAAAAGAAAAAAAAAGAAAAGAAAAAAAGAAGAGACGATGATTGATTACACAAAAACTAGCACATATAACTATGATTTACCAGAAGAACTGATTGCACAATCTCCCATTGAACCACGAGATTCGTCGCGTTTGATTTGCTTTGACATTGATGAGAAAACTATTGCTTATAAGCATTTTTTTGATATTTTGGACTATTTGCACGCAGGAGATGTGCTTGTTCTCAACAACACTAAAGTTATCCCTTGCAGACTTCTTGGTTTAAAAGATAAAACAGGCGCAAAGGTTGAAATATTTTTGATTAAACGCATAAACCTCACCGATTGGGAAGTCCTCGCAAAACCAGGGAAAAGATTGAAAGCGGGAATGAAAGTAATTTTCTCTGAAAGTCTTTCTTGTGAGATTTTGGGAGATAATGACTTTGGTGGAAAAACTGTGAGATTTAGTTTTTCTGGCACATTTGAAGATGTTTTAAATCGTATCGGTGTGATGCCTTTGCCACCATATATCAAAAAGAAACTTGAAAATAACGAGAGATATCAAACTGTCTATTCAAAAACGCAAGGTTCAACAGCAGCACCAACGGCAGGGCTTCATTTCACAAAAGAACTCATGAGAAAGATTGAGGAAAAAGGAATTGAGATTTGCTATGTTCTTCTTCACGTGGGGCTGGGGACTTTTAGACCTGTGTCGGAGGAAAATATCTTAGACCATGATATGCACACTGAATATTTCGAAATTGAAGACGAAGTGGCAAATAAAATAAACAAGGCAAAAGAAGAGGGGAGAAGAATTATTGCTGTTGGCACAACTTCGGTGAGGACTCTTGAAAGTGCGGGAAAAACTGGAAAAGTAATTCCTCAAAAGAGCGACACAAAATTGTTTTGCTATCCACCATATGATTTTAAGATTGTGGACTGCCTCATAACAAACTTTCAT
>CAYIZE010000020.1:0-13282 GCA_964367785.1 uncultured Christensenella sp.
GCTTGTTCTTCTGCTTTTGCTTGCGCTTCCGCCTGTTCTTCTGCTAATTTTTTATCATTTTCAAGTTTCTTTCTTTCGTAATAGTCTTTTTGAGCCTTATTAAATGCTTTTTCTTTAGCATTCTTATAAAAAGCCATATTCTTGAAAATGGTATAATCTTCATTTTTGACATCTACTTGACTATAAACCTTTTCCAATTCTTCTTTATTATAATATTTTTCATCATTTATAAACTGTTTTGTGAGTGGAGAATCATTTATCTTAGCCATTTTATCACTCTGATTTTGTGATGAAGCACGATGTATAAAGTTTAAAAAATCGCTATTTCCAATGATTACGTCTTTTGAAGGTTCAAAAGTATCCACATCGCAACCATATGTATGTTTTAAATCATCTTTAAATTTTTCAATTTCAAGGCTAGTAAATGATGCTTTTGTGTAGTCGTATTTAAATTCGCCGTTTTTAGTTTTAATCATTGACACTGGAAGATTATAAACTTTTATTACTTCCCCGCCCATTCTAACATAACCCTCAACAAAAATTTTCTTAGGCGAATCTTCTGAGGCTATATTTTCAGGAAGAAATATATTTTTATTAAACGATTTTAAAACTTTTGGTTCAAACACTAGTGAAAAGACTTCACTTAAAAAATCTTCATTAGTCTTTTTTGTCAAAGCATTAGATGAAATAATTTCATTAATAAGTGCGTTCTTAATCTTACCTGCATTTTGAACTTCTTTAAGAGAAGTACTAAAAAGATTTTTCAAAACTATTGAGAAATTTTCCATTCTAGTCATAATGGTTGAAAAATCTGTTTTTTCTACATCGGCAATCTTACAGAATAATTCAATTTGATGTTCAGAGAGTTCTCTTGGATCAAAAGTATTTTTTATGTTATTAACTCCCAAAAATGTTTTGAAAACTGGCGTTAAAACAATGCTTCTAATTGTTTCGTCAGTATTAACAATTCCTTTAATATCTTCAAGTGATGCTTTGTTTTTTCGTGTCAAAAAGTATTTTACAGCCTCTTCTTTTGTGATAAATTCTTTAAGTGCTTTTGTATCAATGCCCATTTCTTCTAACTCGTCAATAACAAATGGTTTTATTGATTTTTCGACCGATTTTTCCTTTATCGTAGTTACTTTTGATTTTTCTTCCGTTTTAGCAGTTTGTTCTTTAGTTTCCTTTTTATTATTAGAAGGTGAACCGTCTTCAAATGGTTTCACTCCTGCAAAAATATCTGCTACGTGTGCTGTTTTTTCTTTAACTTCAGGTTTAGCTTCAGCAGCTTCTTCCTTCAAAGGCTGTTCTTCAACAGTTTTTTCAACTTCCTTAATCTCTTCCTCAAACATAAGTTTTTGTATGACATTTAAGTAATGATTAACGGAGTTTTCGTTTTCTTGATAATAAGTAATAATTTTGTTTGCAGAAACAAGCAGAGCCACCGCATCACTTGCGCTGACATCTTTGTTTGACTTTAAAAAGCCTCCCATATAACCCTCATCAAGCAAGGAAGAATTGAAACTTTCAAGTAACAACTTCTTGTTGACATCAGAAGGCTTTAATTCAAATTTTTGCTTATTTTCTTCGTAATTTTTTCTTTTTTTCTTTTTTGTGATAACTTTTTCAACAAGATCGTTATATCTATTTAGATATGTTTCACCTATATCCTCACCAACAGAAAATTTTGGACTAAAATTCGAACAAAAATGGAAAAACTCATTAAAATCGTTATATTTGCAACCTGCTCTAAATGAAGCAGCCAATTCGTCTTGGCTAGATTCATCTAATGCCTCAAGAGACCCTAATCCAGATATGGCAAAAAAATTCTTCTTTTTGAGAAGTTTTATGACATCTTCATTCTTACCAATATAAGAGCTAACTTCATTACTTCCACCCATAAAGTCCACTAAAGCTCTTGCAATAATTTTATTCGCTTCTTTTTCAGAATAAGAAAATAATCCCATAATTAAAATCCCCTTTCTATTAATGTCTATATATTACCACATTACTAAGTATAATTCAATAGGGAAAAATCTATTTTTGTTGCTTTTGACTAAAATATAAGGGTTAATTTATTAATAAGAGATTTATTTTATAAAAGTTTTATTTGTTGTTATGAAAATAATTTTATAACAGTGCTGTTTGCCTCAATCTTCACAGAAGTTCTGGAAAGTGCTCCTGAAATGAGGAAACATTGACCAACACCTGCCGTGACGATGTTATCTTGCTCTTCCTTATTAATTTCGCCTGCATTCCTATAAAGATCAATCAAGTCAGTGATATCGTTTGGTGCTAGCGAGAAGATGAATGAATATTGACTTGCATTAATGATGGCAGTTGATTGTCTTTGAATTTCCGCACTGCCCACGAAGTCTTTAATATTCTGCGTGATAACAATCTGCATTCCATTATATTTACGAATACGCTTTGCCATTTGTGCCATAAATTCCAGAGCGATTGGGTGCTTTGGGTTGATGAAAACGTGGGCTTCATCAACTGCCACTATAATATGTCTATTAGCCCTATATTTATCGTTAAAATCTTTATTTTTGATGATTTCATTATCCAAAAACTTAAACACCAAAAGCATTTGAGCATTTGCGATTGTTTGGTTTCTGTTTGCAAGAAGAGAACGGAAATTGAATGTAACAAAGTTTTCCTTTGTGGCGATTGACATAGGTCCGTTCCATAAGTTACTGTTACGCCCACCCGAAGAAAATTTTGAGATATATGTCAACACTGTTTGTAATGTTGCGTGCATATACACATCTTTTTCTTTTTCCATCTTACTATTCACAAGTCTGTTTACATCGTCAAAAATAGGATAATCTTCTGGTTTTAATTTGGTGAGAGGAGTCTTGGCGTCAATTCCTTTTTCTTTGTAGACATCAATAGTTAAAGAGTTTAAAAGTTCAAATGCGTCTGATGGAATCCCAGGCAAAACGACACGGAAGAACTCTTCTAAAAACTGCAGATGAGTTGAATATGAATCGTCATCTCCGCCCTCATCAGATTGCAAAGTGGTCATAATGTGAAATGGGTTAAATCGTCCTCGAAGCGAAGATCCAACGTCAATAAATTTGCCACGCATATTGTGACAAAGTGGTGTGTATTCATCTTCAGGGTCAAGAATAAAAACTTTACTGTTATCGCAAGCAAGATTAGTCAAAAGCATTTTTGTGGCAAAGGACTTTCCTCCACCAGACTTTCCGATAACCATAATGTTACTATTTGCTCTTTCATTGTCTCTTTTAAAGAAATCCACAAAGACAGGATATTCATTATAACCAATATAGATGCCCTTATTGTCCAAAAGTGCACCAGAAATAAAAGGGAAAACCGATGCTAATGTGGTTGTTGGGATCTCTCTTTTGTGTTGATTAATGGTGTCAAGTGCAGAAATGTTACGGCTGATGAATGAGTCCACTTGCCTGCCGAACATCTCAGTGTATTTAAAGCCATTTTGTTTCAGCATTGCACGCACTTCTTTTTTGGCAGATTCCTCGCAAACTAAATGAGTGTTCACTTCAAACAACTGCTCGTTGCTAGTTTTAAGCATTTGCAAAAGTTCTTTGAGCGAACTATATTGCAAATCATTTTCCACTTGCTTACTGCTTTTATAACTATTTGCCATTTTTGTTTCCATTTCAATGATGGATTTGTCAATCTTCTTTTCGCCTAAAGCCTTTTGAATGGGTTTAAAATTCATAATTATATTAGTCCTATCCAGCAAGAAAAATGGAGCCCCCCAAGCGTTTCCCACTTGTGCAGGATAGTCGGTGAGAGTGAAAGAACGATAGGTTTGTTTATCTATAGAGAATTTTGTTGTGTTAAACTTAATCTCCTCAGGGATAGACCAATTTGTGAACTGATTTGTTGGTGTGCTTTCCAAGTCTCTTTCGTCGAAATATCTGCCGTAATTTGCTTTCAAAAACACAGCAAGTTCTTTACTGTTTAGTCTGTGACAATTAAGAGGCACAACACTATTCCCTAGAGTGCTAACAATTCCATTTACAGTTGTTTCAAGCGTGTCTTTATCTTTATCATACACGGCAATATAGAAGAAATCCTTAAAAACTTTTTCATCTTTGTTCATTGCTTCAAGTTGGCTCACACGAGTTTCAAAAACTTGTGCCCTCGCCTCAATCTCATCCATAGCCATTTCATCTTCATATTGAAGTTCCATAAGGGTGTCGTATTTTTTATCTTCATCTGCAATATAATCGTCAAAAACGAGAGATTTACTCACTTTAATTATGCTGGCAGTTTGATCATTATTAATTCTTCTAAGTCCGTTTGCGAAAGATTTAATGACCATATCTTGCCTGTCACCAGACAAAAGTCCAAATTCAATAGGTTTAATCTCAATGACCATTCCGTAATAATCTTTAAAATCAAGAAATCTATCTTTAATAATTCCCTCATAAGGAATAATGTCCTTAATTTTCAGCCTGCCAGTTTTTTTGTCCACATCAGACTTATTGTATTTCTTTTTAAAGGCAACAAATCGAATTGCCAAACCTAGCGAGCTGTAAAGTCGCAAGTCTTCTTCAATTTTCAAAAAAAGCATAGCACAAATAGAAACCCATGCCAAAGCGAGATACCAGTTGTATGGTAAATTACTTATAATCAGCAATATTCCCCCAGCAAATCCAATGGCTGCCACAAGAATGTCTGAAATGGTGACTCCTTTAAAGAATTCCATTTTAACATTTATTTTTTTAGGAATGTAATTTACCATACTTTTTTATACCTCAATCATAATTTTAGTTGAATTATTTTTTTCCATCTTCATTCTTATTAAAAACTTCTTTAAAAACATCTCCAAGTGAAGAGAATCCTTTGTCAAGATTTCTTATAAGATCATCCATCTTTTTAGACTGCGCTTCCTCAAATACTTTTTGATTAGCACTTGTATCATCATGTTTAAATGCTTTCAACAACTCTTCCATTTTTCCTTCAAGTCCACTCAAAGAGTTTTTAAACACTTTTTCGTTAGAAGCTTCTTGATCACCCAGTTGTTTTTTCGCTTCTTCTGTTCCCTTAGTTTTAGCCTCTTCTCTCGCAGCGTCTAAGAAAGTGTTCAATTTATCCAAATTGTCAAAATGTCCTTTGTCACTCACTTTATTAATTGATGCTTGCATAATTTCTGCTTGTTTAGTGATTCCGTTTTTCACTTCAAAATTTTCCAATTTCTTTTTGGCAGCAATTTGTTCGCTCAAAATTCCATCTTTATTTGCATCTTCAACAGCCTCATTGAGTTCTTTTAATTTTTTTTCAATTTGTGGACTTTGTTCCTTTGCAACAATTTTTTTCAACATATCAAGTTCTGCTTCTTTTCCAGAAACATTTTCTTTCTTTTCTTTTCCTTCTTTTTCTTTGTCCGCAGAAATCTCGTCTTTTGATTTATAGAAAGTTTTTCTTTCATCTTTATTGAAAGGATTGAAAAGTTTCATTGCTGCCTGTCCACTTTCATTTGAGAGTCCCGACATAGATTCAGAAAGACGGCTAAGCATTGTGCTAGTGCTAGCACCATAAATATCTTTTAAAGGCAGAGGAAAATTTCCTTTCTTAAAGTCTTTAAATTTTCTGCCAATAATACTAGCATCAAATCTTTCTTTTCTTTGTGCTCTATTTTTCTCTTTTAAAGACATTTTAGGTTCATCATCAGAGGTTTTATCTTCTCCGTCGGCAGCAACATTCTCTGCACCAACCTCAGAAGTTTCACCATTATGTTTACTTTTATAAAATTTAGGTTTTTCATCTCTTTTGATTTTTTTCTTAGCAAGTTTAGCATCAGATGCCTCAACATTAGCCATTTCCCCTTTAAGTTCTGAAATTCTTTGATCGCTAATATTGACCGCTTCAGCGTCTCCTTGTTCAAAAGCATTTTTCCTAAAGCCTTCCTCTTGAGCAAGTTCCTTCCCAATTGATTCCTTTTTGTTATCAATTTTTGACTGCTTAAGCATATCTTTTTTTCCGCCCACAAATTTGCCTATTCCCGAAACACCTTTGCCACCAAGTTTTGCTGCAGTGCCAGCAGCTTTGAATGTCAATCCTGCCATTGCAGTTGCGCCTAAAGCAACTTTGCCTGCAGTGCCCATTGTTTTCTTCATATTTGCATCGGCGGCTCCTAGCATATCCTCCAAGCCGAGCATAGATGTGAACATAGTGTTTGCTGTTTTCAAAAGTCCAAGTCCCACAATTATGGCTGCGATTTGGAACATATAGTCAAACATTGAAAGAAATACCTTTTTAATAAGTTGTCCAAACATAATTGTACTTTCTCCTGAGAAAGGACTCATGTTACTTATAATTTTAACAATGATAAAAAATAAACTATATGCAAAAATTGGACCTATCACTGAAAGAAGTCGTTTCAAAAATTCACCACGCACTTTTTTCTCTGCATTTCCACCATCAAGAGGTGCCACAGCAGTCATCACAGGAGAAAGCATGAATAATAAGAGCATTTCAAAGATTCTCTTAATAAGCATCAGACACACTGAAAGCATACTCCACGCAATCACCACAGCAGAGCCAAGAGCCAAAATATAGTTAAAACTTGAAAAATCATAGAAATAATTTACCATAGTTATGTTTAAATAGCTTATTCCTTCTTTAAAATCGGGATAGCCCATCATTGAAGTCTGCCAGTCAATGTATACACTATTAGTTACATCTGATTCATCTGCTTCCAATTTATCTGCCCTTTGAGAATAATTATAATGTTTCATAGTAAGACCATTTTCATAAAGACCTGTCGTTTCATTAAAAGTTCCAGTTAATACTTTACTTAATTTTTGGCCATCTTCTGAAGCCTCAAAATAATCGTCTATTAAATTTGCAATGGCAGCTTGATCAAGATTTTTAAATGGGTTTTTTTCACGATCCGTTAAAATTAACCATTCTCCACGTTTTAAATAGTTGGCAAAATCTAAACTATTCCGCGCTCTGTTTGCTCCTGCCGAACCCACCATAAAGCATTTGGTTGCCATGGAAGCATTTGCTGCTTTTGACATTGAATCATTTACCACTTTAATAAGTGTGTTTGTTGCATAAATTCCCACAATAAACAATATAGGAATCATAAAAAAATTTGCCATTGAAGTGAGTGCTCGAGTGATGATTGGCGCCTTAGAAACATACTTCATGGAAAATTCTGTTTTAATGACGGCAACTATTGTGAAAACCACCAGAAGAACAAGGCAAACTGCAATGATTGTGAAAAAAGATTTTTGAACCAAGTCATTTTTGATTATTCCAATAATCAAATCTCCATTGGTACTTTTTCCTCCATAAGGAACATCATTAATCGACATTTCAGTGATTCCTGACACTTTATTAAACAATTCTTGAGCAAAGTTGATTATGTAAGCAGTTCCAATAAAAAGAAAATATATAAGAAAACCAAAAATAAAACCAGCGAGGACTTCTTGCAAAACTGCCATAACGCCTTTAAATAATTCGGTTGCCCAATTCATTGCACTTATCATAGATAAAAACTGAAAACTCATAATCTATTTTTTTCCTTTTTATGTTATTAAAAAGACCTCGTAATTTTAGTATTAGTCAAATTATAACAAAGTAATTAATAAAAGTATAATAAAATGTAAAATTTTTTTCTTTAAAATCATTTTTCGCAGCAATTTTAAAATATTTTTTAGCATTAATTCATTATGTCATTTAAATCATAATGTCAGTGATGGTAATTGTAGCAGTACTTGACGGTGAAGGTGGCACACATATGAGTTCAACAAAATCAAAAGAATCTCTTGTCAAAGGATAATAATTAGGATCGCTATCAAAGATTATTACACTATTATCCTTACTAAATGGAACAGTATTAAGAAAACCATTATTTAGAGGGTCGTCTTCATAAGCAGAATAATTTCCAAGTTCTACAACTATATCTTTTTTTACACCAAAAATAGCATTTACATCCACATAAATAATCCCATTTAGGAGGTTATTCATAAATTCATCATCTTCATTGTCTCTATCTACGTTAATTTTAATTAAATAATCAAATTCTTTTATATTTTCATCAGCGTCAACAGACACGTAAGTATTTATATTATATGCACCAGATTTATGATAATATAAATAAAAAGTGTAGTTTTTTAATTTATTCATATTAGCTTCGTCTGCTTCAAAAAAAACTGTAAAATCGGGTAGACTTTTATCAACACTTTGAAAAATACTTTTATCTACATTAGCATTTGAAAAGAACAGTGAACTTAACGAACAGACAATTTTATCTTCAAAACCATCTCTTTCAAGATAATAACCTTTTACTGTGGGAAACATTGATAAATTGTTAGTATCTTTATTCTCACCAACATATGTACTCACAATTTCATCGACCGTTTGCACATAATTTTTAAAGAATGGCGAAGTTGAAATCGTTTTTTCCACAGCGGTTGAAGAGGAGGAGTTGAGAGTTAGCATATCAGACCCAATTATCTTTGAAAATATTGAGTATTTTACATAATTTAAATCATTTGCATCATAAAATAAACTTACACCTATGGTGTCTGTAACATATACAAAAAATTCCTTTGTAGCGTCCACAACGTCTTGATGAAATACTGAGGTTGAGCCATTAATATAACTTTCAACAACCGCCATTGTAGCGTCGTAATTTGCCGAAACAGTTTGTCCTACTTCAGGATATGAAGACAGATTCCCAGAACCAACTAAAATATTTTTAGCGATAAGCATCGCCAAATATTCATCATATTTTTGCACAAAAAGTTCTTTTCTTTTTTCAATTTTAGTTTTTGATGCCAACTCATCATCAGTCAAACGACATTTCCAAACTTCAGAAATAGTAGGCAAAGGTAGCCAACTCGTTGTTGGCGTTGCTGAAGAATTCTCAAAACTTATAAAATCCTTTTGAAGAGCATTCACATGACTACCAGCATAAAAGTCAGTTAAAAATGAAACAGGTTCTGAAAGTGAACGACCCCCCACCGTCTGCCCCACAAAAACATAAGCAGTAAAAGGAGTATATTTACTATCACTGGGCTGATTTTCAACAAAATATCTATAAGCAGAGTTCGTGCTCACTTTAATAGGGTTTGCTGTAACAATATTAAAAGACAAATCAGTGTTTAACGTCAAATTCGTCACATCAACATTTATAGGATGTAACGGTAGGTTTCCATATTTTAAAGTACCATCTGGATTGCGATTTCGCATGTAAAAATAATTATCTTGAAGTCCTACAATCATTCCGTTATTTTCACCATCTCCAAGTTCTTCAGGATATAAATATCTCGTAGAGCAGATTATTATATAATTACCTGCCACTTCTTCTACCTCTTTATAGTAAAAGTAATTAAAATTTGAGAGATCATTTGCAATTTCAATTTTTTTAGCGTCATTATAACTGACAGTGTTATGTCCTAAAAGAGAGTCAAAATTAAGAGAACCCCAGTTATTTTCTCCACTGCTCGTTCCAACAGCCATTCCATATTCATCATAAAGGTCATCTAAAATGGAGGAAGATATACTGTCAACTAAATAATCATAACCTTTTTGTGTGTAGACAATTCCTGCAAAAATATTACTCGTGCTACAACCAGTCAAAGCAAAAAGGGACGAAAAAATGAAAATCGTCACCAGAAAAAAACTATTTATTTTGCTAAATTTTTTCCATACATTTTGCTTTTTCACTACGCCTTCTCACCTCATAACATTTTGCAATTTTAAAAATATCTTTGCATACTTAAAAACTAAGAACAGGCTTAATTGAATCTATTATAGATTGATAACTTGTCATAATCCAACCCAAAATCCAAACAAGACCTATCACTATAAAAATAGTCACAACCATTCCAATAATTTTTTTCTTAAAATCCGCCGCTTTTTTTGGATCATCTTCCTTCACCATTGCTGCTGCTAAAATAATTGCCATAAGTGCACCCAAGACACATAAGGTTATTGTGAAAGGAATTAGATAGTCATTTAAAAAATTTGCGATATCGTTAATAGCAGGTTCAGCTCCATTCGTTGGAAAAAGGTCTGTTCCTAAAAGGTATAAAAAATTCATATTTTTTCTCCACTCATATTTTTATTATTCCAATTTTAGCATAAAACAACAAAAAACTCCAATTATTTTATTAAAAATAAATAATTTTTAACAACTATTAATATTATTTTGCGAAATAAAACAATCTTTGATGCAAAAACAAAAAGCCCGATAAAAATCGGGCTTAAATTATTAAAATTAATTTTATAAAATACTAAATTTAAAATTATGACGAAATTGGATTAAGACCAAATATTGTTCCTGCAGATGAACTGAACCATGTCAAGAGCCAAATGAGAACAATCACAGCAATGATAGCAACGACAACGTTAATAAGTTTTGACTTTGCGTCTTTTTGCTTTGTGGCGTCTTCTGCTTTTGCTAAGTTTACACCTAACCAAATAATCCAAATTGCTCCAACTATTGAAACAATTATTGTGACAGGTACGATGATTCCGTCCAAAAATACCGCAATATTTTTAACCCAACCAAATGCAGTTCCCCATGATGTTGATGAAGTAATTATTTTTTCAAACGGTCCTGCTAATAAACTAAACAAATTCATACTTTCCTCCTAAAATTTTTACAATGTAATATATATAACACAATTTTTTATTATTACAAAGTGTTTTAATATATTTATAAAAATAATTAAAAAATTTTTTTAAAAACTAAATTTAAATTATGACGAAATTGGATTAAGACCAAAGATTGTTCCTGCAGAAGCACTGAACCAAGTTAACAACCAAATAAGCACAATAACGGCAATGATAGCAACCACAACATTAATAAGCTTTGTCTTTGCGTCTTTTTGCTTTGTAGCGTCATCTGCCTTTGCTAAGTTAACACCTAACCAAATAACCCATATTGCTCCAACAATAGCAACGATGATTGTGACAGGGACAATGATTCCATCTAAAAAATTTGCAATGTTTTTAATCCAATCCATTGCTCCAGAACTAGAGATTGCAGTACTGAATGGTCCTCCCAATAGACTTAAGAAACTCATATTTTCCTCCTAAACGTTTTATTATAGAAAATATATCACCTTTTTTTTATATTTCAAAATGTTTTTAAATAAATTATTATTTTTTTGTTTTTTTTGTTTTTTAATTTTTTATTTGTTTTATTCTCGTAATAATTATATAATACTAATTAAAAATAGGAGATCTTTCACAAGGGAGAATAATATGAAAAGATTTTTATACATACCGATAATACTTCTTTTATGCGTTGGGGCTGGGCTTGGCTTGGAATACTACCTCACAAAAGGTGGCACAGGAGTTTTTGACATTGCGGAACTTGTCAATGGGATGTTTGTTCCACTTTTTGCAGTTGCTGGCACAGGAAGTTATGTTATTTATGCTTTAAACCACGCTCTTGACAAAAAAGAAAAACCAAAACTTGGATCTAAGACAAAAGAGGGAGTAGACTTATCTCAATATTTTGACTCTCATTGGATAAGTGAAAAAGAACTGCAAACTCAAAAGCAATTTATGTATTGCACTTGGGACAATTTGGGAAACAGTCCAGATGGCATCGTCATTCGCAGTCAGGTGAAAAACAACCGACTTCACATAAATATGTATAAGGCAATTCACGCGATGATCATCGGCACAACTGGTGTTGGCAAAACGCAAAAATACATTGAACCCAGCATTCAAATTCTCTCTTCCACTCGCACAAAGCCTAGTATGGTCATCACCGACCCAAAGGCGGAACTCTATGAGCATCACGCAAACAAACTGAGGAAAGAGGGCTATGACGTAAAATCCTTTAACTTGCGTAAACCATATGAATCCGATCGCTGGAACCCAATGGAGAACTCCTTTAATCTTTATCATAAAGCATTTGAAATATACGACAAAGTTGTCACACATGTGGGCATTAATCCCGCAGACTTAGGCCTTCGAATAATTGCAGAAGAATATGAGAACGAATGGTATGAATATAATGGCATTGCCTATCCAAACAAAGAGGCACTTGACAACGACCTTTCATCGAAAAAAGCAGAGATGATTGATATGGCCGAAAATGAACTTCGTGAAATTGCTTCAAACCTTTGCCCCGTCGACCCAAACAGCAAAGAACAATCGTGGGACAGAGGAGCACAAGAATTCATCTATGGCACAATGCTTGCGATGCTTGAAGATAGTAATAATCCCGAACTTGGAATGACTGTGGATAAATTCAATTTCTATAATCTTGCCAAGATTTGCAACTTCAAAGACCCCGACCCTGAAAATCCATACAAAACACTGCGTCAATATTTCACAGGAAGAGATAAATTCAGCAAAGTGCTTTCACTCGTGTCCACTGCCGTCAACAATGCCCCTGTCACCACAAAGAGTTATATGGGAATTGTCTCAGCACATATGAGTGTGTTTAACGACAGCGGAATGTGTTTTGCAACAAGTGCAAACGAGATTGATTTCAGCAATTTCTCCGAAAAACCAACGGCACTTTTCATCATCTTCCCCGACGAAAAAGTCAATCGTCACGGCATTGTCACTCTTTTGATTTCTCAAACATACAAGAGGCTCATTGAACTGGCTGAAAAATATCCCGGAGGCGAATTGCCACGAACTTGCTATTTCCTCCTCGACGAATTTGGCAACCTGCCAAAGATTGATAAGATTGACTCAATAGTCACCGTTTCAAGAAGCAGAAAGATATATTTTTCGCTCATTATTCAATCCTACAGCCAACTCTATTCAAAATATGGCAATGACGTCGCCGACACTCTTAAAGGCAACTGCCCTATTAAGATTTTCATCGGCACTGATGACGCAAAAACGTGTGAAGAATTTAGCAAAACTTGTGGCGACATAACTTTGCAGACAACTTCAACATCTGAAAGCAAACAAAAGGATAAGGACGGCAAAGAAACGCCAAATAAATCAGTCAGCACTTCTGTCACTTCCCGCCCACTCATCTATCCAGACGAACTCCGCCACCTCAGCAAAGGGGACGGCACGGGCGAAATGGTTGTGTTTATCTTAAACGAATTTCCTATCCGCACACTTTCCAATCCTTACTGGCAGACATTGCAATTTGACCATACTCGTGCGTCTGATAAATATGTCATTGCAAGGGCACTAAATGAAGAAAAAGTGGCTTATAATATTTCTGAGAGAAATGACAAGATTTTGCATCAAAGACCTTTCCCAAACAGACCAATTAATTTTTAATTTTAACAAAATTTTTATGTTTATTTTAATAAGAATTTTGACAAAATATGAT
>CAYIZE010000021.1:0-12834 GCA_964367785.1 uncultured Christensenella sp.
GTCAATTCTTATTATTTTTAAGAAAATTTTTACTTAAACTTTAGTCGGAAAATTATTTTAGTAAAAATAGAAAATTTATTTTTTAAGAGCAAGTCTAATCATCTTTTTTCGATAGTTTTTCACAGCATTTGCAATTCCTCTCACAACCATCAAGGCACTTTGCATTTGTCCCTCAGGAAGCCCGCCAAGACTTAAATTAATGTCTTCCTCACTGACCATAAGAGCATCGTCAATTTTTTTATTTTTAATCAAATCCATTCCAACGTCTGCTGAAACAATGGCAGAAACTCCCCCGAAAATTTTAAATTTTGCGTCTGTAATCACGCCTTCTTCAATCTTCAAATACACTTTAATCTCATCATTTCCCTGCTCGGATTTATAGAGACCTGTGCCGTCCGCTTTTTTAACGTGTCCTGCGTTTTTGTGTGTAAAAAATCTCTCAAAAATATTTTTACTATACATTTTTGTCCCCTCTTGTTTTTTTCACTTTCACAGTGGAAAAAGCACGAAGTTTTGCCACAAACTCGATGAGTTTTTCCACCACATAATCAATTTCCTCTTTTGTGTTGTTTGTTCCAAAAGAAAATCTAACTGCTCCCTTTGCAATTTCCACAGGGGTTTTCATCGCCACCAAAACGTGTGAGGGCTCTTGACTTCCACTTGAACACGCAGAACCTGTTGACACTGCAATTCCCGCCATATCTAAAAGAAAAAGCAATGCCTCTTTGTCCACACCAGCAAAACTCAAATTCACAAGCCCAGCAAGTTTTTGATTAGGGTGACCATTCAGATGCACATCATCAATCTCATTCATCATTCTTGAAACAAAATAATCTCTTAAAGATTTTAACTTTTTACAATCATAAATGAAGTTGTTAACAACAATTTCAAAAGCCTTTCCAAAACCAACTATTGAAGGAACGTTAAGTGTCCCGCCTCTTTTGCCACGCTCTTGCTCGCCTCCAACAATTAAATTGTCAATTTTAATCCCTTTTTTCACATATAGTGCGCCAATTCCCTTTGGAGCGTGAATTTTGTGTCCGCTCATACTCATCACGTCCACTTCAAGGTCTTTCACATCAATGGCAAAGTTGCCCACAGCTTGAACTGCATCAGTGTGAAAAATGATATCTTTTTCGTGTGCAATTTTAGCAATAGTCTTAATATTTTGAATTGTGCCCACTTCGTTATTCACCGACATAATGCTAACTAAGATTGTTTTTTGGTCAAGTTGGTCAATCAAATCAACCAAACTGACAAGTCCATGAGAATCCACAGGCAAATATACAACTTCAAAGCCCAAACTTTCAAGTTTCTTGCAACTTTCCATAACACTTGGGTGTTCAATCTGCGAGGTAATCACTTTGTTTCCCTTGTTTTTATTAGCGAGTGCCAAGCCTAAAATTGCCCAATTATTACTCTCTGTTCCGCCAGAAGTGAAATAAATCTCTCCTCTTTCTGCGTTAATTGCCTTTGCAATCCTATCTCGAGCCACGTCCACAAGAGCCTGTGCATCTCTGCCAAATGAGTGTAAACTATTTGAATTGCCAAAATTTTGCGAAAAAACGGGAAGCATCTCGTTTAAAACTTCGCTAGAAACGTTTGTTGTTGCTGCATTATCAAGGTAAATTCTCTGCATAATCAGATCCTCTTTTTATTCACTATAATTTTTACATTATTTTGCAATTTTGTCAATAGCACATTTGAACAAATAATTTTTAAAAGCCATAACATAAAAAAATGTCTTCTTTTATAAAAAGAATAAAAAAACAGACAAAGAACTTTCCCTGTCTGTTTTAAATTTTCTTTTTTCTTTTAAATGCAATTTTATTATCATTAAAAACTGATTATAAAAAGTTTAAACATTTTCAAGCATTTGCACAATTTGGCTTTTTTGTCTAAGTCCAACAATTCTTTGCACTTCTTTTCCGTCTTTAAAAATAATCATAGTAGGCACACTCATCACTCCAAATCTTCTTGCATTGACCATATCCTCGTCCACATCAAGTTTCATAACTTGTGCTTTTTCACCCATTTCCTCTTGAACACTTTCAAGCACAGGTGTTAGCATTTGGCAAGGTCCACACCATGTCGCAAAAAAGTCGACAAGCACAGGTGTTTTTGCCTGCAAAACTTTTTCTTCAAAATTTTTATTGTTTAAATGTATAAGTTCCATTTTTAATTCTCCTTTTCTTTTTTTTATCATTTTAATTTTATATTGTCCACTAAATCTTTTAAATTAAGCGAGAAATATTTTAATTAATTATATAATATATTTGTTATTTTATTATAAAAATTAATTCAATATATTTGTAATCTTTCCAGATTAAAGCACATATTTCCTCAAATCATGCTCTTTGTCGAAATTTTTAAAAGCATTTGTAACATAATCTTTGTCAATCACAACATCTCTCATTTCTTCCTCGCCACTTGCACTGAAACTGATGTCGCTGAGAAGTAGTTCAATAACAGTGTGAAGTCGTCTTGCTCCAAGGTTTTCGCTTGCCGTATTTTCCTCTTCGGTGTATCTAGCAATCTCTTTGAGTGCTTCAATTTTGAAAATAAGATTTATGTTGTCCACTTTCAAAAGTTCTTGGTATTGAAGTGTCACAGCATTTTTTGGTTCAGTCAAAATTTTATAAAATTCCTTTGCGGTCAGGTTGTCAAGTTCCACTCTAATAGGAAAACGTCCTTGCAATTCAGGAATGAGGTCCTCCACTTTTGACACATGAAAAGCACCAGAGGCAATGAATAAAATATAGTCTGTTTTAACAATTCCATATTTTGTGTTCACTGTGCTTCCTTCCACAATCGGTAGAATATCCCTTTGAACACCCTCTCTGCTAACTTCTGGACCATTGCTTCTTCCGCTACTTCCAGCAATTTTGTCAATCTCGTCGATGAAAATGATACCCTCTTGTTCTGCCCTTCTCACAGCCTCACTTTTCACAGAGTCCATATCAATAATTTTTTCACATTCTTCTTGTTCCAAGATTTCTCTCGCATCATGCACAGTCATTTTTCTTTTTTTGCGTTTTTGAGGGAACATTCCCCCTAACATATCGCCGATATTAATCTCCATTCCTGCACCTGGCATCATTTCAAAAGATTTTTGTTGCTCTTTAACTTCAAGTTCCACATAATCTTCGTCATATTTGCCTTCTGCTAGATTTTTCCTAATGTACTCTCTAAATTCCTCTCCACTCACATCAACTCCGTCCACAGTGGATTTTTTAGTAGGATAAATGGCATCAAAAATTCTCTTTTCAACACTTGGAGCAACCTTTTCAATCACTTCATTATACTTTTCGTCTTTCACCATTCTGTATGATGCTTCAACTAAGTCTCTGACCATACTTTCCACGTCTCGACCGACATAACCGACTTCAGTGTATTTCGAAGCCTCCACTTTCACAAATGGTGCTTTCACCAGTTTTGAAAGTCGTCTTGCAATCTCTGTTTTCCCGACACCAGTCGGACCTTTCATAATTATGTTTTTTGGAGTTATTTCCTCTTGCATAGTCTTTGAAAGTTTGCTTCTTCTGTATCTATTTCTAAGAGCAATCGCAACCGCTCTTTTTGCTTTGTCCTGACCAATAATGTATTTATCAAGTTCTTCCACAATTTGTTTTGGTGTCATATCCATATTAAACCTCCTCCACAGTCACGTGTGTATTTGTGAACACGC
This sequence comes from uncultured Christensenella sp., assembly GCA_964367785.1. Lineage (GTDB taxonomy): Bacteria > Bacillota > Clostridia > Christensenellales > UBA1242 > UBA7862. Next base: position 3,689 of record CAYIZE010000021.1, read on the forward strand.
AAATGTCGCCTGTAATTTTGAGTGCTTTAAGCACAATTTCTTTTGCCGAAAGAGTTGTGTTTTCAACAAGAGCCCTTGCCGAAGCCAATGCATAAAATTCTCCACTTCCGATTGCCGCAACGCCACATTCTGGCTCAAACACGTCTCCTGATCCTGAAACATACAGGAGGTTTTCTTTGTCCGCCACCAAAAGAAGTGCGTCCAATTTCCTCACATATTTGTCCTCTCTAAATCCAATGGCAAGTTCCACAGCGCTACGCATCAAATTGCCACTAAATTTTTGGAGCAACTCCTCAAATTTTTGCGACAAACTAAAGGCGTCTGCTGCTGACCCCGCAAAGCCAATCACCACTTTGTCATTGTATATTCTTCTAACCTTAACGGCATTGTTTTTAATGATATATTTTTCCCCGACAGTCACTTGACCATCTCCCGCGATTGCAGTTTTGCCATCACGCTTAACTGCCACGATTGTTGTGCTTCTAATTCCTTCCATTTTATACCTCTCCTTTTCATAAAATCTTTTATTTCTCTATCCTAGTTTGCATTAATTTCAAATAGGTTAATTTTTATTTGATTTCTTTTTTATTTATACTAATTTTTTTCAAACATATTCATTTGTTGTCTTTAAAAAATATTTATGCTAGCAACTTTTCTTTAATTGCTAACATAATATCTCTTCAATTATTCTTTATTTTCGCCCGTTTCATTTTCTTCTTTCACAGCAGGAGGATTTTCTTCTTTGGTAAAGTCGCAATCTTTGTTTGAACATTTATATGTCCACACATTTTTCGCTTCTTTAACAGTGAGATAACTCTTGCATTTTGGACACTTCAAGTTTGTTGGCTTATCCCAACTTGCAAAAGTGCATGCAGGATATCCCGAACATCCATAAAAAATTTTACCTTTGTGTGTCCGTCTTTCAATAATGTCCTTGCCACATGTTGGACATGTGCAAATGGACTTAATCTCTGATGTTAATGGCTTAATATTTTTGCATTTTGGATAGTTTGGACATGCTAAAAATTTCGCAAATTTACCCTCACGCACAACCATTTTTGCCCCACATTTTTCGCAAATGACATCGCTCACTTCAAGTGGAATACTCACTTTTTTTGCCCCCTTATATGCAATTTTCACTTCTTGTTCAAAGTTTTCATAAAACTTCCCAACAACCTCTTGCCACTTTCTACTGCCGTCTTCAATCTTGTCCAAGTTATCTTCCATTTCAGCAGTGAAAGAAATGTTCATAATGTCAGTAAAATATTTTTCCAAAAAGTCTGTCACTGTCTGCCCTAAATCGGTTGGTTTTAAATATTTTCCCTCTTTTTGAGTGTAGTTTCTATTTTGCAAAGTCATCACAGTTGGAGCATAAGTGGCAGGTCGCCCAATGCCCTTGTCTTCCATCATTTTGATGAGAGTCGCATCTGTAAATCTTGTTGGTGGTTTTGTGAATTTTTGCTCTGTTTTAAGGTCCTGCAAATCCACCTTTTCGCCCTCTTTCAAATCAGGCATCTTGTTTTCATTTGAGTTTTCGTCATCGGTTTCTTCATACATTTTATAAGCCCTTGTGAAACCTGCAAACACAGGAGTTTTTCCTGCACTTTTGAATTCAAAAATTCCTGCTGTAAAAGTCACTGTGAGTGAATCATATGTTGCTTGCGACATTTGACTTGCCACAAATCTCTCGTAGATTAATTTATATAATCGATAATTATCATTACTCGTATAATCTCTCACCGATTCAGGCGTTCTCTCCAAACTTATTGGTCTAATTGCTTCGTGAGCATCTTGAGTATTTTTCTTTGACTTAAATGTATTAAAAGATTTTGGAGCATATTCCTCACCATAATTTTTGGTGATATATTCCTTTGCCTTCACCTGAGCCTCTGGCGACACACGTGTGGAGTCGGTTCTTATGTATGTGATAAGAGCCGTCTTTCCTTCACTTCCAAGTTCCACACCCTCATAGAGTGCTTGAGCGGACCTTGTTGCAACAGAAATTCCCATTCCAATTTTATTCATAGCATCTTGTTGCATTGTGCTTGTGATGAAAGGTGGTGGTGGGTTTGATTTTGTCATCGTTCGCTTAACGTCTTTAACTATATAATTTTGCTGTTTAAGATAATTAATTGCCTCATCTGTGTCATCTTTGTTTGTGAGAACAATCTTCTTATTGCTCTTATTAGCCAGATTTGCTTTGAATTTTATGCCAGTCTTTTCCAAAGTTGCCACAACAGGCCAATATTCCTGTGGCTTAAAGTTCAAGACTTCTTTTTCTCTGTCGACAATCAATTTTAGCGACACGCTCTGCACTCTGCCTGCACTTAAATTAGGTTTAATCTTGTTGCAAATAATTGGAGAGATTTTATAACCCACCAATCTGTCAAGAACTCTCCTACCCTGTTGCGCATGCACCAAATCAATGTTGATTTTGCGAGGTTTTTTGATAGCCTCATTCACAACTGACTTTGAAATTTCATTAAATTCAACTCTACACGCCTCGTTTTCATCAATGTTTAAAATGTGCCCGATGTGCCACGAAATTGCTTCTCCTTCTCTATCTGGATCGGTTGCCAGAAGAACTGACTCCGCTTTGCTCGCTTTATATTTAAGATCTTTAATAATGCTTTCTTTTCCAGCCATAATCTCATATTTTGGTTCAAAATTCTTACTAACATCAACGCCTAAAGTCTTCGCTGGCAAATCTCTCACATGACCTTTTGTCGCAACAACTTCATATTCGTCGCCTAGATATTTTTTTAAAGTCTCCCTTTTCCCGGGGCCCTCAATAACAACTAACTTCATTCTTCCCTTCTTTTTTCTAAATTAAAAAGTAAATATTCCCTGCAAGTTTTTTAATTATTCCACGAATTGAAAGCATTGTCAACAAAGTGTTCACCTTTTTAACTTCCAAATTCAAACTTTCGACAATCTCTTGAAAAGTTTTCTCACCATTCTTTAAGAGTTCAATCACAAGACTTTCTTCCATCGATAAGTTATAACTTTCCTCTTTCTTTTTTTGTAATATGTTATATTCACACAAGATGTCCTGCACGTCCAAAACCGCTTTTGCTTGCCCATTAACAATCATTCTGTTTGCTCCAACACTGGTCAAATTGAAGATGCTCCCAGGCACAGCGAACATATCTTTGCCATAGTCCAGAGCATAATTTTTGGTGTGAATAACGCCTGATTTTTCCTGCGCTTCTGTGACTAAAATTCCTCTACTAAGTGCTGAAATAATTCTATTTCTAATTGGAAACATAAATGATTCTGGGCGTTTTTTTGGTCGAACTTCAGAAATGATGAGTCCTCCATTTTTCACAATATCCTCGGCAAGCCTTGTGTTACTGACAGGATAAATATCGTCAATTCCACCCGCAAGCACTGCAATAGTTTTACCCTTACACAAAAGAGTTGTTGAATGTGCCAAAGAGTCCACTCCGCTTGCGAGTCCACTCACAATGGTAAAGCCAGCGTCAGTTAGTCCCCGTGCAAATTTCTCCGTCACTGCCTTTCCATAACTTGAAATATGCCTTGTCCCAACAATGCCAAAGCAATCTGTATTCATCAATTTTGCGTCGCCTTTATAGTAAATTACAAATGGCGGAGTGTCTATATCTAAGAGATTTTTGGGATAGTCAGGGGATATTTTTGTCAAAACAAATATTCCTAAAGTGGCACAATCACTTAAAATTTTAGTTGCACATTCTTTTCCCGATTGCTTAATTAAGATGTCTATTTCCTCACTTGAAAAAAATTCTCTTAACATCTCTTTGTTAATTGAAAGAAAATTATATGAAAGTAAATCTTTTGGAGACTTAACTATTTCAAGCAGTTTTTCCTTTTTCTTATAAGTTGCAAAATCAAAATAGTCCAGCCACAACATAGCCAATTCGTCATCATTCATTTTTTCTCCTCACGCCAAATATTTTTCGTCAATGCTCCTATAATTAATCGCTTCCACAAGATGCTCAGAGCGAATTTCATCGCTCCCGTCAAGGTCTGCAATAGTTCTTGCCACTTTCAAAATTCGGTTGTATGCCCGTGCCGTCAGTTTCAAACTTTCAAAAGCCCTGCAAAGAAGCATATTGCATTCATCATCAATTTTGCAATATTTTTTAATCATTTCATTTGTCATCTTGCTGTTGCTATAAATCTTCTTTTTGTCAAAACGCTTCACTTGAATTTGGCGTGCCAAATCAACTCGTTTTTTAATATCTTTTGAACTCTCCTCATGAATTTCGCTTGAAATGTCGCCATAACTCACGCCGTCCACTTCAATATACATATCAATCCTGTCCAGAAGTGGTCCACTCAATTTGTTTAAATAGTTGTGAATTTGGTTTGGAGTGCATTTGCACTGCTTCTGCGTTGAGCCATAGTTCCCGCAAGGGCAAGGGTTCATACTTGCAATCAACACAAAATTGGCGGGATATTCCACAGTGTTCATACTGCGAGAAATTGTAATCATTCCGTCTTCCAAAGGTTGCCTAAGTGCCTCAACCGTCTGCCTTGAATATTCAGGAAATTCGTCCAAAAAAAGCACTCCGTTGTGTGCTAAACTAATCTCTCCGGGCTTTATCTTACTCCCACCGCCAGTGAGTGCAACCGCCGAAGAGGTGTGATGTGGACTCCTAAAAGGTCTTTCAGTCAAAATCCCAAGTTTACTATCAAGGCAACCCGCAATGCTATGTATTTTTGTCGTTTCAAGCGCTTCTTCAAAAGTCATATTTGGCAAAATGCTAGGAAATGCCCTTGCGAGCATTGTTTTTCCGCTCCCAGGAGGTCCAATCATCAGCACATTATGTCCGCCTGCTGCCGAGATTTCAAGTGCTCTCTTTGCACTTGCCTGACCCTTAACCATAGCAAAATCTCCCGATGATTCACTGTGTGAACTTATAAAATCGTAACTTATAATTTTAACAGGGGCAATCTCCATTTCTCCATTCAGAAATTGCACAACTTCCTTTAAACTGTTTGCAGGAAAAACTTCCAACCCGTCAATAAATCCCGCTTCGCTGGCATTTCCAAATGGAATAATTACTTTTTTAATGCCAAGGTTTCGTGCGGTGATGAGAATGGGTAAAACTCCCTTAATTTTTCTGAGTGAGCCGTCAAGAGACAATTCGCCCACGAAAGAAAATGAGTTTAAAACTTCCTTTGTCGCACGGACTTGATTTGTTGCCGACAAAATGCCAATGGAAATGGGTAAGTCATAAAGCGAACCCTCTTTTTTAGTGTCTGCAGGAGCAAGATTAATTGTTATCTTTTCAAATGGATATGAAAATCCTTGATTTTTGACAGCCGACCCAACTCTCTGCTTCGACTCCTTGATGGACACGTCCGCCAGCCCAACAATGTCATATGACGGCAGTCCCCTGTTCACATCAATCTCCACTTTCACGAGATAGCCATTAAGCCCATTAAGTCCAAAAGAATTGACAATAGATAACATCAACTTTTCCCCTTATTAAATTAATTATATAATAAATAATAATAATATTAAAACATTTTCGTCAAAAAAAACTATGTAAAATTCTTTTTCACAAAAAATTAATATTTATATGTAAAGTTTTACTTTAAATATTTATCCTAAAGCATTATTAAACAAGCCTTTTAATTAAACATTCCTAAAAAAAGTTAAAAGATTTTTTCAATTAATCTTAAAATAATTTCTTAAATTTATAAAAAAAGGAAAACAATGAATGTCTTCCTTAAAGTTTGTTATTAAAAAATTATCTTAATTCTTTAATCTTAGTTGCTTTACCAGAAAGGTCACGAAGATAGAAGAGTTTTGCACGTCTAACTTTACCTCTTTTCAGCACTTCAACTCTGTCAATTTTTGGACTGTGCAAAGGAAAAGTTCTCTCCACACCAACACCAAAAGACAAATGTCTAACAGTAAAGTTTTCTCTAATAGATCCGTTTTTGCGAGCAATAACAGTGCCTTCAAAACCTTGAAGTCTCTCTTTGTTGCCTTCCTTAATCTTATAAAACACCTTTACAGTGTCGCCCACAGAAAATTCTGGAACATTTTCATTCTCGTTTTCTTTTTCAATCACATCGATAAGATTCATTTAGTTGCCTCCATTCAAAATTGCAAGTAATGATATCATATAAAAATCATATTTGCAAGCACTTTTTTTATTATTATTTATTATTTTTATATATATAACTACATAATATATTTATTAATATATAACAAATATACTATAACTAACTATATCTTCTAAACACCATTTTGTCAACAAGTTAAACGTTTTTTTAAAGTATAATTATTGTAAATTTATCAAAATGCGTTTTCAATGTGCTCTGCTTCAAAATTTCTCTCGTCAGTGCCGAGGATTGCGAGACAATCAAACCGAATAGAAACTTTATCCACAAGATTTTTTTCTTTAAGATAGCACATCGCCACATTTCTAATTGTGTGTTGTTTTCTGAAATTCACTGCTTCCTGCGGTTCACCAAATTTCCTAGACGACCTCGTTTTCACTTCCACAAAAACAAGCACTTCGCCGTCGAGAGCAATTATGTCAATTTCGCCGAGTTTCGTCCTGTAATTTCTTTCGACAATGACAAACTTTTTCTTTTTCAATATATCGCAAGCGAAACTCTCACCCTTGTCGCCCGTCAGTTTTTTGAAAAACATAAGTCGCTCCTTTCATAAACTCTCAAACACACTTTTTTTCAATTTTTATTGCTTTTTAGATGCCTTTTTTATATTTTTTTGATGAATTTTTGATAATATTTGATGATTATTAATCAAATTCTATTCGCTCAAAATCGTTTTTACTAAAATTGGTTAGCCAACAAAATGCTTAATGAAACTATCTCTGTGAATGTCACATTTTCCAAATTTTTTGAGTAGTTCAATATGCTCTTTTGTGCCATAGCCTTTGTGTTTTTCAAAGTGATAATCGGGAAATTGTTTCGCCATTTGAGTCATAAATCTATCTCGAAAAACCTTTGCCAAAATGGACGCTGAAGCAATGTTATAACTGAGTGCGTCACCTTTAATTATGTTCACTTGCGAAATTTCCGTATCAATTTTGACCGCATCAATAAGCACAGTTTTAGGTTTCATACTTAAGCCTTCAAGTGCCCTTTTCATTCCAAGTTTTGTGGCGTTTAAAATGTTGATTTTATCTATTGTCTTCTCGTCCACCTGCACAATTTTAAAGGAAATTGCTTTCTCAATTATCTTTTCGAAAAGAATTTCTCTCTTTTTTGCGCTCAATTTTTTACTGTCATTAATGCCCTCAATCAAATCCTCTTTTTCAAGTGGCATAATCACACATGCACAACAAACAGGACCTGCCAAAGGGCCACGTCCTGCTTCATCAATCCCAGCCACCAGCCCAAATTGTTTATATTCATTTTCAAAATCAAACATTAAAAGCACTCCTTATAATTTAACTAACCTTCAATCCGCAATTTCAATTTGCTTTTAAAAAGATTTTTCAATCAAAAATTTTTTACAACAAAATGATTAAGAGAACATTTTACCTCAAATTTAACATAAAAGCGTGTCAATCAAGGACAATTTTACCAAGTCTACCTTTTCTAAAATCATCAATGATCATTCGTCCAGCCCTGTCATAATCCAGTTCGCTATTTTTCAAAAGACAATTTCTACTCTTGCAAATCTTTTCTAAAATATCCAAAGTTTCTTCATCTTTTGAGATTGTAATATCATATCTTTTTTCAAGTAAATTGCCGTATTTTTTAACAACATCTTTGATGAAATAGAATGCAAGGTCGTCTAAAAGTTCGTCTTTAATGCTCCCAATATACGCCAAATTTTTCCCCACTCTCTCTTCCTCAAAAGATGGCCAAAGAGTTCCTGGGGTGTCGAGGAGCAAAAATCCCTCTTTTGTCGTCACCCATTGTTTTCCTCTTGTCACACCAGGTTTGTTTCCTGTGGTAGTTTTTGAAAAACCACACAAATTGTTTATGAGAGTGCTTTTTCCAACATTTGGAACTCCAACAACCATAACTTTAATAGAATAGTTAATGCCCTTTGATTTTTTATTCTCCACTTTTTCTTCGAGGAGTTTTTTAGCGCTAAGGAAAAGAACTTTGCCAGAATTGGATTGAGTGCTATTGAGTGCGACGACATCAACGTTTTGCTTTTGCAAAATGTTTTTAAAACGAGTTATGTCTTTTTCGTCCACCAAGTCCGCTTTGTTTAAAATGTAAATGATTTTTTTATTGCTTGCAATTTTTGTGAGTTTTGGATTAAAGCACGAAAGAGGCGCTCTTGCATCAAGCAAATAGAAAACAATGTCAATGTTTTTCATCTCTTTTTCCATTTCCCTAAGAGCCTTGGTCATATGCCCTGGAAACCATTGTATAACCATTTTTCACCCCTTTTTTGCTTAATTTTTGTGCCAATACTATGCATTTTTTTTCTTTATTTCATAATTACAAACTAAAAAAAACCATCATTTTTTATCATTCTTGTTTTTTTCTTGTTTAGAATTTTCTTTTTTGCTGTTTTCTTGCTCTTTTTTCCACTTTCTAAATAAATCAGGACGCCTTTTTTTTGTTATTTCAAGCATTCTTTCCTGTCTCCATTTATCCACTTCCTTATGATTTCCGTCAAGAAGCACTTGTGGAACACTCTTTCCCTCAAATTCAAAAGGTCTTGTATATTGTGGATATTCAAGGAGATTTTGCGAAAAACTTTCCATTTGTGTTGCGTTTTCATTGCCAAGAACATTTGGAATATATCTGGCCACAGCGTCAACAAGAACCATTGCAGGAATTTCTCCTCCTGTCAAAACATAGTCGCCGATTGAAATTTCCTCGTCAACGCAAAGAGATATGACTCTCTCATCAATTCCCTCATAATGTCCACACAAAAGAACTAAATCTTTTTCACAATTTGCCAAACTTTCCACTTTTTTTTGCGTTAATATCTTCCCCTTTGGAGAGAAATATACAACATAACTTTTCTTAGTTTTAACACTTTTAATAGCGTCAAAAATAGGCTGTGGAGTCATAATCATTCCTGCTCCACCGCCATAAGAATAGTCGTCACAACGCTTATTTTTATCTAGTGAAAAGTCTCTTATATTGTGAACGCTAATGTCAATCAAATTATTGTTTTGTGCACGCTTTAAAATGCTGTGATTAAG
>CAYIZE010000022.1:0-12104 GCA_964367785.1 uncultured Christensenella sp.
ATGAAATTCCTTTGAATATAATGGAATTATGGTAGAATACATAGAAGATACGGTCTTTTTAAATGTCCTAACGAACTTTTTGTTGCTTCTTTTAGCGCAAAAATTCGTGAGTCAAAAGGCAAATTATTTGAAAACTTTTTGTGTCAGCCTCATAGGTGTTTTTTCAGTTGTCCTAAGGATATTTTTAACATTTTCAAATTTATATTTTGTTCTAATAAACATAATTCTATACCTAATTATGTCCTGCATTCTAGTGGAGAAATATTCCTCGAAAACTTTCCTCTTGTTTTCATTTGTCGTTATTTTTTCAAATTTCTTGATAGTTGGATTGTTTGCTTTTGCGGAAGTTTTCTGTAGTGGCATTTGTCTTTCAGTTACAAAAATTATCCTTTGCTTTTTAACTTTCAAAATTCTTTCAAGCATCATCAAACAGTTTTATAAAAAGAGAAAACTTATTAGTTTTTATTATAACCTCACCCTGCAAAATGGAGAGAACAAATATGATATAAAAGCCTATCTTGACAGCGGAAATCTTCTGCAAGATGATGAAACAGGCTTGTCAATTCTGCTTTTGAATTTTGAGACTTTTAACAAACTTTTTGGCAAGAGTGCAACAGTGATTGATTATCTTAAGTGCCGTCTTGATAAAAAAATTGATGGCAAATACATATCATTTTCCACTGTCAGTTCCTCGTCAAAAATGTTTGTGTGTCACATTGATAAAGTTTTTAAAAATGAAAGCAACAAAAGGGAAGAACTTCATCTTTTAGTTGGTTTCTCAAACACTTTTAATGGCAAAGATTATGAGGCGCTACTAAGTCCACTTGCATTGTAGTGGCATAGAATTTAAGCAGAATTAGACTAAAAAAGGGGTTTATATGAATTTTATCAATGTTATAATCAAATTATTAAGAAAGGTTTTTTATCACGATTTCTTAGAGATTCAGGAGAAAATAATTGCCTACATTTCTGGCAAAGAGGTCTTACCTCGCACTCTAACGGTTGAAGAAGAACTCATAATTTTGGACAAATTGAGGAATAAAGATGAGAGTGTTAAGTCCGAACTTATTGAGCACAATCTTCGGCTTGTTGTCTACATTGCCAAAAAATTTGACAACACAGGTATTGAACTTGATGACCTTATTTCCGTCGGTGCTATTGGGCTAATTAAAGCAGTGCAGTCTTTTGATGTTGAGAAAAATATTAAACTTGCAACATATGCTTCAAGGTGTATTGAAAACGAGATTTTGATGTTTATTCGCAAAAAAAACAAAAGAAATTACGAACTGAGTATTGATGAACCTCTAAACCTTGATAAAGACGGTAATGAACTTATTTTAGCGGACATTTTGGTGAATGAAAACGATAATATTAATAACGAAATGGAAAAAAATAACGAAAAAATTCTTTTGTGGAATGCAGTTAGGAAATTAAACACCAGAGAACAAAAAATTATGGAACTTCGTTTTGGACTTAATGGAGATGATGAAAGCACTCAAAAAGAAGTGGCTGATATGCTTGGAATCTCTCAAAGTTACATTTCAAGAATTGAGAAAAAAATACTTTTGAGACTAAAAAAAGACCTTGTTAAAGCAAATGCTAACTAAGTCTTTTTCAATGATAAAATGTAAATAATAAATTTAATGTTGAATGCTTCAAATAAATGAAAATAATCAAATTTAGATGAAACTTTTTTTAATTTCTTCAAGAGCGTTTTTTTCAAGACGGCTCACCTGTGCTTGTGAAATTCCAACTTGTGAACTAATCTCCACTTGCGTTTTACCCAGAAAATATCTCAGCCACAAAATCTCCTTTTCACGTGTTTTTAGCCCGTTTAACGCTTCTTTCAGTGCCACATGTTCGATAAATTCCTCACTACTGTTCTTCACATCTTTGATTTGATCCATCACAAGAACACTCTCATCACTGTCATTATAAACATTTTCAAAAAGAGAAATAGGTTCAGAAATGGCATCAAGAGCATTCAAAACCTCTCTCAATTTTAGTCCTGCCTCATTTGCAATTTCCTCCAAATTTGGCTCGTTTGGATTGTCTTTTGAAAGTTTGTCCCGTGCTTGAAGTGCCCTGTAGGCGATGTCTCTCAAACTTCTGCTCACACGCACTGGGGAATTATCTCTCAAAAATCTCCTGATTTCACCGATAATCATAGGCACTGCATATGTGGAAAATTTGACATTAAAATTTTCATCAAAATTGTCCATTGCCTTAATAAGCCCCACGCAACCAACCTGAAAAATGTCATCAACATTGTCCCGTTTTGTGGCAAATCTTTTCACCACACTGAGAACAAGACGCATATTTGAATAAAGAAAAAGTTGACGAGCGTCTTCGTCGCCAGTCTTTAGTTTTTTCATCAGTATTGCAACTTCTTGTGCTTTTAACTTTGGAATATCGGCGGTGTTAATTCCACAAATGTCCACTTTATTTGCCATTTTTTACCACTTTTAATGTTTTAATAAAAGTAGGTTGTCCTATTGAAAAAAATAATATTCATAAATAGTGGCCAAATCAAAGTAATTTTTGCGAAATTTGTTTTATTTTGAAATTTTTATGCATAAAGATAACTATTAAATGATTGAGGGAACAAAATGGAAACTTCTTTCACAGAACTCAGAAATAAAGAAGTCATAAATGTGCTGAGCGGAAGACTGCTGGGCAACATAAATGACGTCATCATAGATTTATCACGAAATTGCGTGCTTGGCTTTATGGTTCCAAACTGCAGATCTTTTTTGAATTTTTTTCGCCCCACTCAGGAGATTTTCATTCCATATTGTAACATTTGCAAAATTGGGGAAGATGTCATTTTGGTGGAAGTGGTGGAAACACCTATCAAAAAAAATAGAAATAGACCTGTTCGCATTTTTGATGCAGGCGAAACTGCTGATGAAAATTCAAATGAAGAGGCAACAACTAAAAAAACAGTTTGAAAATGTTTAGTTTTTTGATATAATTTTTATATAAAATTAAATATAGAGGATAAATTTATGAAGTGTATTTTTTGTGGCTTTAGTGACAGCAAAGTGATTGATTCTCGTTCTTGTGACGAGAGTAATTCAATCAGGCGTAGACGAGAATGTTTGAAATGTGGCAAGCGTTTCACCACATATGAAATGATCGAAAGCACGCCAGTCCTTGTGATTAAAAATGACGGTTCTCGGCAAGTGTTTGACCCACAAAAAATCAAACGTGGCATCATAAAATCTTGTGAGAAAAGACCAGTTACGATGATTCAAATTGACGAACTTGTGTCCAGCATTGAAAAACAAATCAGCAATTCGCTTGATCAAGAAGTCAAAAGTTCTGCCATTGGCGAAATGGTGATGGAGAGGCTCAAAAAACTTGATGAAATCTCTTATGTTCGCTTTGCCGCAGTATATAGAAAATTCAAAGACCTCACAACATTCATCACTTTTTTAAACACAGTTACTTAATTTTAATATATTTTTAAAACGCTTTTCATAATTATAAATTATGGAAAGTTTTTTTTCGTTGTGCCAAGGCATTGAAAACAGGAGATATAACGTCGTGAAAATTGACGCGAGCCTGAAAGTCAAAAGGCGACTTTTAGACCTTGGTTTTGTTGGGACAAGTGTTATTATTTTAAAAAAATCGAACTTTAAGGGAGTTTTCCTTTTGCAGATAAGAGACTATGTTTTGTCGCTGAAAAGAAAGGAAGTCTCCGCAATTATGGTGGAAAATTATAGGTGAAAATCTTTTAAATTTAAGGGGTTTATCTATAAAATTTTGAGTTAAAAGAGAAAAAAAGGTGAGACAATATGAATAAAAAATTGATGCTTGTTGGAAATCCAAATGTGGGTAAGACCACTCTTTTTAACAGTCTCACAAATAGTTTTGAACACACTGGGAATTGGCACGGAGTGACGGTGGACAAAAAGGAAAAACAAATAGAGAACTTTGGCAAAAAATATGACCTTGTCGACCTTCCAGGGCTATATTCGCTTTCGAGTTTCAGTTTTGAGGAGCAGGTTTCCATTGATTATATTTTAAAAAACTCGGGCATAGTGATAGACATTCTTGACGGAAATGTTTTGAACAGGAATTTATATCTGACTTTGGGACTAATTGAAATGAACATTTCTCCCGTAATATTCGTGAATTTTGCAAAAGAAATTAAGGAAAAGGGAACTTTTTACGACTATAAAAAGTTGTCGCAAATTTTGGGGCTTTCAGTTATAGCACAAGAAGATAAAATAAATAAAAACACACTTGAAAAAATAACTGAAAAAAATGAGAAAAAAATAAACACTTTACCATATCTCTCAAAATTGCCAATTAGTGAGATTAAAGAAATTTTGACAAAAGAACAACTGGAAAAATTTTCTGGCAAAGAGAATTTTATTTGCATTAAAATTTTGGAGCAAGACGACACAATTTTTGAAAAATTGAGTCTTACAGAAATTCAAAAAAAGAGAATTAGTAGAATACTCGAAAAAGAAGATTATTTAACAAGAATCTCCACTCTTCGCTTCGAATATATCGCTCAACTTATGAAAGAAATCACGGTTAAAAAAGGAGAGAGTGTCTATGGCAAACATAAAATTGATAAAATAATCTTAAACAAATTTCTATGTTTTCCCATTTTTCTCCTCATATTGTTTTGCATTTTTTTCATTACTTTTTCATCTGTCGACGCTTTTTTGTCGCAGGGATTAAAAGAACTTTTTGACATCATTGCAATTCCAATCAAGCAGTTTCTCATAGACATAAATTCTCCGCTGTGGGTGGTTGGACTTTTTTCGACGGCAATAATCTCGGGCGTGGGTGGTTTGCTTAGTTTTATTCCGCAAATTGTGCTTCTATTTTTATTCCTTTCTCTCCTTGAAGACAGCGGATATATGTCACGTCTAGCGTTTTCTTTTGAGGAAATATTCTATAAATTTGGGCTTAGTGGAAAAAGCATTTTCACCATTTTGATGAGCCTTGGTTGCTCAACCACAGCAGTTATGACGGCAAGAAACATTGAAGATAAAAACACAAAATTAAAAACTGCAATGCTCACGCCATATATGAGTTGCAGTGCAAAGCTGCCCATTTATGCTGTCATTGGAGGCTCTTTCTTTGGCAAAGGCAACATTTTAGTCATCGTCTCAATGTATGTCTTGGGGCTTATCGTGGCACTCATTGTGTCTAATATTCTCAATCGTGGCAAGTTGCGAAGTGGGGAAAGGTCTTTCATTCTCGAATTTCCTCCATACAGACTGCCAAATTTCAGGAGAGTCTTCACGGTCATCTGGCAAAATTGCAAATCGTTTGTGGTGAAAGTGTCAACAATTTTGTTGTCGTTCAGTGTGATAGTGTGGATTTTGCAAAACTTCAGTTTTACTTTTGCCTATATTCCGACAAGCACCTATGCGGTGAGTATGCTCGAAACTGTCGGCAAATGGCTATGCTTTATCTTCGCACCTATTGGGCTTGGGAACTATGGAATTGTCGTCAGTTTGCTCGTGGGAGTGATGGCAAAAGAGATGGTTGTCGCCACGATGGCAATAATAAATAAAGTGCCAAACACAAATAATTTTGACGAGCAACTAGGCGCTAGTTTTCTGACAAGTGGATTTGTCATAACTTTTTCGCCAGTCACCGCAATAGTTATGATGGTGTTCAGTTTGCTATATCTGCCGTGTGTGTCAACAATGGCTGTTTTGAAGCAAGAAATTGGACTAAAATGGACACTTTTTGCTTGCACTTTGCAGTTTTCGATTGCCTATGGAATATGCTTTTTAATTTACAATTTTGCAACAGGAAGTGCCGTCGCCAAAATTTTAATAGGATTTTCTGTGCTTCTAGGCACCTTTCTTCTCCTCTTTTTTTCGAAAAAATTGTGTGAAAAAAGCCCCTGTTGTAACTTTAATTGTAAAAAATGTTTTATAGTAAATAATTGATAAATAAATTATTATGTGATACAATTCATTAAATGATTTAAACTAAAATGTTTATTTCCAATTCAACAAATAAAGGAAAAATTAATTTTGAAATCACTAGTTGCCGTTGTTGGCAGACCAAATGTTGGTAAAAGCACTTTTTTTAATAGAATATGTGGCAGAAGAATAAGCATTGTTGATGACATTGCTGGAGTCACAAGAGACAGGATATATGGCGACGCTGAATGGCTGGGCAACTATTTCACGCTTGTGGACACAGGCGGGCTTGATTTTGATAATAAAGGCGAGATTGAAAAAAACATCTTGGCGCAAGCACAAATTGCTATTGATTTAGCCCAAGTAATCTTGTTTTTTGTTGACGGAAAAGAGGGACTCACAAATGCCGACAGAGAGGTCGCAGACTTTCTTATGAAACACACAAAGAACGAAGTCATTCTTGTTGTGAACAAACTTGATAATTTTGAGATTGAGAAATCTTTTGACTTTTATGAACTTGGCTTCAAGCACGTTTTCCCAATTTCTTCCGAGCAAGGAAAGGGGCTGGGTGAACTTTTAGACGAGATTATTGTTTGTTTGAAAGACAAAAATGCTTTAGTTGAGGAAAAAACAGACGCTATTAAAATTGCCATTGTTGGCAAACCAAATGCAGGAAAAAGCAGTCTTGTGAACAAATTTTTGGGTGAGGAAAGGCTTGTTGTTAGCACCATTGCAGGCACGACACGAGACGCCATTGACTCCGAATTCAAATATAATGGCAAAGACTACATTCTCATCGACACCGCAGGACTCCGCAGAAAAAACGCCATTGAGAGCGGTTCAATCGAGAGATATAGTGTCCTGAGAACCATCGAGGCAATTAAACGAGCAGACATAGTTCTTGTGATGATTGACGTCGCAGACGGCATAACAGAGCAAGACATAAAAGTGGCAGGATTTGTCCACGAACAGCACAAGCCAAGTATAATTGTCCTTAATAAATGGGATTTGATTGAGGATAAAGATGAGCGAACAATCAATAAATACACAGATGATTTGAAAGAAGATTTAAAGTTTATGGACTACTTTGTCCCTCTTTTTGTTTCTGTGAAGTCAGGGCAGAGAATTCCAAAAATAATGGAAACAGTTGAAAGAGTGTTGCAAAATGCTAACAAACGCATCACCACAGGGCAACTTAACGACATCATTCAAAGTGCAGTGAGTTTGAAACAACCGCCTTCAAAGAATGGTCAAAGACTTAAAATTTTATATGCAACTCAAACAGGTGTGATGGCTCCAACTTTCATCATTTTTGTGAACGAAAAGGAAAATATGCATTTTTCATATTTGAGATATCTTGAAAATACCATAAGAAAGGCGGTTGATTTTAGTGGCACGCCTATCAAACTTGTGATTAAAAATCGAAGTGGTAAGGAAGAATAATTAAGTGGAATGGTGGAGATATGTAATTTTAATAGTTTCTTCCTACCTTTTAGGTAATGTTTTTTTCGCCAAAATAATCAGTAAAGCAAATCATTACGACATATTAAAAGCGGGCAGTGGCAACCCAGGCACGATGAATATGGTCAGAAATCTTGGCTTTTTCGTTGGTTTCACCACTCTTTTGTTTGATATGCTAAAAGGAATTCTTCCCGCACTGTTTGGCAAGTGGCTTTTTGGCTGGACGGGAATGGAGTCTTATATAGGGCTGTTTTTGGGCGGTTTATCTTCGCTTGTCGGCACAGTTTTTCCTTTGTTTTATCATTTTAAAGGTGGCAAAGGCGTCGCAGCTGTCTATGGAATGTTCTGCGTTGCAAGCCCAATTTTAGGTGTATTTACATTTGTTTTTGGCTTTTTATTCCTGCTTTTGTTTGACTATGCTTCGGTGATGTCATTTTGCATAGTCACCATTTTCACAATCTATGAAGCATATCATTTAGGACTACTAACGGGGCAAGGCAACATTCTTTTAAGTTTCTTACTTTTTGCAATATTTTTCCTCATTATATATGCCCACAGGCGAAATATTTTCAGTCTTCTAACTGGCAAAGAAAATAGATTAAATTTCAAAAAGAGTTTTTTTAAGCACTCCTCAAAAAAGAAACTCAGTAAATTTGAAAAAGAGCAAATAAAAAGGAAAGAAATAGGCTGACTTTTTCTTTTTTTTGCATAACGATAATTTCTTAGTCATATATTTTGTTATAACGAATTTATACGGAGGAACATAATGAATTCAAACAATATATATGATGACATTTCAAACAGAACGTCTGGCGACATCTATCTAGGTGTTGTTGGACCTGTTCGTTGTGGAAAATCCACATTCATAACAAACTTTATGAATGAAATG
Source organism: uncultured Christensenella sp. (assembly GCA_964367785.1). GTDB lineage: Bacteria > Bacillota > Clostridia > Christensenellales > UBA1242 > UBA7862. The sequence continues at coordinate 8,254 of CAYIZE010000022.1, forward strand.
GTGCTACCAAACATAACAAATGACTATGATAAAATAAGGACAATAGACGAACTTCCTCAAAGTGCCGACGGCAAAACGATAATGACCACTCAACCCCGTTTTGTGCCAAAAGAGGCGGTTAAAATTACAGTGAACGATAAAGTAAATTTGAAAATTAGACTTGTGGATTGTGTGGGATACACTGTCAGCGGAGCAGAAGGACTCCTTGAAAACAACAAGCCTAGGCTTGTTAAAACTCCTTGGAGTGACAAACCTCTGTCTTTTGAAGATGCTGCAGAAATGGGCACAAGAAAAGTTATCACTGACCACTCCACGATAGCAGTCGTGCTTACAACAGATGGAAGTTTTGGTGAACTTCAAAGAAAAAGTTTTGTGGACGCAGAAAATAAAACAATCAATGAACTAAAAGCCCTCGGGAAACCCTTTGTTGTTGTTTTAAATTCTTCAAGACCAAAAGATGATGACACTCTTTCTCTTCAAAACTCGCTTAAGAATAAATATGAAATTCCAGTGATAACAATGGACGTCTTGAACTTGACACAGCAAAATATAAACGAAATTTTCTCAAATATTTTGCAAGAGTTCCCACTCTATTCATTGAGAGTTAAAATGCCAAGTTGGCTTCAAGCACTGCCATATGACGACGAACTAATTCAGGAAATTGTCGCTCAAAGCAAATATATAATCGACAAAACAAAGAAAATTGGCGAACTTGACAGCGAAAAAATGGCATTTGAGGCAAGTGAAAACTTTGAAGTGGTGAGTATGGCGGGCATTGATATGGGGCAAGGGATTGCCTATCTTGACATCAAACCAAAACAAGACTTGTTCTATAAAGTTCTTTCTCGTGAATGTGACCAAAAAATCACCAGCGACTTTGAACTTGTCACCTACATAAAAAAATTAGCCTATGCAAAGAGTGAATATGATAAATTCAGCGATGCACTCGCCCAAGTGGAAGAAACGGGATATGGTGTTGTTAGCCCAAAAATGGAGGAGATGACACTTGAAGAACCTGAAATGGTGAAACAAGGCTCTCGCTATGGTGTCAGGCTGAAAGCCAGCGCCCCAAGTTGGCACATTATGAAAGTTGATGTTGAAACAGAAATAAGCCCTATCGTTGGCTCTGAACAACAAAGCGAAGAACTCGTGAAATATCTTTTAAAAGAATTTGAAAATAATCCAAAAAGTCTTTGGGACACAAATATGTTTGGAAAAAGTATGCATAGCCTCGTGAATGAGGGACTAAATAAAAAGATTGTGCAAATGCCTGTGGAAGCCCAAAGAAAGATTAGGAAAACGCTTTCAAGGATAGTAAACGAGGGTAAAGGTGGAATAATTTGTATTTTGCTTTAAATTAAAATTTTTTGTGAATGCACTATAAATTATATCTTACATTCAAAATGAAAAAACTCACTTATTAAGTGAGTTTTTTTGTAGTAAAATTCATAAATATAAAAGTGATTTTTGATTTATCTTTCTCCCCAGAACGAAATTCGTCCTTTTTCAATTAATGGAACGAAGAGAATCCAAAGTGCACTAAGTCCAACAAGAATGTAGACAATTCTGAGTAGAACTGCGACTTCTCCCACAAGCAAACCCACAATGTTTACTGAGAAAATTCCAATAATCAGCCAGTTAAGCCCGCCGACTACAAGAAGAATCCAAGCAATTATGTTAGCAATTTTCATAATTAACCCCCTTTTTATGATAGTTTAAGTTTTAAAAAGATTTTTATTCAAAATATTTTTGTGAATTTTTCCATATTGACTTTGTGATTTTTATAATATAAAATATTAACATAAAAGTGGGGGAAATATGCAAAAAATAAAAGGCGATGGGATTGTTGTAACATATGATGCTGAACATATGGAGATTGATGGCAAACTTGTGAGTTTCAATAGCGAATATTTGGTGAATGAAAATGCACAAAAAGAAGGGACATTTTTAGATAAAGATTATGGTCAAGGAATGTTTCTTAAAAATCCAGCAGAAGTTTTTGCATATCTTTTAATAATGGAAAACAAAGCACTTCTCAAAGACCCAAGAAGATCAGAAGATGTGAAAGATAGACTATTAAGCAGAGTTAATAAATTTATAGATTTTCCAAAGATTTTTCCAAAGGAAGAATTTCACGAGGTTGTGAGAAAAATATTTTTACAAAAAGATGTTAATCTATATCATTTTTTTGACGAATTGGAAGATAATATCGATTTATCAAATAAAGGTGTTGATAATCATAAAGAAATTAAAAATGCATTTTTGATGAGGCTGAAAAATGTAATTAAAATTCGTGACAGAACAAAAGCAGAAGATATTGATTTACAAATTTCCAAATTGGAAACACCTCCAAAAGGATTTTCAAAAACAAGTTTGATTACAAGAACGATAGATATTTTTTATGACCAACAACACAATCTTTCTGGAACTTTTCCGGAACTTTTTGATGGTGTAAGATTTTTGGAACATAATTGGGAAGAAAATCTTATCAAAAATGTAAAAGAAGGAAGAATAAAAAATGATGCTCAAAATCCTCTAAATACTGAGGACGCAATTGACACATGTCATCATATGAAAGCGATTCGTGTTTCTGTTAATGATTTAATAGAACTTTTAAGTTATAATTCCCAAAAAGTTTTAAAAAAAGAGGCTGAACCAAAATATCCTAAAAACTATTTTTATATAAATCCTCTTGAATATTATTTAGAATAGAATTTTAAAAACTCATATCTTTGTGAGTTTTTATTTTTATGTTTTACAAAAATATATTCCATATTGACTTTTTATACTCTTTGAGATAAAATTATCAAATAAAAAGAGGGCTATTAAATGAATAAAAACGAAGATGTTAAAATTGTATGTTTTAATGGGAATGAATATGTTGAGGACGATGCAGTTAAAGAGGGAACTTTCCTAGACCTAGACTATGGCGAAGGCTTATATCTTCAAAATCCTGTCGAAGCACTTGCATATTCACTTATCATGGCGAACAAAGATGTTTTAATGACCGAGGTAAACAAGCCAAAATTCGGCGTTAAAAAGATTTTAGATAAAGTTGATGACCTAGTTGATTTTCCAGATAATTATTCAAAGAAAGATTTTATAAGAGATGTGAAAAGAACTTTTGCTCAAAAAGTTTATAATCCTGCCGACTTTATGAAAAATTTAGAGAAAAATATTCAAATTGGTGATCCATCTTTATACAATTATAAAATGATTAGAAAAGCCTTTGTCAAAAAGATTGAAAAAGTTCTTAATATTAATAAAAATACAAAAAAAGAATCTGCTTTCTTGCAATGTTTAAGTATAGAAGAGCCACCTAAAGGATTTTCTAAAATTGAATTAATGGATAACGCAATAAATTTTATAGATGAATTATGCACAAAATTTGTAGACGATAATCCTCAATTTTTTGAACAAACAGATTTTTCAAAAGAAAGTTGGTATGAAGATTTTATGTTAAACAGAAAAATTGATATTTTGAAAGGCAAGAAAGAAAATTTGCAAGATAATGAAAAAGTTGATGCTTTCTATCAAATGAAAGCCCAATTTAATTCATTTGAAGACTTGGTTATAATTGTTGAACAAGATGAAGAATACATTCAAGACAAAGTTCTTGAAATAGTAAATGATGCAAAAAATTCTCATCAAAATGATTCTAGTCAAAATGATTTTTCAAAAAGTGATTCTGATTACAGGCAGTTATATTAATTAAAACCCTTAATTGAAATAATAAATATTTAAAATGTGTTTTAAAAAAAATTCAAGAACTAATCCTCCAAAATTTAAAAGAGGTAAGTTCTTGTTTTTTTATGAATTTTTAAAAATAAAAAAAGACTATTGTTTTAGTC
>CAYIZE010000023.1:0-11984 GCA_964367785.1 uncultured Christensenella sp.
AATATAGAAATTTTTAATTTTGTCTTGAAATATGAAAATTTAGGGAAAGTATACCAGGAAATATATCCGATCAATTATTTAGCTTTGAAAAAGAATATAACCACAAAAATTTCTACAGAAAACAAAGAATTGAAAACTATTTCGTATACCTTACAAGAAATGGTTCAAAAGAATTTATAAAACAAATTAATATAAATTTTTTAATAATTTCTTAGATTTTTTATTAATCTCTTAAATTTTTATACGAAATCTTTTAATCTTCTTTTGTCATAATCTTTTTTGGGGTGACGCCGAGGGCGTCGAAAGAATTTTGAAGAATGATTTGAACACAAAGTAGGAACGCCATCATTGAATTCGTTTGTGATTTGTCTTCACTTCTAATAAACCTGTTATCTGTGTTCCAAAGAGAATGGAATTTGGCTGAAAAATTGTTTAGATATTCAACCAAAATGTTTGGAGAACCTTTCAATGCAGAGTTCTCAATTACATTTGAAAACGATGCAAACTGGACGATTATATCTTTGATTTGCTCTGGGCAATTTTCCATAAAAGTTGCGAGATGCACGGGGTCAAAAGAATAATCCTCGCCGAAAACCTCTTTATATTTTTGAAGAACTGAATATGTTCTTGCATAGGCGTAATTGATATAATAGACAATGTTGTCTTTTGATTTTTCTTTCACCTTAACAAGGTCAAAACACATTTGCGTGTCTGGACTCTTTGACAGCATAAAAAGTTTGAGTTCGTTGACGTCCACTTCTTTCACGACGTCGGATAATAGAACAAAAGTCCCTTTTCTCTTTGACATTTTGAATGGAACACCATTTTTTTCAAGATTCACCATTTGGCATAACAAAACATTGAGTTTTGCATTGCCGTCTGACAAAGCCTCAACTGCCCCAGTTATCCTCTTAACATATCCGCTATGGTCTGCACCTAAAACGTTGATTAGATGATTGTAGCCCCTGTTAATCTTGTTTTTATGATAGGCAATGTCGGAGGCAAAATACGTTGTCTTTCCGTCTGCTCTCACCACAACTCTGTCTTTATCATCGCCATAAAGCGTGGAACGAAAAAGAGTTTGAGGAAGACTGCTGGAAGTCACTTCGTCATCTTCGGCATTATCTTTTCCGCCCATTGGAGCATCCAAGACTCCTTTATAAATTACACTGACTTCTCTTTCGCCATCTTCATCTTTAACAAGTTTTTTTAGTTTTGAAAGTTCGCTTATCGTTTTTTCAATCTCGCCACTTTGCGCTATGTCTGTCTCCGAGGCAAAATTATCAAACTCTAAGCCAAGAAGTTTCAAGTCTGAACGAATAATATCCATCATTGCAATAACGACAGGGGTTTTCATAACTTTATAAAATTCTTTTTTTGAAAGGTTTATATATTTTTCGCCCTCTTTTTTAGCGAGGCTTTTTGCATATTTTTGCAAATATTCACCCGGATAACAACCTTCTGGGACTTCCTCATCTTTGTGAAGTCCAAAAACTTGCTCATATCTAAACTGAACTGATTCAAGCAGTGTTGCAATCTGTTCGCCATAGTCATTGACATAATATTCTTTTTGAACGCTATAACCTGCTTTTTTCATAAGGTTTGAAAGTGCAAGCCCTAAAATTGCGCCCCTGCAATGTCCGACGTGAAGGGGGCCTGTTGGGTTCACAGACACAAATTCAAGCAAAACTTTTTCTTTTGAATTTTCTGCATCGCCATAGTGAGAACCTGAATTTACAAGGTCAACTAAAAAATTCTCCCAAAGAGTGTCTTTAAAAATAAAATTAACATAGCCACCCACCACAGTAACTTCTTTTATATATTCAATTTTTCTAAACTTTTCTGCAAGCTCTGTCGCCACTTCAAACATAGATTTATTTTTGATTTTATACACAATCATTGCAGCATTTGTGGAATAGTCTGCTTTAAATTGCACAGGAGGCACTGTAAACCTTAAATTGCTCATCAATTTATCTTTGTTCTCAATGTTAAAAATATATTGATGAAAGATTTCTGTTAAGTCTTTGTCTGCTTTTTTAAATATGTCCATAGTGTTCCTCCGTGTAATATTTATAGTTCAAAATCGCTATAATGTCAATGTTTAAGTGGCAAATAATATTTTAAGAAATGCTTTTAAAAAATAAAAATATTCTTTTTTGACATTAAAATTAATTTTTTTATTATACTTAAATTTGGTATTCAAATATTTTATGATATAATTCATTTTATAATAAATTTAGGAGATAAATATGAAGAAAACACTAAAATATGGAGGAATTCTTTGTTTAATTGCATCGCTTTTTGATGTCGCGTCATTGATGCTGGACATTTTTTACTATACTTTTTCAACTTATTATGTTGTTTTTGACTCCATTTGCATTTTGCTTTCAGTCGGCACTGGCATTATATATTTATCCTTAATGAATAAGACTGAAGATTATCTTAAAAGCCGAAGAGGATTGTTCCTCACTCTAACAATTTTAAATATTTTCAATGGGCTTGTTGTTTGGGTGATTTCATTTTGGGTTCAAATCACAGTATCTCGAAGACAGCAAGTTGGGACTTTCTTCCCTTTTTCAAAAGAAAATGTTGAGCAGAAAAAGGATAACCAGCAAGATTCAGGAGCTATTAATCTTGATGAAGAGAGTTATCAAGAGAGAAAAATTGCAAAAGACTTAACTGAAAAACTTGAGGAACTGGTTAAACTTAGGGATAAAAAACTTATCACTGAAGAAGAGTATAAGTCAATGAGAGAGGAAGCAATCAAAAAATTTATTAATTAATTATTTTAATTTATAATTACTAGACAAATTTTGCTTATTAAAAGAATACTTTTGATAGGATTATTTTTAAATAAAGATAAAATAAAACATAATAATTAGAAATGATTATATTGGAGCAACAACTCTAAATCTTATATGCTCGCTGTTTTTATAGTTACCATTGACATCAACTATCATCAAAGAATATTCCCTGTCTGGGACTAAATTTCTGAGATAAAACTCTCCCGTAGAATAGAAGTCAGCATCAACATCGTCCTGCATTTCAAAAAATGAACCTTGATTATAGGTTTCAAAAACAAGACTGAAAGGAGTTCCAACAAGAAGTGTAAAGGTGGTGTTTAATTCAAACTCTAAAATGTTTGTTGTGATTAATCCGTTTTGCTCTGTTATTATTGAGTAACTACCCTGACTGATTGTAATTAAGTCGGTTAAATTTGAATTGTCATATGGGCAATCAATTTGCTCTATTATGAAAGGAATTGAATAATATGTTTCGTAAATATCGGAGAAGAGGGTATAGTTTGAATCTCTAAACGAGGCACTGCTGGAATTAAAAGATGTCTCAGTTTCATATGTCGTGCCAGCATTAAACACAACGGAAGCAAAAAACTCCGAAACGGAATAGTTAGAATTTTTCAAGAAAGATATGTTTAAGAAATAGGAGCCTGCATTTGTTAGGTCTTCCACAACAAACCCATTCTCATCCGTGAAAAACACAACTAAAAATACTCCGCCAAGATTAGAATAACCTATGGTTGATGTTGTCTTAAAAATTGTCTTTTTTATGTTATCTTTCACATCTCTGCTGTTAGAAACGCTGACAATATTACTTAAGTTTCCTATGGTGAAAATGTCATAATAATCATCACCACTATATGATCTTATAATGCTTGTGTCATAATTATCATCTGCCCCGTCAAAGATTGAGATATAGAGAGTTGAGACTTTATTAATCATATAATATCTCGTTATATTCGTTGATTCTAATTTGTTTGAATAGTTGTTGCCAAAATTTGAAAAAACATATTCAACCTTATAATTCACCAATTTTGAAGTGAGTGGAGCGGAATTCATCGTTGTGTATATCGAAGAACCAACTGCACTTTGATAAGAATAATTATAGGTGAGAGTGAAAATATTGTTGTTTAAACTATCCAATAATCTTATGCTGTTATATGAAAGGGTCCTTACATAGTATGTCGATGAGCCCACAACAAATTCTTCTAAATTATTTATTGTCTTTGGGGCTAAGTTAACTGTGCCACTATAAATTATTTCGTTATAAAATGCGTTACCAGAATAAGAATATTGAGCGTTGTTTGTTGGGACAATAAAGTTGCTATCTTTAATTTTTTTCGCAGTTATCGTAAGGTTTGCATAGCCAATATAGTCGCTGATTGTGTTGTTATCATTGAAAGAAATTGTAAAACCAATGTTTTTCACACCAACAGTATTTATCGTGGAAAGCCAAGAGTTATCGTTTGAAGGCGAAATGACAAGCCCCCCCTCATTTTTCACTGTTAGAGTGTAATCCCAGCCCTCTTCAATATAGAACATACTTCCAACAATGATATTATAAAGCACTTCTGCAGTGATTGATGGATCATATTCAATCTCCTCATTGATGATTGTTATAACTCCCGAAAATGCAGATTTTTCTATGGTGTATTCAAAAGTCCCCTCACCATAGTAATGGCTTGTTTGACTGCCATAAATTACTGTCAAAACATAATCGCCTGCGTCCCAAGGAGTGTCTTCGCAGACTGTCCCGCTATCTGTCTTAAACGACAATGTAAAATTGCTTGGATCTAAAATGTATTTTATCTCTTGTATTGGCACTTCATTTTGGTCTTTTAAAATTGCTTTAATGTCATCAAGGAATAAGTCAACAGGTTCATCTATTCCTTTAAACCCATATTTTGTTCGAGTTGAAAACACAATCTCTGCTTCACGGCTTACGACAGAAAAGTTTTGTAACGATGATAGATAATAATTTTTATCATCAATCAAAAGGGTTATTGAATATGAGGAATTAACCCCTAAGACAAAGCCCACATTTTCCCATTCTTGCTGATTTTCAACAGAATAGATTACCTTGCTTTTGAAATCAGGATACATTGAATAACTGAAAGGTAATGATGATGGGTCTAACAAATTAAAGGTTGTGCCCCATCTGAACTCATTCACCCAATCATTAATTGCAATATTACTTGCTCTTTCAATTTCAAAGAACGAAAAATAATAAACACTTTTTGCATTGCCACTGAAAACAAAGTTATCTCCTGCGGTGCAGGTTGCAATGCATAAGTAAATTCCTGCATCTTTTGGTGTGGCACCTGGTGTCTCAATTAAAAGACAATATTCACTATTGATAAGATAATATTTATCACCTGAATAGGTAATTAATTCTATCGTGGAAATGGATAAATCACTTGCTATTTTTGTGTTAGATGTTGATGAAACGACACCCTCGGAATAACTATACACATCAACATAACCCGCCACCGAATTTTGATAGAAAGTTTTTATGCCTTCATAAGTGTAGGAATTTGAGAAACTCGCACCCTCTGTTGAGGATACAACGTCCAGTGAAAAAATACTGGCATGTCCAGAATAGACAATAGTCCCTTCCCCTGAGTAGCTGCCTTTATAGTTTAGGGCTGTGCCTTCGTCAAGTGTAATCTCACTTGGAACAACCGTAAGTTGAATGTCTATTGTGAGTGGTTTATAATTAAGGTCAAGTTCTCCTGTGTCAATTCTTATTGCTTCCACAGTCAACTTTATTGAATATGTCACACTACTACTTGCATTTAGTGTTTCCACAGATTGAGGGGCACTTGTAAAAATGAAATTTTTCCCATTCTCATATTCTTTAAGTTGCAATATTTCACCATTCACACCTGTGAATATACTTCTTGTCACGCCGTTGTCATCGTATGTTAATTTTATTTTTGAGAGAGCCGTTTCGTCACTGCCATAAGTTAGCGAAGATTCAAAACTCAACTTCTCTTCTTCATAGTTTATTTCTGCTTGTGAAATGTTAAGATAGGCATATTGTGAAAGATTTAGAACGCAACCACTTACTTTCACCCCGAGAGATGAGAATTCAATTTCTTCATCATTAATTGTTCTTCTTATAACAACTTTATTTTCTGTTGCCACATGAAGAGAAACATAATAACTTCCCGCATTTATTGGAGTTACATTCTCGCTTAAGTTCGTTGAATATGAAATAATATAGTTGCTGATGTCCTCATCAATCTCAAAGCCATCTGTTGTGCATATCAACTTAAACTTATTTTCAACTGCCACTCCAGAATAGGTGACTTTAACAAAAGATAAGTTTGTTTCATCGTTTGCAACTATGGAAAGATTGACTATGGTGCTTGCTATGTAATAGACAATGCTTTGTCCCAACGATAGGTTATAACAATCTGTGATGTCAATGTTATCTTTTTTGATTGTAAGTGATGTTATGTCTGAAAAATTGCCGATATAATATTTATCATCTTCCAAAGTTGCTGTGAAAGAAATTCCTGATAAAGTCACATTCTCGTTTCCATTCTCACTAGATAAAGTGTAGTTTAAGAAATCTGTAAAACTTGAGGACACTCCGTCACTTGATGACTTGTTTTCTGGAATAACATTTATTGTTGCTTCTCGTTTGTTAACAAGATAAGTGGAACTCTCTGAAACTATCATATTATAGTTGCTATTTAAACATTGGAATGTGCCTTGTTTAATCGTGTATGCGACAACTTGCCCTTCAAAAATATTAACAGGATAATAGCCTCCCACTTTTGAGAAAGGTGTTGTTCCCTCGCCATAGTAGAGTTTGAATTCACCAGAAAATGTTGGTCTAAGAAGAATTCCGTCGTCATAGGTTTCATTTGCAAGTGGGTCATTATATCCTATTATGGTTGGATAGTCGTCTCCAAATGTTGTGGTGTAGGAAATTGGTGTGATTGTTATATCTCTTTTTGATATTGTGTAGAATTTCACAGTTTCGCTTAAAGTTAGTGAGTAATTTGTGCCAAAACTCAGAGAACCTAGAGAAATTTGGTATTGTCCCACATTTTCACCTGAGACTCTTATTAACCTTCCAGTAACTGGCAGATTACTTATGGTGTCTCCATAGAGAAAGGTGAGTGGAGCGTCTGCGTTTCCATAAACTTTGCCTTGAAAGTCATCTGGAGTGATTGTGATAGGTTTTTGAGTTATTGTGAAATAATAATCTTTTGAAGTGTCTAGTGAAAAATTATAATATTCTTTTCCAGAAGAATAGGCTAAATTTGTTGAAAGAAAAATTTTGTATCTTCCACAATCTAATAAACTTTCCACAGTGGCTAGAGTTCCATTGCTTTGCTCCTTATGAAACAATCCATTGCTATCTGTTAGAGATAAGATAAGATTTGTTCCGAGAATGCTTGAAACGTCAACACCACTTTCCATATCACCTGACAAAGTATAGTCTTGATAGAATTGATTTGAAACGGAGTCGTTTGCTGAATAAACTTTTGAAGATATATTTGCCGTCTCACTTGGAATGACTGTTATATTGATTTTGTCGAGGTAGACATAAGACTTCTCGACAGTTACGATATAATTGAGTATGTCTGTTGAGGTGCTTTCTTGAAGATCGACATAATATGTTGCGTAATGATTGCTGGAAGTTGTTTGTCCGACAAGTTTGAGAGAAATTTTGAAAGTTTCACCTGTTGAGAATTCAAAACTACCATTGTTTTCGAAGTTATCTAATGCACAGGAACAAACTCCGTCTATAATTTGCTCCACACCATTTATTTTCAGCGACATAATGGAGTCTATTTCATAATTTGGAATGCTGTTATTTGTCATCACAGAATAATAGCTGACTGTTGGAACAATGTTGTTATTTTCATCATAGCCGTTTGGAGTTTCAAAATATTCAACAATATTATCAAATTTTATCAGCACTGGACATTGCTTGACCTCAAACAAAATTTTATTTTCTCCCTCATAGGAAGGAGTTGCATATTCTGTTAAACTAAAAGTGAAATTTTTGTTTACATTATTATTGATACTGTAAAAATACGAACCGACTGGGGCTTTGAAATTCATTGTGCCATAATCTGCTCCTTGATAATTTATCGTTAAAAAAGGCTCAATTTCGCTTACATTTGAGACAACTCCTGAATATGAGTATCCTAGACTTGCATAATCATCTTCCTCAGTGTATACCTTGCTGTTAGATGCATTTGGAGTTATGACAACTTCTTTTTTATTCACTGTTAAAATGCCGTTCAAACACTCTTCCACCAAAACGTTTCCGTCTGTTGAAAGCAAGTCAAGATCATAACTTAAATTAAAAACTCCCGCGTCAACATAACCCCAGTTGTTTTTAGTGACTTCGCTTTCATTTTGCAAAAACACATAGTCGCCAGTGTTAATTCGTCTGGTGAAAATCTCATTTGTGAGAGCAGTCAATTCTTGTGTGGAATTTCCATTTGCAACATATTCCTGATAGTCATAAAGAGTGTAGTTATTTGAATTTGGGGTTTCGCCATATGTAATGTCTTGATTGTTAATGGCTAGGACAACTCTTTTTGATGTTATCGTGTGTCTTCCAGAAACGGAAGTTAACTCATAGTTTTTTTCATATTCATCACCGAATACACAGGCAACATTGGTGTTATAAATTCCTGCGTTGGAATTTGTTACAGCGCTTGTCATATAGAGATATTTCCCGATGACTTTACCAACATCTTTTCCTAGTCCTTCATACAAATCAATTCCGTTTAAAAATTGCTCCTGCGTTGGTGTGGAAGAGAAAAAACCTGCTGGAACACCCTCTGCATAAACACTTGTGCAGTTTGGTGCTGTTTTTACAATTCTATATTTATCAACTGTGAGTCTCATCTCAGAGAATTTAGTTTGTGAAGATGTTAAAACATAGGTTATCAAATACTCTCCAGCATCAACTATAGAATAAACTTCCTCGCTGTCGTTATCATCTCCGATGCGATAATAGACATAACTATATGTGTCCGCTTTTGCGTTTTGCACTGAGTAGTTGTTTTTGATGTCCACTCCTGTGTATGTGGCTGTTGCCGTGCTGTTTGCAAAGTTTGGAAGTGGCTCAATGGAAATGTTAAACTTCAAAAGAACTGAGGACACAATAGTCCCGTTTTCATTCACATATTTTGCTTGAATGTTCACATCTCCCGAGCCACCTGCCATGACAAGTTTCCCGTCGCTATTCACATATGCAATGTTGGAAGCGGTTGTAGACCATGTGAGATTCCTTATTGAAAATCTTGAGGGGGTTATGCTAACATCAAGTTGAATTGGCGTTGTGCTATATTCTAGATAATATCTACCGCTGTCTTCCACAACACTTACACTGCTTGGAATGGAAATGGAAACACCTGTGACATATTCTTCACCACAAGCAAAAATACAACTCATTGTTATGAGGAGAAGGGGTAGTAATAAAAAAATTTTTAACAGTTTTTTCATTCTAATCCTTTTTTGCTTTTAAACTGATTTTTAAGAAGATGACAAAATAACATAAAATAATTTATTATATACAAAATTATTATATAATATATTGTTGTTCTTTCAAAATAAAAAATGCATTTAATATCATTTTATGTTTAAAAGATATTAGTTTTTATTTGATTAAAAGCATTGTTTAGTGTATAATTCATAACCATAAAGGACGGAAATGAGAGCAGTTTTACAAAGAGTTTTAAGTGCAGACGTTGTTGTTGATGAAAGTGTCGTTGGAAGTGTGAAAAGAGGTTTTGTCGTCTTTTTGGGCATTGGCAAAAATGACTCTGAGAAAGATTTAGACTATCTTGTGAAAAAAATTTGCGGACTCAGGATTTTTGAAGATGAAAATGGAAAGATGAACTTAGACCCAAAATCTGCAAACGCTGAAATGCTTGTCATCAGTAACTTCACTTTATATGCAAACACAACTCACGGCTTTAGACCCGATTTCCTTGAAAGTATGCCTCCAAAAGGGGCGAAAGAATATGTGGAAATGTTTATCATAAAAAGCAAAGAACAAAATTGCTTTAAGAAAATTGAAACTGGAATATTTGGGGCAGATATGCGAGTAAGTTGCATTAATGATGGCCCCGTCACTATAATTTTTGATACGGAGAAATGAATATGAAAAAAGAAAAAAGATTAATCACAGCGGCTCTTGGATATGTCAACAATATTCCTCATGTGGGACACATTGTTGGTTGTCATTTGCCTGCGGATATTTTCGCACGTTATTGCAGAAGTTTTGGCTATGACACCACTTTCGTGGGGGGGTCAGATATGCACGGAACTCCAAGTGTTGTGACTGCGATGGAAGTTAATGTTCCCGTGGAAGAACTCACTCAAAAACTCCACCTTGTGCATGAAAAAATTTACAAAAAACTTGGAATTAGTTATGACATATATTCAAACACTCACACAAAAACTCACGAGGAAATTACGTCAGAATTTTTCCTTGAACTCTACAAAAACGGTTTCATCAGCGAGGGTGAAACTGAAATGTATTACTGCGAAAATGACAAGATGTTTTTGCCTGACAGGTTTGTCGTTGGGACTTGCCCTAATTGCGGTTATACAGAAGCAAACGGCGACCAATGTGAGAAGTGTGACAGCCTTTTTGCACTTAACGAACTGAAAGATGCTCACTGCAAGATTTGTGGCGAAAAAGCGGTGCTTAGAAAGTCAAAACATATTTTTCTCATTCTCTCAAAAGGAGTTAATGAACTCGATCGCTGGATTGAAACTAAAAAAGACATTTGGCGTCCACACGTGTATAGCGAGGCAAAGAAATGGGTGAAAGAGGGGCTTAAAGACAGGTGCATTTCCCGTGACATCAAATGGGGTTTCCCTATTCCACTTAAAGGATACGAAAACAAAGTTTTTTATGTTTGGTTTGACGCTCCGATTGCCTATATCTCAATTACAAAAGAACTCAGCGAACAAAAATATGAGGATTTATGGCTTAAAAAAGATGCTAAAATATACAATTTTGTGGGAAAAGACAACATTCAATTCCACACTGTTTTCTTTCCAACAATGCTTCTTGAAAACAAAAAATATAATCTCGCCTACAATATGGTGGGGCTAAACTTCTTGAATTATGAAGGGAAAAAATTTAGCAAAAGTAAAAAAATTGGTGTTTTTTGCAACGCACTATTAGATGATAACGCAGAAATTGACATCGACACTTTCAGAGCCTATCTCACCACAATTATTCCTGAAAACAGAGACACTGACTATAAGTGGGAAGATTATAAAAACAACACAAACAGCGAACTTGTGGGAAAATTCGGCAATCTTTTCAATCGTTCACTTAATATGGTTAAGAACTATTTTGGTGGAGTTAATGATTTTGAACTGACAGACGAAGTAGTTTTGAGGGACCTCGACAAAGATATTTTAACGGCAATTCAGACAATGCCTGAGAAAATTTCGCAGGCTTATGAACATGCGGAACTGCGAGACGCTTATAAACTGATTATGAATTATGCGTCTGTTGGAAATGGATATGTTGAGGCTTCTGCTCCTTGGGCTCTTATAAAACAGGAAAAATTTGATGAGGCAAAGAAAGTTTTATTTTTTGCTCTTAACATTTGTGCCAGTCTTTGCATTGTTGCAAGTCCTATCATTCCAGAGAAAGTTAAGTCGCTTTGGCAAGACCAACTTGGACTTGAGGGCGACCCAACTTCAAATGATTTTTGGAAAAATGCAAGTGAACTTAACGTTAAAAAAGGACATAAAATTAAAGATATAAAGCCAATTTTTGAAAGAATTGACGATGAAAAACTTGAAAAATTTAGAGAATTTATGTCAAGACCTTTTGATATTAAAGAATACATAAATTCTTCAAAATAAAATCATTTTAAGAAAAAAAAGAGAAAGTTATTATTCTTTCTTTTTTTATATTTCTTAAATTTTACTTTTTCTTTTGCTTTTTCTAAATTATATATTTTTAAAATTCTTTTTTCTAGTTATATAAATTTTTTATGATTTTAAGTTTTTTGATCTATCAACATAAGTTGTATGCAAAATTTTGTGGGCTTTTTCGCCACCAGCCTCACCAAAATAGTTTTCATACACAAATTTTATGGACGGATTTTCGTGTGATTTCCTAACATTATTTTTCACGTCACTTGCATAAAGATTATCGGCTCTTTCTTTTGCAAT
>CAYIZE010000024.1:0-7692 GCA_964367785.1 uncultured Christensenella sp.
CCAGTGGTGGACAGATGTGGATTTGAGGGCGGAATTGAGACAATAGATGGCGACACAACTTTGCAGATAAATGGCGGAGTGGTGGGATATAATTTTAAGGGAAGAGTTAGTGAGAGTTACTATCGAGCAAATAGTGATGGTTTTGTGAAAAACAAAAGTTCAAACTTTGGCGGAATTGTGGGCAAAAATGAGGGTGCACAAGAGGTGGCGGAAGTCTACGACTGCTATTTCTATCTTGGAGATAAAGGCGTTGGTACAAATGGGTTAAAGATTGGCGGAATTATATATAGTGATTTTAATTCAGTTAAAGACAACATTATTTTGGGAAATTATTTCAGTGGAGAAGTGGCTTTAACTCAACAGAGTCAAGATGTTGTGATTGCGAACAATGTTCCAAATACAAGAACAAACGGCTATATATCAAATATAGATTTTGCTGTTTCATCAAATTTTGTTACGGCTGAATATGCAGAATATTCACGATTTTGGGATTTTGACACAGTTTGGTCAATGGGCAACAACTACCCAATTTTAAACACCTATTCTTCCGTTGGCTCAACATACCTTATAGACATAGGCGAAGTGCAATCAGCTTCAGATATTGTCACAGCACAAGAATTTTATGATGCAATTAGTGGAAACATTATTGTTGAAAACAATACATTCAACGTCATTGGAACTTTGGTGAGTGGCAAATTTGAGATTGATTTTAGTAACTTTGAATGGGGAAATAGTAGTCACCCAATTCCAAACAATTTTTCTGGCACAATAGTCTGTGAAAACGAATGTGTTTTTAAAAATCTTACGATAAGAAATTCTAGTATTGTGAACAATGTGGGGCTTGTGAAAGAGCTTGCAAAAGAAGCAACTATTAGTGGACTTTCCTTTGAAAATGTTAGGATTATCGGCACAAATGGAAAGAAAGTTGGTGTTTTGGCAGGGGTTAATAAGGGTGCAAATATCAGCAATATTGCAATCAAAAATGTTAGTGTGGAGATTGGTGGAGAGTCTTTCGGCACATTGTTTGGAGTCTCTGAAAATGGCGACATTTCACATGGAATTAAATCTGTTAATGTTCAAGATGTTGATGCAAGTGCAAAATATTTTGTGACAGCTGGTGGTTTGGTTGGTAAAAATTACTCTAACATTACTGCGACTCAGGATAGTTATTCTCTTGTGAAAGATATTAAACTATTTTCAAGTTATCTTGGTGGAGTTGCAGGATATAACAATGGAAGAATTGAATTTGTTTCAGCCATTGAGATATATTTTAACAAGGTTCAAAATGACCAAACAACCGAGAATATATATTTGGGAGAGGATCGAGTAGACGGCTTGTTAGATTCATCTTCTTTATTCATCGGTGGAATTGCAGGGCTTAACACAGCAAGTATATATGGTGTCTATGTGAGTTCAAATTTCACTGCGGAATCAGGCTCTGGTTACAGGGTGTATATGGGCGGAGTGGCAGGTGAAGCAACAAGTTTGAATGGAAGTTCTTCAATAATTTCTCGTGCTTATGTTTATTCTTCGTCTTTGAAAGTCACAAGTTCTCACGCTTCAAGGGTGGGAGGTATTGCTGGCTATCACAAGGGAACAATTTCAAACTGCGTTGTAGATAACGACTCTATCATTGACACAATCATTTCTAATTCAAATAGCACAAGCACCAGCGGGAACACAAGCACATTAAGCATTGATGAGTGCAGTGTTGTGGGTGGCTTAGTGGGATATGAAGCATATTCAACAAATTCTTCTGCAACAATCTATGAAAGTATTTCAAACGCAAAAATGATTAAAGGATTTTATGCAGGCGGTTTGGCAGGCATTTCTTATGGCAAAATAAGCAGAAGTTCAGTGGGACTCAGAAACGAAGTAAATGGCAAAGTTGAATTGCAAGGTTTCCTTGTTGGCGGACTTTCTGCTTTGATTTCAAGTGGTTATGCTAAAGATTGCTTTGCAATTTGCAAATTAACAACATCTGCTTTTGCAGGTTCATATTCAAATGTCGCATCTGTGATAAATCTTGAGGTTAGTGCCTCAGGCGGACTTGCAGTCTTAGTGATCAATTCCTCAATTTTAAGAGGAAACTATTGTGTCATAACCTTTGCGGGAAGTGGAGTAAGTTTTGCCACATGTGCAGACACAAGCAACTACACAAATCCAAGCACAATAATTGGCAATGTCTATCAAACAGAGGGATCAGTTAAGACAAATTTTGGCACAAAACTTTCCGAGGCAGATTTGAAAGGAATTGCTGGCAGAGGATTTGTGTATTTTCAGGCAAATATAGGCTCAGAAAACTATGGGGATAATTGGACAACAAGAGAAGGAACCTATCCTGAAATTGAAAAACTTGAAGAAAGATGCCCTAATGTATCTGGTTTAAATTAAATTTTTTCAAAAAAGATTAGCTATAAATAGTTTACTTAAACTTAAAAATAATAATAAAAAATATAAAAAAAAGGACACTTAAAAAAAGCGTCCTTTTTTGGCTAATCTGTGAAATTTATTTTAAAATGTAATTTATTGTGCTTCTTTTTGCACTTTTTCGAATTCTGCTAAGATAGCAGCTCTGATTTGTTCTCTTGTCTCTGTGTTGAGTGGGTGAACAGTATCTTTATATTCGCCGTCCAAAGTTTTTCTACTTGGCATTGCAATGAAATAACCTTGATTCCCTTCGATAATTTTAATGTCGTGAATAACGAAGCATTCGTCAATTGTCATTGAAGCAACTGCTTTAAGTTTTTGGTCATCTTTTTTTACCATTCTCACTCTTATGTCTGAAATGTTCAAAGTCCTATACCTTCCTTTTTCCGCCAAGGATTATTCCTTAACTGCCTAAATTTTATCTTATTATCAGTAAAATAGCAAACAAATTTGACAAATAATTCATATAAATTATTGTGCAACAATTTTTAAAGAATTATTATAATATATTTTTTGTTGGAATTGGCGGAATTAGTATGAGCGGACTCGCAATTTTGCTCAAAAAAAGCGGGAAGAAAGTTTCGGGCAGTGACGCCTCCAAAAGTGAAGTTACAAAGAGACTAAAAGAGCAAGGAATAAGAGTATTTATTGGACATAAATCACGACATATCAAGGATTGTGATCTAGTCGTTTTTTCAGGTGCAATCAAAGAAGACAATCCCGAACTGATTATGGCAAAAAAGAAAAATATTTTAACTATTGAGAGATCTGTTCTTTTAAGGTATGTAAGCGACGAATATAAAAACGTGATTGCTGTTTCGGGAACTCATGGGAAAACGACAACAACAGCAATGATTTCCTACATTTTCTCTTCGGCAAAGTTAAACCCCACTGTGCATTTGGGAGGAATGTTTGAAAAATTTGGTGGTAATGTTTTGATTGGAGATAAAGATTTTTTTATAACAGAGGCATGTGAATTTAGAGACAGTTTTCTAACTCTGTCGCCAGACGTCTCAGTAATCACAAATTTCGAAGAGGAACATCTCGATTATTTTAAGACTTTTAAAAAAGAAATAGATTCGTTTTCAATTTTTGCAGAAAAAGCAAAGAATGTTTGTTTTGCAAACATATCTTGTAAAAAATATTTAAAAGAGCAAAGGAATATAGAATATGTTGGAGATAAATCTGGCTATCATATTGAAAACTTGAATAAAAACATTTCAAAAAGATATTCTTTTGATGTGTTTTTTAAAGAAAATTTTGTTGATAACTTTTCTTTAAATGTTTACGGGGAATATAACACTCAAAATGCACTAATGGCAATTTGTGTGGCACTGCATTATAATATTGACAAGGATATAATAAAAAATGCTCTTTCCACTTTTGAAAATGTCCACAGGCGTTTTGAAAATGTGGGGATATATGAAGGAAATATAGTCCTAAACGATTATGCTCATCACCCCACAGAAATTAAAGAGAGCATTAAGACGTGTAGAGAAGTGTTTGATAAAAAAATTATTTGCATATTTCAACCTCACACATTTTCACGCACTAAAAATTTGATAGACAAATTCACAACTTGTTTTGAAGGTGTGGATAAACTTTATCTTGTCAAAACATATTCAGCACGGGAAAAATTTGACTATGTTGGAAGTGCAACTTTTTTGAAAGAAAAAATTTTGGAAAATAAACCAAGTTTTGAAGTGGAGGGTGACTTCTCGAACAAAAAGACTCTAAAGAAAATCAAAAAAAGCAAATATAAGAATTGTGTGTTTCTATTTTTG
The DNA here is from genome assembly GCA_964367785.1 of uncultured Christensenella sp. Lineage (GTDB taxonomy): Bacteria > Bacillota > Clostridia > Christensenellales > UBA1242 > UBA7862. The sequence goes on from CAYIZE010000024.1 coordinate 4,215, forward strand.
GGAGCAGGAAATGTTGAAGGAATTTCCCGCAAATTGCGAAAAAAAAAGAAGAGCTGAAGCCTTCTTTTTTTTGTAAAAAATTAATATTACAAATTGTGTCTTTTTTGGAATTTTTCCACTTTACCGTTTGTGTCCACAATCTTTTGTTTTCCAGTGAAAAATGGGTGACATTTGCTACAAATGTCAACTTTAATTTTATCGCCGGGCTTTGTTGATTTTGTTGTAAATTTTTCTCCACAAGCACATTCAATTTCAACTTCATGGTAATTTGGTTGTATGTTAGCGTTCATAATTGGCCTCCTAAATTGATAAACTATTAAACTAGTAAATAGAGTATAAAACAAATTTTTTGTCAAGTCAATGATTTTTATTATCAAAATGGCTATACTTATTTGACTTTATTATTACATATAAATATAATTAAGGTTGATTAGAGTTTTCTAAGGGGTGAAAATGAAAAAAAGAGCAGTAAAAATTTCGGGTCTTTTGACCGTAATTATTTCCTCAATATTATTTTTGTGTATGGCATTTTTGCTATGCTATTTTTTTGACGTCTCAATAATAACAAGTCTATTCCAAAATATGGCTATCGGCGAGTTGATGTATTATATATTTAGTTATCCGCTCGAATTTGTTTTAAGGGAATACCTTTCTCTTAACATTGATATTCTTTCACAGATAATAGTTTCATTTTTTGCTTTCTTCACTTTTGTTATGCTCATTTGGGGAATAAAGGAAATCTCTCTTGCTAAAAAAGATGATGAGAGTTTTGCAAGATGCAGGAAATCTTGTGCGTTTATGATGGTGCTCAAATTCTTGTTTTTCTTATACAATTTTTGTGTCTTAGTTTTCTCTTTCGTAAACGAATCAATTTCTCAGTTATTTTTCTTTGTTAATGCTTACATCGGAGTGCAATATTTCTCACAGATAATCATTGCTGTGATTTGCGTCATAACTTTTATAAACTTCATAATTCCTGTGCTTAGTTTTCATAAAGCATCAAGACTTTTTAAAGAAGGTGGACAAAATATTCAAGAAAATCAGCAATATGACAATCAAGATTTTCAAAATGGAAATTATAACCCACAAGGCAACAATAATGGAGCAGGCTATCAAGCACCATATTATAATGCAGGGCAAACTGAGCCAATTAATCCAAGCGATATAACTCACCCACAGAGTGAAAATGTTGAGTATGGGATAAATATTATTCCTGGTCAAGATGGAGTTCCAATCAACATAACTCAAAAAGGCATTAACGATTTAGTCAGACTTGAAAGACTGCGAGCGAGCGGAGCGATAGATGAAAATAATTATGCTGTTATGAAACAGAAAATTTGTTTAATGAACATCTCATAAAAAATATAATGGCATCTTGAAAAGGGTGCTTTTTCAAAATTATGGTTATAAATGGAGAAAATCTTTTGAAAAATAATCTTATGAAAATATTTATTCCTATAATATTTCTTTTTTTTGGCATAATTTGTTCCAGTAATTGTTTTTTTCCCAATGAGTTAGTCTTTGCTTTAGCAAATGAAACAAGTGTTGAAAGCGAATTTTCTCTGGAAACAAGTGAAAAAGGTGTTGTTGGCGAGCCGACAATCGTTTCAATAACGTCTATCAATCCAATTAATAAAATGTATGACGGAACAAATGTCATCAATTTAGAGATTAATATAGACTGCACAGATGAGGGGATTTCAGTTGTGGGCACAGGAAACGTTCAGACGGCTGATGTTGGAGAAGGAAAAGCAGTTATAGTGGATATTTCTTCACTGCAACTAGTCGGCGGGAGTGAAGAAACTTACACCTTAGATACAACTCTTCCTGCGGGAACACTTTGTGTTAATATCACAAAAATGCCTGTAACTTTTAATTGGGGAGTTGTCAACAATCAGTCGACTTTTGATTACACAGGAAAAAGTCTTTTGAATAAAATCAATCCATATTATCTGGACATTAACAATGTCTCTCATTCACTTCTTATCACAGTCTCAGGCAATTCATTCACAAGCAGACCTTATTCTTTAAATGAATTTATTAATCCAGGAAACTATGTGGTTTCAATCGCTACGAGAGAAACTGATTCAAATTATCTTTTAACCGACTCAAATTTTTTAACTTCAAAATCTTTTACCATTTCAAGAATAACTCCAATTTTCAGTTTTTCAAAAACAAGTTTTACATATTTGGGTGAAGAGCAAGACCTTGCGGATTATGTTAGTGTTAATAACACAGAACAAACAATTAGTTTTTCTTCTGAGACAACAAGGTTTACTTCATATTTGGAGGGCGAGGCTTTAATTGGAATATTTGTTTCAGTTGCACAGTCGGAGAATTATAATTCAAAAAGTGAAGTCTATTCCTTTAACATTACAAAGGCACAGTCTTCTATTGATTTGTCTTCTCTTCCAAACACCCTTGTCTATAACGGACAGGTGCAGACAATTAATAGAGACTTAATCTCTGTTAATAATTTAGAGCAAGACATTTCTGTCGTTGTAAACGATGGCAAAACGCTTCAAAATGCGGGAAGATATAGACTGACAATTCAAACGATTGAATCGGATAACTATAATGCTTATATAAATGATTATTTTTATCTGGACATTTTAAAAAAGCAGATTGAGGTATCTCACTTTTCGTGGCAATCAACAAATAATTTTACATATGAAAAAGATAAGTCTCATTCTGTCGCCCTTAATATATCAAGCACAGAAGTCTCGCCTGTTTATGGAGGTGTCTACACTGCCACAAATGCAGGAATATATGTTGCCCAAGTCAACAATTACATTGTAACTGACAGCGATAACACAGAGGTGGTGGGAACGACAGAGAGTCTTGTTTGGTTTATTAGCAGTAGAGTTCAATCAATCCCAAGATTAACTTCTCAGTCGTCTTTTACATATGACGCAAGTGAAAAACAACTTTCTTTCAACATTATGTCAAACACATATATCTCCGTTTCGAATTATGCATTCACAAATGCGGGAAATTATCAAGCAAGGATAGCTTTAATTGATGACAATGTTATTTGGAATGATTGGACAAATGACCCAATTTATGTTGACTGGAGCATTGAAAAAGCAGTAATAACAATTCCCGAAATCACTCAAAATATCTATTACAATGGAGAAACACTATCCATTCCATTAGAGGAAAGTGAATTGTATGATATTATTTTTAAAAGTGGGACTTCTGTGGGGGAATATACTTCATACATTGTCCTAACCGACCCAGCAAACTACACTTTTGACGATGAAGACGAAAATTTTCTTTTAATAAGTTGGCAAATTTTAGAAAATCCAAATAATCAAAGCGTTTCCGTTATAGCAATAATGATGGGTGTTGCTCTTATGATTTTTGTTTGTTTGTTCCTAACTCTGCAGTTCACAATTAATAGCAGAAGAAGAAAAAAGAGGCATGCTGAAATTATGAATGCCGAAGTTTTAAATAAGTTAAGCAACAAAAAATAAAG
>CAYIZE010000024.1:7792-11731 GCA_964367785.1 uncultured Christensenella sp.
TCGTTTTCTTCCACAACAGTTCTTTGAAGATTGGCAATTAGCCAATGAACCCACAACAATCCATAAATTGGTTCGGAGTCAGGGTCTTCAAAAACAAGGGCGAAAGATTTAGCCCCCTCAGGAGCATCTATAATTTCAAAAGGAAAAGAAAGTGTTGGCATTCCAAATCGAATTTCATTTCCCCTCTTTCCATATTTGTCGGCAATTATGCCGTTTTTAATTCCATCACTTATAAATTTCATTATATCCTCACAATATAGTCTATAGTTATTTCATTCTTTTAACAAGTTATTAATTTAAGTTGTTTCATTTAGTTTTGAAAAATGAAATATCGCTGTATAATAAGCCTATAAAATTATGGAGAAAAAATATATATGTGTGAGGATGTTAGGTTTGTAGAACTAAAAAATAAAATTGACAAAGCAAAGCAAAAAAAGGGAGCATCAATTATTTGTTTGCAGGAAGCGCAAGCGATTTTTGGTTATCTTTGCAAGGAAATTTTGGAGTTTATAAGCAAGGAAATTAATGTAAGCGTCCAAAAACTTTATGAGGTGGCAAGTTACTATCCGCAGTTTAAGTTATCTAAACCTGCAAAACACAGGATTTCAGTTTGTCTAGGCACGGCGTGTTATGTCCGCGGGGCAGGCGATGTTTTGGAAAGTGTGAAAAGAGTTGTTGATATTTCGGAGGGAGAGAGTTCAAAGGACGGCTATTTTAGTCTGGACACAGTGCGGTGTCTGGGGTGTTGTGCGCTCGCTCCCGTGATGATGATTGATGAGGAATTTTTTTCAAAGATTGAGGCAGACAAAGTGGAAGAAATAATATTAGATTTTAAAGAGCGTCACCCATAATAAAAGAGGAATAGATGAAAGATTTACTTAAAAAAACAAAAGAAAAATATTTTGAGTTTGTGGAAAGCAGAAAAACAGGCGGAAAATTCAGACAAATTCTCACATGTGGTGGAACTGCGTGTCTGTTTAATAATGGAGAAAACATTCTTCAAATCTTCAAAGACTTATGCAAAGATATGAAAGATGTGTCTGTCATTAGCCCAGGTTGCTTTGGGCTGTGTGAGGAAGGACCATTTGCTATTGTCTATCCTGAAGGCACTGCCTATGGACACCTAACACCTGAAAAAGCAAGAAGAATTGTTAGCGAGCAAATTGTGGGAGGGAAAATTCCCCTTGACCTTTGTTATAACGTCCAAAACGGAAAATTGGTTGAAATGGAGGAAATGCCTTTTTTTAAAAAACAAAGACGAATTGTCCTTCGAAATTGTGGACTAATTGACCCACTTTGTATTGAAGAATATGTGGCAAGAGACGGCTATTTTGCACTTGAAAAATGCCTATTCGAACTCTCTTCCCAGCAAATAATTGAAATTGTGAAGCAAAGCGGACTTAGAGGGCGAGGTGGTGGCGGATTTCCAACTGGCAAAAAGTGGGAAATGACAGCAAAAAGCATAGATGGCGAAAAATATGTGTGTTGTAATGCAGATGAGGGCGACCCAGGTGCTTTTATGGACAGATCAATTTTGGAAAGTGACCCACAAAGCGTCATTGAGGCGATGATTATTGCTGGTTTTGCTATTAATTCACATAAAGGCTACATCTATGTCCGTGCTGAATATGCCCATGCCATTGAAGTTTTGAAAAAGGCTCTTGTGCAAGCACGAAGTTTTGGAGTTTTGGGTGAAAACATATTAGGTTCTGGCTTTAATTTTGACATAGAGTTAAGTTTTGGAGCAGGCTTGTTCGTGTGTGGAGAGGAAACAGCACTTATGAGGAGCATTGAGGGTAAGCGTGGCGAACCTCGCCCAAGACCACCATATCCAGCTGAAAAAGGGCTGTTTGATAAGCCAACACTGCTTAATAATGTGGAAACATATTCAAACATTCCTCAAATAATTTTGAAAGGTGCAGATTGGTTTTCAAGCATAGGCACAGAGACTTCAAAAGGAACAAAAGTCTTTTCCATCACTGGAAAGATAAAGAACACAGGGCTTGTGGAAGTGCCAATGGGCATGACAATCAAGGAAATGATTTTTGACATAGGCGGAGGCGTTCCAAACGATAAAAAATTTAAAGCAGTTCAAATGGGTGGCCCATCGGGCGGTTGTTTGCCTGCCTCAAAGCAAGACGTCAAAATTGATTATGATAATCTCATCAAAAACGGCTCAATGATGGGAAGTGGTGGAATGATTGTGATGGACGAAGACACTTGTATGGTGGACATCGCAAAGTTTTTTATGGAATTTATGGTGAATGAGTCGTGTGGAAAATGCGTTCCTTGCAGAATTGGGACAAAACGAATATTAGAAATTTTAGAAAAAATCACAAAGGGTAAAGCCGAGGACGACGATTTTGAGAAATTAAAGGAATTGTGCTATCAAGTGAAACAAAATTCACTATGTGGCTTGGGGCAAACTGCTCCGAATCCAGTTCTTTCCACGATTGAGAATTTTTCAGACGAATACGAGGCTCACATAAGAGATAAAAAATGTCCTGCTGGTGTTTGCGTTGATCTCAAAAAATATGAGATAGATAAGGAAAAATGTGTGGGGTGTGGTTTGTGTGCAAAAAATTGTCCCACAAATGCAATCTCAGGGCAGTTAAAAAAACCTTTCGTTATTGATCAAGAAAAGTGCATAAAGTGTGGACTTTGTGTCAAGAGTTGTCACTTTGGTGCTGTTAAAAAAAGTTAAAAAGGAAAAAATATGATTAAAGTTACTATTGACGGAATTGTTGTAGAAGTGGAAGAAGGCTCAACTGTTTTAACTGCAAGTGTTAAAGCAAAAGTTAAGATACCCACTCTTTGCTACCTTAAAGATATAAATCAAATTGGTGCTTGCAGAATGTGCGTTGTGGAAATCGAGGGTGTGAAAAACCTTGTCACCGCTTGCACTTTTCCAGCCTCCGATGGAATGATTGTGAGCACAAACAACCCCCGAGTCAGGGCGTCAAGAAAATGCACGCTTGAACTCCTTTTAAGCGACCATAATAAAGATTGTTTATCATGCGAAAGAAATGGAAATTGCGAACTTCAAACTCTTTCGGACGAGTATGATTGTGACAGCAGTAAATTTGCTGGCGAAATGTCAAAATCAAGCATTGACGATAGTTCAATTTCCTTTGTGAGAGATAATAGTAAATGCATTAAATGCAGAAAGTGCGTGGCAGTCTGTCAAGTCAGGCAGTCTGTGGACGCCATAGGAGTGGGGAAACGGGGTTTCAACACTCAAATCGGCTCTGCCTTTGAGGGGAAGATTAATGACAGCACGTGCGTTAATTGTGGGCAATGTGTTGTTAATTGCCCAACGGGGGCTTTAAGTGACAAATCTCAAAAGATTGAAGTCCTGGACGAACTGGCGAAAAAAAATAAGAGACTGATTGTGGCAATGGCACCCTCTGTGAGAGTAGCCCTCGGTGAGCATTTTGGAAGTAAAATTGGTGAGAATGTGGAGGGAAAGATGATTTCTGCCCTCAGACGACTTGGGTTCGATGATGTCTTCGACATAGATTTTGGTGCAGACTTAACAATTATGGAAGAGTCAAACGAACTTATAAACACCTTAAAAAGCGGAGAGAAAAAACCTCTTTTCACTTCGTGTTGTCCTTCGTGGGTCAAGTTTGTGGAGATTTTCTATCCTGAGTTTATAAAAAATATTTCCACTTGCAAGTCTCCTCAGCAAATGATGTCGGCAACTGTTAAGACTTTTTACGCCGAAAAATTAAAAGTGAAACCAAGCGACTTGTATTTTGTGTCCATAATGCCTTGTATTGCGAAGAAATTTGAAAGACTGCGTGACAATCAGTCAGCAGGCGGAATGGGGCAAGATACCGACGCTGTGCTATCTGTGAGAGATTTAACTGATATGATTAAAGTGTGTGGGATTGATTTTATGAACTTAGAAGACGGAAAGTTTGACGAGATGTTGGG
>CAYIZE010000025.1:0-11381 GCA_964367785.1 uncultured Christensenella sp.
GATAAAAAGATAATAAGATAAAAAGATATTAAATATTGAAGATAATTAAAAAAGCAACTTTCGTTGCTTTTCTATTTTTATTTTTTAGTTTCTATTAATCTATTATAGTCATCAAATGCCTTTTTAACAGCGTCGTCCCACGAAACATAAAGGTCGTTGTATGCCGATTCACAGACTTGATTATAAAAATTTTCGTCACTGAAAATATCAAGTATTTTTTGAGCAAAAGCCGATTTGTCATTTTCGCTCAGAAAACCATTCACATTTTCTGTGACAGTTCCTGCTGTGACTGCGCCCTTAATGAAAACAGTTGGAGTCTTTTGCGAAGCAGCCTCAATCTGCACAAGAGAACTCGCGTCATAGAGAGATGGAAAAAGGAATAAATCTGCAAGAGCATAATGACAAGCAAGTTCACTTCTGTCATAAATTTTTCCCGCAAGAATTACGTTGTCTTTAAGACCCTCAACTCTAATTTTAGATTGAAGTTCTTTTTCGTCAATTCCACCACCCACAAAAATCATCTTAAATTTAAAGCCTTTGTCTTTGAGAATTTTTAAAGCGTCGACTGTGAAAAAAATATTTTTTAGTCTGTCAATTCTGCCAACAAAAAGAAAAACTTTTTCTTCTTTTGAAATTTTATATTTTTGTCGCAAATCCTCCACCTTTTTGGTGTCTGAAAATAGTTTTAAATCAGTGCCATTATTTTGAGTCTTTGGAGTTTTAAGAGCACCATATTCCACAAAAACTTTACCAATATTATCATTAACTGCCCAACATTCATCGCAGGAATTAAAGACTCTCATAATGTTTTTGAGCATAATATTTGTGATTAACTTTGAATGAGTGTTTTTTAAAAAGTCTTTTTTGAATTGGCTGTGCATTGTTGAAACAAGTGGAATATCGTGCTTCTTTGCATAAATCAACCCTTGTTTTCCAAGGCTAAAAGGGGAATGAATGTGGACAATATCAAGATTACTTTCCCTTAGTTCTTTTTTGAAATTCTTGTCCATTTTGGGAACGGGTAAGTCATAATCAAGGAAAAATAGTGGCAAACGGGAACGGCATCTCACCACTTTATATGGAAGTGTGCTATCGTCAAAATCTTTGCGTCCTTTTGGAGCAAACACTGTTACATCAGCAATTTTACTAAGTCGACGAGCATAGTTGTCGACAACCACAACAACTCCGTCCACCATAGGATAGAATGTGTCGATAAAGAGTCCAATTTTAAGTTTTTTACTTTCGTTTTTTTCCATTTTTTTACCTCAAAAAAATAATTTTGTTATGTGTATTTAGGTTATGTTAAGATTACCCTATTTTAAAACAAATCGCAAATAAAAAGCTAAATAAAGGGATAAATTATGATTTTTAAAATTTTCAAAAAAAATCATTTTCCATTTTTTAAAAAGGTATGCTATAATCAAGGAAAATAATTCACAATAGAAATTTGGAGTTTTTATGATTAACGTTATGTTCGCGGGAAATTCAAAAGTCTTTGACGGAATGATTATTACACTTCTATCAATGACAAAACATACAGATAAACCAATTAATGCTTTTCTTCTTACAATGGATTTGAGAGAAGTTGATGAGAAGTATTTGCCAATTAATGAAAAACAAGTGAAAATTTTGAGTGATATTTTAAAACAAAAGAACGACAAAAGTAGCCTAATTTTTTTAGACCTCACAAAAATGTTTAAAGAGGAAATGGATATGTCCGTTAATATGCGAACGCAATTCACCCCTTATTCTATGTTAAGGCTTTTTGCAGACAAGTTGGAAATTTTGCCAGATAAAATCATATATCTTGACGTTGACACAATTATAAATGACGACATTTCAAAACTCTTTGACATCAATGTTGAAGACTATGAACTTGCTGGAGTAAAGGATATATATAATTGGGCAAGCCCTTCAAGGTGGTTTAAAAAGTTTTATTTCAATTCGGGTGTTTTACTTTTAAATATGAAGAAAATAAGAGAGACGGGAATGTTTACAAAGGCAAGAAAAATTTGTATAAAAAGAAGAATGCTTTACGCCGATCAAGACGCCCTAAATAACACCTCTAAACTTACATTGCAACTTCCTGTTATTTTTAATTCAAAAGACAAATATTACAAGGAGATTGTCATTCATCATTTTTGCAATGTTCGTGAAGGTAAAATAAAGTTTATTGGAAAATGGTGGCGTCGCATTAAACCTTGGAATGTTGAACTTGTGAAAAAGCAATTTAATGCTTATGATGACATCTTCGACAAATACCTTTTAATAAAAAACAAATATTTAAATGAGATTACATAATTAAGGATGCGAAATGATACTTAACAAAATTAAAACAGCGGTTCAATCTAAATGGGCAATGCCTGCACTCTTCGCCTTTGCAGTTATTTTTTGGGCAATTAATTTTGTTGATTTAACAGTGATTGTGTTTGGAGTTTATGTTTGTTTTGTTTTCTTTTTTTGTGACGATATAAAGCCTGTTTTTGCTCCAATTTTATTTATTCACTTTTTTGTGGAATACATTTTTTATTCTGTTGCGAACTGGGTTGTTTATGGCTTTTCTATTGGGATAGTCCTTATATCAATGATATATTTTGTGACAAAAAAACTTGTTGAAAACAAAAAATTAAAGACAGGTCTTTTGAAAAAAGGGAAGTTATTTTGGCCTATTGTCATAGCAGATATTGCATATCTTTTAGGTGGAATTATAGGTCACTTTGACATTTTGAATTCAATAGTTGTTTTGGGGTTTTGTCTTGTTGCGTATTTTTTCTACTGGGCTTCAATCAACTTCTGTAAAGATTTAAAAAAATATTTACTGTATCTTTTATTATGCGGAGCGATTTTTATTTCAATTCAAATTTTATTCATTCATTTGTCAAGTACGGACATAATTTCATCAATTAGATATAGAAGTTATAGGATAGGATCTCAAAACATAAATGTTGCCGCTTTGTTTTTAGCAATGGGAATGATAGCATCTTTTGCGATTGGGTATAAAAATAAATATGATTATTTATATTTTGTTCTTTCGGCATTTCTTGCCCTTATGGTTTTTGTAACATACAGTAGAATGATGATATTACTGACTGTCATAACGCTAATTATTTTCACAATAATAACCTTTAAGAATTCAAAAAACAAGCAATCTTTTTTAATCACTTTTACAGTGCTAATCTCAATAATAAGTTTGTTTTGCGGTGTTTTTATTCAAGATATTTCTATCCTTATTAGTTCATTTATTAGCAGGTTCACAGGAAATATTGATTTAGGAAGGTCTGAGATTTGGACATGGTGTTTTGATAAATTTTTACAAAATCCAATTTTTGGATATGGTTTTGTCACTGCCGAGAGAATTCCAACGCAAGAAATCGAAACTACAGTTGTTATGGCACACAATACCCCTCTTCAATTTTTAACATCGCTTGGGATTGTTGGAACAGTTTTAATTTCATATTTTTATTTTAAAAAATATCAAATTATGTTTAAAAACTTTAACAAGTCAAACCTTTTTATTGTTGGAATTATAATTTTAATAGAACTTAGTGGAATCACCGACCAAGCCGCGACGATGGATATTTTTGTTTGTATAATAGCATACCTTCTTTTGTCTGCCATTGAGTTAAACCCAAAGGAAAATGTTTTTATCGCACAGAAGTGTTGTCTTTGCTATGGCTCAAACAGGGCATTCTCTATGGTGAAAGATAGTGCAGAGGTAAGTGATAGAGTTGTTCTATATAAAGAATTATTGCACAATAAGAGGGTTGTGAATGAACTATCTCAACTTGGAGTGAGAGAAAATCAGTCATTAACAGAGTTTAAAAGTGATGACATTGCGGTTATTCGTGCACATGGTGAACCAAAATCTACCTTTGAATATTTTGAAAAAAATGACATTAAATTTTTAGATTGCACTTGCCCTAATGTTCGAGCTATAAGTAATCTTGTTCAGTTTAAAAACAACGATGGATATAAGATTATAATCGTTGGTAAATATGGCAAAGAAAGCGGTAAAATGCACCCTGAGGTGCAAGGGATTGCTGGCTATTGTCTTGAACCCCTTTTTGTGGAAGATGAGGAAGATGCAAAAAAAATAGACGATAAATTTGATAAATATTATCTTGTTGTCCAAACCACTTTTTCATACACTCTTGCAAATGAGATAATTAATATTTTAAAAGATAAATTTAAAAAAGCGATTAAAAAGTTTGAAAGCAAAAATACGACTTGCAACGCTCAAAAAGAAATAAATGCAAGTTCCGTTGACTTAGCGAAAAATGTGGACATTATGTTTGTTGTTGGAGGAAAAAACTCAAGCAATACAAAAGAACTCTTTAATAATGTCAGTAAATATGCAAAGGCATATTTTGTGGAAAATCTTAAAGAAGTTAAAGAGTGCTTGAAAGACATTAACCTGACGAAAAAGATGAAAATAGGACTTACTGGCGGAGCTTCAACGATGATGGACGAATTAATTGAAATAAAAAACTATCTGGAAAGTCTAAAAAAATAAAAAAAAAGTTTAACACTAAACATTTTTGTGTTAATATTATTGTTATGGAAATGAAAAAATATGTTGTTGTAAATAGTATGCCTCTTGAAAAATTTTTGCAGGTCAAGGGTTTTCCTTTTTTTATTGTTAAAAAAATGCTTAAAAATAAAGATGTGAAAGTTAACGGAGCAAGAGTGTCGACAAATGTTCTTTTGGAAGAAAACGATGAAGTAGTGTGTTTTATTCAGAGTGAAAGAACACAAAGAGAAATTGAGAAAGTTTTTGAGGACGATAATATTATCATAGCAGTTAAATATTCTGGAATTGAGAGTTGCGGGGCAGACGGAATGGAGGGGAGACTTTCTGCATTTGCCGTGCATAGACTCGACAGAAATACAGAAGGTCTCAATGTTTTCGCAAAGAACATTGAAACAAAAGAGTTGCTTGAAAACGCTTTTAGACAGGGACTTGTGAAGAAAAAATATGTGTGCGAGGTTGTTGGTGACACGAATTTTAAAGGTGGAGTTGAAAGGGCATATTTGTTTAAAGATGCAAAAAAATCATTGGTGTATGTTTCCAAAGAAAAAAAATCAAAAACAATGGAAATTTTGACAAAGTTTAGGACAATTAAACACGGAAATCAAACAAGTCTTGTGGAATGTGAATTGATCACAGGTAAGACACATCAAATAAGGGCACATCTTGCTTTTTTGGGACACCCTATTTTGGGTGATGGTAAATATGGAAGCAATAAAGTTAATGAAAAATTTCATCAATTTTATCAAAAATTATGCTGTTTTGAGCTTGTTTTTGATAATAATTTGGACGAAAAGTTGGAAAAAGTATGCGGAAAATCTTTTGTGAAAACACCAGATTGGCTTGATAGCAAATGGCTTGAAAAATGAAAATTAAAAATAAATATTTTGAAATGATTTTTTTACATTTTTAATATATTTTTGTTGTTAATTTGGTAATTATTTATCAAAAAAATAAAATATAAATAAGCAAAATTGATATAAAAATCATATTATTTTTGAATGGGTTAGAGGTTTTAATGGAAGAAAAAGATATTAATAAAAACGAAAAAAGCAGTAGTGATGAAAATATTGATAAAAAGAAAAAAGAGTTGAATAATCTGGAACTTTTAAGACTCGCAGAAAAGCAAGACAGCGAGTCTTTTGAGAGAGATGATTTCGCTACGAAAAAGGATTTTAAAAGAGAATACGAGGACTTCTATGATGACATTAAGCAAAAAAATAAGTTTGTGAGAGAAGACTGGTAGGTTAAATGAATTTTATAAAAAAGTTGTGCGTCAGAGATTATAAAAACACAGAAGACGAAATTGTTAGGACTAGATATGGCGTTGTTGCTGGAATATTTGGAATTATATCAAACTTTCTGTTGTTTTTTGGTAAAATCTCTGTGGGATTTTTGGCAGGAAGCATAACTATTGTGGCAGATGCAGTGAACAATTTTTTTGATTTTGTGAGTTCATGCTTGCTTGTCGCGGGGTTTAAATATTCCTTAAAACCTGCGGACAAAAATCACCCATTTGGACACGAGAGAATTGAGCAAGTAATGGCACTTGTCATCTCTGTGATTGTGCTTGGTGTTGGTCTTTTCTTTGCCGAGAGAAGCATTGAAAAACTTATCAATCCAGACGTTGTGAAAGTTAGCCTAATAACTTTTGTGTTCTTGGGAAGCGCAGTTGTGATAAAATTTTTTCAAATGCTTCTTTATAAAAACTTTGCAAAAAGTATAAGCAGTGACACTTTGCGTGCCAGTGCTATGGACAGCAGAAACGACGTTATCTCCTCATCTGTCGTTCTTTTTGCAATGTTTTTCATCAAATTTTTTGGAAACATTGGAGTGAGTATAGATGGAATATTTGGGCTGTTTGTTTCCATTTTAGTCATAATTTCAAGCACAAAAATGATAAAAGAAATGATAAGCCCTCTTTTGGGAGAGATGCCAAAAAAAGATTTTATGGAAAATTTAAAGAAAGAAATTTATTCACACGAGGGAGTTTTAGGTGTTTATAATTTTATAATGCATAGTTATGGTGCAAAAAAATTTTTTGCAAGTGTTGACGTTGAAGTTAATGCGAAAAATGATAATTTTAAAGTTTCAACGGAAATGGATAAAATTGAAAAAATCTTTAAAGAAAAATATAATATTAATTTATCAATCCACATTGATATGGTGGAAGTGGACGATGAAAATACAATGTTTTTGAAGAAAAAAGTTATTGTTATTTTGAAAAATATTGATGAGAATTTTTTAATTCACGATTTTGTTGTTGTGAAAGATAAATATTGTGCTAAAATTAAGTTTGATTTAGTCGCACCATTTGAGAGTAAAATGGATATAACCTCCATAAAGGAAGAACTGACGGACAAATGCATAAAGGAAAATTGTGTGTTTGACATATTTGTGGAGAGGGCTTAGTTGTGCAAGTGACACAAAGTTTTTAAAAATATCTCTTTTAGAGATTGAAAGATTTTCATTTCTTTGATACACTTTAAAAATAATACTAAGGAGAGGAAATGTCTTTTTGCAAACATTCTAGTTCATTCATTGGAAATAGTTCCATCAACATTGACGGTCGTTTTTTGAACGACTATCTTCCTTTCGCTCCTGAAAATTATCTTAAGGTTTATCTTTTTGGACTCTTAAAATGCCAAAATAGTGCTGGCGCGGATAATAATATTGAAAATTTTGTGAATGTTCTTGGGGTGTCAAAAGAAGAGGTTATGAAAAGTTTTGAATATTGGCAAGAGCAAAACTTGGTGCAAATTTTGGAAGTTAATCCCGTTGAAATTCGCTATCTCCCTGTTAAAGATGCTATTAGAAACAGCAAAAAAATTGAAAACAAAAAATATAGTTCGTTTGTGACTGAAATTCAAGAAATTATCACAGGAAGACAGATAGGTCCAAACGAGTTTTATAAATATATTGATTTTATTGAAAATTATAACATCCAGCCTTGTGACTTTAATATGATTGTGAAATATTGTGTGGAAAAAAAAGGAGACTCAATTAACTCCAACTACATATTAACAGTGGCACGAGTGTGGGCAGACGAAGGTGTCAGGACAGCCGAAAAAATTGAGGAGAAGATTGAAAATTTAACTCTCACAACGTCAGACATCAGTCAAGTTGCAAAAGCACTTAAATTTAGAGGTAATTTGTCCATTGAGCATCAACAACTATATGAAAAATGGACAAAGTCTTTTGGCTTTTTTCTAAATAATATTTTGCTTCTTTCCAAAAAAGTCTCGGCAAAGACAAAAAATTATAGTTTTGAGATGCTCGATAAGTTACTCACAAAATATTTTGAACTCAAACTAATGTCCTTTGGAGAAATGGAGGAATATGAGGCGAATAAGAGCGATTTGATTGCTCTTGCAAGAAAATTGAATAATGCGATTGGAATATATTATGAATCGGTTGAAAATCAGATTGATGTCTACATATTACCTTGGTTGTCAAAGGGATTTAACGAGCAAACTCTGGTGCAGATTGCAAATTTTTGTTTCAAAAACAATGTAAAAACTTTGGAAGGACTTAACTTGACTGTTCAGAAATTCTATAAACTTGGACTCACTTCAATGAGTGGAATTAATAATTATTTGAACGAAGTTTTGTCTCTTGATGAAAAGATAAAAAATATCTTATCGGCTCTTAATCTGGACAGGCGTGTAAACAGTTTTGACAGGGCATTTTTCAAAACTTGGACAGAGGTCTACAATTTTTCGGACGACGTCATTATGTATGCGACTGAACTTTCCAAAGATAAAATGAATGCAATGAAATATGCTAATGCAATTTTGACAAATTGGCATGACAGCGGACTTACAAAATTGAGTGATATTAAAAAACAAAAGGTTACTGCGAGAGCGGAGAAAAACAGCGGATTTGTCGGGAAATCTTTTGGACAGCAGCGAACTTATTCAGCAGAAGATTTGAATGCTTTGTTTGACAATCTAGATGAGATTAACCTATAAATTTTTTCTCAAATTAATATTTTTTTAAAAATTACAGAGAAAATTAAAAGAAGATAATATGAATGTTAAGTTGAAAGTTTTAAATGATATAAGATTATGTAAAGAAAACGTTGAAAATTTGGCGGATAATAATTTTAACGTTGCAATGGCAAATGACGAGTTTAAAAAACTTTATCTTCAAATTCGCTCTCTTAATTTTGATATTTCAAAACTCTCATTTGAAAATAAAAATTGTAATGTAAAAAGAAATGAACTCAAAGAAAAAACAACTCTGGCAGAAAAAATCCTTGCTAAATTAAATTTAAAATTTTCAGATTTTGAGCCAAAATACTCTTGCAAAAAGTGCAAAGACACTGGATATGTTGGGAAATATCTCTGTGAATGTTACTATAAAAAACTTAACAAGGAACTTGTGAACAATATTGGAATGAATGTGGACAACTCTCATAATTTTGAAAGTGCAGATTTTGAAATCTTTGATGACAAAGAAAATATAAAGAAAATGTATGAAAAAATTGAAAATTGGTGCGACAAAATTGAGGATAGTGAATATAAAAACCTTCTTTTATCTGGAAAAACAGGCGTTGGCAAAACTTATTTGGTGGAGTGCATTTGTAACAAACTTATAAAAAAAGATATGTCTGTTTGTTTTCTCTCTGCTTTTGCTTTAAACAACTTGTTTTTAAAGTTTCACACAACTTTTGACGACACTAAGTCAACTCTTCTTGACGGAGTTTTAAATTCTGATGTCCTCATTATCGACGACCTTGGAACTGAACCAAAATATAAAAATGTGACGGAAGAGTATTTTTATCTCGTATTAAATGAACGCTTAACGAAAAATAAAAAAACTATTATTACAACAAATCTTTTGCTACAAGAAATTTTAAACAAATATCAGGAAAGAACTTTTAGCAGAATGTGCAACAAAAGAAATTCAATTTTAGTTAATATGGGAAATAAAGACCTCAGGTTAAAAAGCAAATAAAAAATTTTTATAATTATCAATTATCTATTAAAATAATTTCTTAAATAAAATTGTTTTAATTTTAATTACATTTGTAATTCTTCTTTTAAGAAAGGCTTTACTTCATTTTTAAGAAGAAAACCCCTTTTGCATTCCAGCATAACAATTTCTTTTGGATTATCGCTATCGGTGTGAATGGTTATTTGTGGAAATATTGTGCCAAATTTTATATCAAACCAATTTTTAAAACCAAAAAGCTCCAAGGCTTGTTGCTCATATTTTTCGGCGTTATATTTAGACATCAAACTTGTGGAAAATTTCCCTGTATTGTAATTTTTGTCGAAGATATGAATAACAAATCTATAAGAATTGCCTGAGTTCACAATCTCTGAAGTATTAATGAAAGTATTTTTATCCATATTACCCCTTAGTAATTGTTATTATATATTACAAAAATATTTTTGAAAACAAAATTTAACATTTTTTTCTTTTCTCGCGTAAATTAATGAAGAGAGGAATAATATGAATTGTTGTAATTGTATTTGTTCAACTTATGATCCATGTAGAGGTGCAACTGGAGCGACAGGTGCTGTCGGGCCAAGTGGATTAAACAAAATTGCAGATTTTTATAACTTAAACACTGGAGAGATTGCCAACGAAACGGCGATTACACTCTTAAATAATATAAATTTTGACGCTGCGGATATTGTTCATACATCTGGAACGGCTGACGTGACTCTGGCGACAGGGGGTTATTATCTTATTACATACGACGCAGATGCTTTTCGCACGGCAAGTGGGCTTGTGGGGCTGAAAGTCACGGCAAACGGAGTAGATGTGCCTATAAGTTTAAGTTCAGCTTTTGCAACTGCAGGATTGCCAACACATTTATCCACTAGTTTCATATATAATAATACAAACACAAACACTGTGATTAATCTTGTGAATAACAGCGGGAGTGGAGCGACATTTACAAATGTCAATTTGGTCGTGCAGAGATTGAGCATATAAACTTAACTTATTTGTAAAAAGAATATAATTTTATTCATTAATTTTTTAAAAAGTCTATGAAATATAGGCTTTTTTTATGTTGTAAAAAATTTTATATTAAAAAGTATTTTTACAACATATTTGTCACAAAATAAAAGAAAAAAGGTGAAATTATGAAAACAAAAAGATTTTTTATTTTATTTTTGGCACTTATATTCGTGACTGGAATGTTTTTCTCGGCTTGCGACGAGGAAAAAGTGAATTCTGTCGTTGCTCCTGTGGTTGACAATAATGTTAACTATCTTGTTACACAGACTTTGAACGATGTTTTTCTTGATCTTGGCGAGAGCGACACTGACGGGAAAATTTACTGGAAGCAGGGTGAAACTACTCTACTCAAAGGTGAGAATGAATATGAATGGGTGTTTGAGCCAAAAAACAATAAAAAGTTTTTGGCTTCGACGGGAGTGGTCACAGTTGTTGCATATGAGCCTCTCGAAAACTTAAATGTGAGCGTGGAAGACTGGACTTTTGGAGATGAGACAAAAACTCCTGTTGTGGAAAATAATAGTGGAAATGGAGAGATTTTGTTCGAATATGCTGTGCTGGGCGATGAGTTTTATTTTAAAAAAGAACCAACTGACGCAGGAAAATATATTGTAAAAGCAACGGTGCAGACAACTAGTGATTATGCGAGAAAGGAAGTTGTCACTGCTTTTTCTATTGAGAAAAAACCTTTTGAAGAAGATATGGTGAGTGGAATTTCAAACCAAGTTTATACAGGCTCTTCGCTAAAACCAGAAGTCACAATCGAGGGGTTGACAAGTGAAAATGATTTTATGGTGAGTTGGACATACAAAAATGGTGAGAGTGAGGAATATGGCGATCTCGCTGACGATTTCGTTAGCACGGGAACTTATAAAGC
>CAYIZE010000026.1:0-11356 GCA_964367785.1 uncultured Christensenella sp.
AAATCGCTCTTTACATAAAGATTTTAACTTAATTTAAAATTAATAACGTTTTTAGAAATTATAAATTTTTATTTAAAAAATTCTTTTTAAATTTATTTATAAACATTGCTAAAAATTCTTATAAAAACAATATTTTTTAACGGGTATTTGTTCATGTTTAAGAAAAAATTCTCTCTCAGAGCGTCTGAATTATTAACTAAATTTCAAATATTTCAAAAACAACTTTAAAAGATTTTTGCCACTTAACCTTATATAATATCTAAGTAAGAAGAAGGTTTCTTCATTAAAATTTTATGAATTATAAAAATTTTATTGACACAAATAAAAATGATTTTAATATTACTAATTAAACTATTTATCTTTTTTTAGTTCGTTTTTGATTTAATTTTATGCCAAGGATAATATCTAAAGCAATATCAAAAGTTTGCATAGTAGTCCATATTTACTGATATAGTTTGCATAGTAGTCCCATCTCCATATAGTTTGCATAGTAGTTTTCTACATATATGAAATTTTTAATAGATATTTTGTGAAATTTAAAATATTTTCATAATTAATCTTTGCAAAATAAAATGTTTCAATTTTTCTTCCATCAAAAGACTCAAAATTAAAAATGTTACAATTATCAAGGTAGTTCACTGCTTTACAAAAAAGCAAATGAAAATCATTATCTTGAAGTAAAGAATTTGGAATATTGTAGCAAATTAATTCAATAAAGTATTTGTTCAATTTTCCACTCGTTGCCCATTTATTAATTAAAATGTTTTTGCGAATATTTTTAAAAATACGCACAAGACGTTTATAATTTCCTTTTGTTTCTTTGTCCTTTTTTTCAATATTTTCATTATAAAGAAAAAGGTTCACAGAGGTTGATTTTTTATAAAAAACCTCCCAAAAGTCTAATATTGCATCTTCGTCGTCAATATTATAAGTAGCAAAACGAATTAAAATTTTAAAACCATACTCTTCTAAGCAAAGAACTTTTATTCCCTCGTTTACAATCATTAAAGTCGTTTTTTCATCAAAATATGGAAGCAAACATTTGGTTAAATCAACAATGATTTTGTCGTAAGTTCCCTCATTTAAAAGATTTTCTTTTTGTTTCTTAGATTTCGCTTCTATAAAATTTTTTGAAAATATTGTGTTTGCCATTATAAGTTGAGGGTTTGACGAAGCAATCACAATCTCAAGTTCACCAGTTTGGTCGATAAAAGTATCGTTTGTGTAATCTCCCATAGGAAAAATTCTTGTAGAAGATTCTTGTAACACATTGCTGTCCCTATCATTTTTTGAATTTAAATCTGTTAGGGCGCACGATACAATATCAAGAGTTTTTTCATAAAATTCTTGCACTTTTGTTTTATCTTTTTTCTCAGCAAATTGTTGTAATAAAATTTTTTCCATTCAATTTATTATAAGTTGAAAAAAAATTATAGTCAAACTTTTGTTTTACAAATTAATTTTTAATTGATAAAATTATATTATTATGGTTGAACCAAGTTATTTTAAACAACGGAATTATAAAAACGACACTAAAACAAAGGAAATTCTCTCCTTATTGCCTGTTTTTTGTGATGAGTTTTTCATTGGTATCGAGAGTCAAACAACTTCTCTCACGAGGCTGGGATATGCAGAGGATTTGAAAATATTTTTTCACTTCTTAACAACTGAGATAATTGATTTTAGCAACAAAACAGTTAAAACCTTGACTCTTAATGATTTAAAAAATTTAACTTCCACACACATTGAAATCTTTATGAACTATCTATCAGGCTATTATATTGATGATAAATTTTTTTCAAACAGTGCCATTACAAAGTGTAGAAAAATTTCTGCAATTAGAAGCCTACTTAAATACTTCTATAAAAAAGATAAATTACCGCAAAATATTTCAGCAAAAATCGCAATTCCAAAGGTCAAAGAAAAAGAAATCACTAGACTTGAAGTTGACGAGGTCGTCAAATTATTAAACTCCGCAGACGACCCTACTAAAGTTTTTACAAAAATGCAGAGTGCCTTTAACAAAGTTACTCGAAAACGTGATGTTGCCATTCTCACTCTCCTACTCGGCACAGGAATTCGTGTAAGCGAATGTGTGGGGCTAAATATTTATGACATTGATTTTGAAACAAATGGCTTTAAAATAACTCGAAAAGGTGGCAATCAAACAGTTCTTTATTTTTCCGATGAGGTAGCAATAGCACTTAAAGAGTATTTGGAAGAAAGGTTAAAAAATACCAAGGTGACAGAAGATGAAAAAGCGCTCTTCTTGTCACTTCAAAACAAGAGAATGTGTGTGCGAGCCATGGAAAAACTTGTCAAAAAATATAGTATCGCTTGCTTCCCTTTAAAACATATCACTCCCCACAAATTAAGAAGCACTTTTGGCACAAACCTCTATCGTGAAACTGGAGACATATACATAGTTGCTGATGTTCTTGGGCACAAAGATGTGAACACGACAAAAAAACATTACGCGGCAATCTCTGAAGATAGTAGGAGAAATGTTGCAAATGTAATAAAATTAAGAAAAGATTAATTTTTAGAACATATGTTTGACAATATATATTTTTTATGTTAGCATTGATTATATGATGATTTTTTATATTAATAAATTTATTAAAAGGGAGAAAAATGAACAGATCAGAAAAATTTGAAGAAACACTAGGCAGGACTCTTAGAGTAATCAAAATGTATTTTGAAGAAAAAGGATATCCACCAAGCATTCGTGAAATAATGGCTGAACTTAACGTTGCTTCGACTTCAACAATTAAATACTATCTTGATAAGTTGGAAGAAAAAAATTTAATCAAACGCACAGGCAACAAAAACAGAGCCATTGAAGTTATCAAAAACTATTATGAGAAAGATGAAATTGTCAAAAAAAGAATTCCTCTTTTGGGTGAAGTGGCTGCAGGAAAGCCTATTTTTGCTTTTGAAAATTATGAAGAAGTTTATGAAGTGTCGGAAAATCTTTTTTCCACAAACTCTGACGTCTTTATGTTAACAGTTAAAGGCGACAGTATGATTAATGCGGGAATTTTTGAAAAAGACAAGATTGTTGTGAAAAAACAAGACTACGCAGAAAACGGCGAGATTGTCGTTGCTATGATTGGTGGCTCAGCAACAGTGAAAAGGTTTTATAAGGAAGACGACCACATCAGACTCCAGCCAGAAAATGACTATATGAAACCTATTTATTGTTTCGAAGTTGACATTCTTGGAAAAGTTATTGGACTTGTAAGAAACTATTAATATTTTTAAAAATAATTAATTATAAAAAAATAAATAAGATAAATTTTAATAAGATAAAAATTTAACGACAGATAAAAAAATAGGGCTACTGCCCTATTTTTTCTTTAATGTAACTAATCGCTTTGTCCGCTCCATCTTGCGGGTCGAACCAAAAAACATCTTTAAAACCTCGAATGAATGTCAGTTGTCTTTTTGCATAGTTACGAGTATTCTTTTTTATTAACTCTTTTGTCTCATTAAGTGAAAGTTCTTTGTCAAAATATCTAAATAATTCTTTATAGCCAATAGCCTGCATCGACTGAGAAGTCTTGTCAATTTTTCCATTTTTGAGAAGATTTAAAACTTCATCTGTAAGCCCTTGCTCAAACATTTTATCCACCCGAAGATTAATCCTTTCATAGAGTTTTTCTCTTGGAAAATCAAGTGAAATAAGCGTGTAATCATAAATTGGTTTTTCTTTGGTTTCATCAATATATAGTTTCTCTTTATTTTCGCCATTGATTGTGCTAATTTCAAGCGCACGAATAACCCTTTTTGTGTCATTAATATGAAATTTTTTGGAAACATTAGCATCTTTTTTTAACAGTAGATTATACAAAAATTCTTTGCCTTTTTCTTTTAAAATGTTATTAAAATATTCTCTAATTTTCTCATCTTTTGGAGTTGAACAAAATGAATATGGATAGATTATAGACCTGATATATAGCCCAGTCCCACCAACTAGAATTGGTAATTTTCCTCTTTTTGAAATTTCTTCAATTTTATTCTTAGCCATCTCAACAAATTTTTGGACACTAAATTCTTCTTTTGCCTCTATAATGTTAATCAGATGATGTTTAGCTTGTGTTTGTTCATCTTCCGTAGGTTTTGCAGTTCCAATATTCAAATCTTTATAAATCGCCATAGAATCCGTCGAGATAATCTCACCATTAAACATTTTTGCACACTTAATTGCAAAATCCGTTTTTCCGCTGGCAGTGGGTCCTGTGATAATTAAAATTTTATTCATCACACAATCCTTTTAAATATTTTTTCAATCTCATACTTAGTTAAGCAAACACATATTGGCCTTCCATGGGGACATAAAAGTGTGTATTTTGAAGATAAAATCTCACCTAGTAAAAAGGTTATTTCATTATCGCTCAAAATCTGCCCTCCTTTAACGGCAGCCTTGCAAGCGCACGTTGCAAAATGCTTTTTAATAACTTCGTTTGTTGAAGAAATTTTGTTTATATTTTGCATTGCATCAAGCAAGAAATTAGATAGATTAATGTCAGTTAAAATTGAAGGGACGGCACTAATTTTATATGAATTATTGCCAAATTGCTCCACTTGAAAACCAAGTTCAGAGAAAATATTTAAATTGTCATCAATAAGTGTTTTTTCAATGTTATTTACGTCAAAAATATATGGCAAAAGCAAAGGCTGAGAGTTTAATTTCTTCTCATCATATAGTTTCATAAATTTATCAAAAAGCACCCTTTCATGTCCTGCGTGTTGATCAAAAAGATAAAAGTTATCATTGCTTTCAATGGCCAAATATGTATTAAAAATTGTTCCTATAATTTTATATGAGATAGTTTTATCAAATTTTTCCTGTTCAATTTTTGCAGAAATCACTCTATTTTCATCATTAATATGAGTGAAATCAACACTCTTTGAATATTTGAAATTATCTTCACCCCACGAATTATCGCTCGTGGCTAAAACACCTATTCCATCATCATTCTTAAAAGTTGGATTAGCCACATTTATTTTTCCAAGATTATCTGAAAATTCTTTCATATCTCCAAAAGAAAAGCCGTTCTGCACTTCTTTTAATGGTTGAGATGGAGTTTGAGATTGCTGTTGTGAAGAATTTTCTTGATTTTGATTTTTGGCAAAAATATTATTATCGTTTTGATAGAAAATTGAAAAATTACTGTCGTTTAAAGTTTGTAAAACAAGAGCATATATAAAACTGAAAATCTTATTTGAATTTCTAAATTTTACTTCCATTTTGCTGGGGTGAACATTTACATCAACCTCTTCAAACGGAACAGTTAGATTTAAAATAAACAAGGGAAATTTTCCTTTCATCAAAAAATTCTCATAAGCATTTTGCACCGCTGTGGACAAAAGAAAATTTGTCACAAATCTTCCATTAATTATGAGAGTTTGATATGTCCTATTTGCTTTACAAAATGTGGGTTTTGAAATAAAACCGGACAATTTATAGATTCCATTCTCACCTTTAACATCAACTATGTTTTCCACTGTTTCTTTGCCATAGACATTAAAAATTTTTTCTTTAAGTCCTGGTAAAGATGAGTTATAAATAGTTTTTCCATCAGCAATATATTTTATGGATAAATCTGGATTTGCAAAAATAAGCCTAGAGATAACATTTGTAATGGCACTTTCTTCTTGTTTTTCGCTTTTCAAAAATTTAAGCCTTGCAGGAGTGTTAAAAAAAAGGTTGTCAACAATAATTGTCGTCCCCGTTTTTGTGCCATATTCCACAGGCTCTTCAATTTTTTCTCCGCTAGAGGCTATCTTTCCACCCACATCACTCTTAATGTATTTAGAAAAAAGAGTCACTTGCGACACGGCAGAAATGCTTGCCAAAGCCTCACCTCTAAATCCAAGTGTGGAAATATTTTCCAAATCTTCCGCTTTCGAAATCTTGCTGGTGGCATGTGACAAGAAGACTTTTTTTAAGTCGTCAAACATAATTCCACAGCCGTCATCAACAATTTTTATTTGTTTTATCCCACCACCCATAATTTCAACTACAATACTTTTAGAACCAGCATCAATGGCGTTTTCCATCAACTCTTTCACAACAGATGCAGGTCTTTCCACAACTTCTCCTGCTGAAATTCTATTATAAACTTTACTATCTAATATATTAATTACAGACATATTTTCCCTCTCATTTTAAAACTTTTTTGTTCAGTTCCACCAAAATCTCAAACGCTTCCATTGGACTTAATTTATTTATATCAATGTTTTTAATTTCATTAATCACATTGTCTTTTTCAAGAATAGAAAGTGATTTATTTTCACTTGCATTTGTTTTAATATTAAACTTCACAGAATTTTTTTCCAGTTGCAATAGAATATTTTTAGCACGATTAATTATATCATCATAAATACCAGACATAGCCGCCACCTCTATTCCAAAACTCTTGTCTGCACTTCCTGGCGTAACTTTCCTTAAAAATATGATTGAATTATTAAACTCTTTCACTCCCACTTTATAGTTCTTCACTCCGTCCAACTTACCTTCTAGTGATGTGATTTCGTGATAGTGTGTCGAAAAAAGCGTTTTACAACGAATTGTGGTGGAAATATATTCAAGCACTGCCCACGCAATACTCATCCCATCATAGGTTGCAGTTCCCCTCCCCACTTCATCTAATATCACAAGGCTTTTTGTTGTTGCATTATTTAAAATGTTTGCCACTTCTATCATCTCAACCATAAATGTGCTTTGTCCACTGTTCAAATCATCACTTGCACCAATTCTTGTGAAAATCCTATCTGTTATTGCTATCTCTGCATTTGATGCAGGCACAAAGGAGCCTATGTGCGCCATAATAACGATAAGAGCAATTTGTCTCATATATGTGCTTTTACCTGCCATATTTGGTCCAGTGATAATAATTGTCCTGTTTGCATTTTCATCTATATATGAGTCGTTTGGAACAAAAGAATCGTTTCTTAAATTTGTTTCCACAATGGGATGTCTGCCGTCCTCAATTTTAATATGCTTAAATCTCTCGCTAACCTTTGGCCTTGTGTAATTAAAGTCTTGTGCGTCATAAGCAAGCGAAGCGATAACATCAACAAAAGCAACCTCATTTGCTGTCTTTTGAATGTCTGTCACAATCTCTTTTAGTTTTGTCTTAATCTCATCGAAAATGGCTTGTTCTAGTTTAATTGACAATTCTTCTGCATTGAGGAGTTTGCTTTCAATGTTTTTCAATTCATCTGTTGTAAATCTTTCGTGATTTGATATTGTTTGCTTGCGTTGATAGTAGTATGGAACTAGTTCATCTTGCGACTTATTAACTTCAATGAAATATCCAAACACTCTGCTATATCCAATTCGCAAATTTTTTATACCCGAAGTCTCTCTTTCTTTGGCTTCATATTCCGCCAAGAATTTTTTCGCATCAGTTGAGGCATGTTTTAAATTATAAAGTTCTTCA
The DNA here is from genome assembly GCA_964367785.1 of uncultured Christensenella sp. Classification (GTDB taxonomy): domain Bacteria; phylum Bacillota; class Clostridia; order Christensenellales; family UBA1242; genus UBA7862. Next base: position 7,452 of record CAYIZE010000026.1, read on the forward strand.
TTAAAACCCTCTCTTATGTATCCCCCATTTGATATGATTGCAGGCGGTGCATCAACAAATGTATTTCCTAGAAGTTCAGCAATATTTTTTATAGATTCAATGTTATCAAACAAATTAAGAAACATTTGTGTTTTTAAATTTTTCGATAAGTTTGCCAAATTGATCACTCCCAAAAGAGAGTTACGAAGTGAAACGCAGTCTCTTGGCATAATTGTTCCAAAAGATATCTTTGAACAAACCCTTGCAATGTCGTTAATGCCAGAAAGAGACTCAGAAATGTCGCTTAGAAGCATTTGATTGTAATATAATTCTTCCACGCAATCAAGCCTATTATTAATCTCCTTTGATGATTGAAGGGGTTGCAATATCCATTTTTCAAGAAGTCTTGACCCCATTGCAGTTTTTGTCTTGTTAAGTTGCCCCATAAGCGAGCCTTTTTTCTTTCTATCTCGAATATTTTCAATCAGTTCAAGGTTTCTGCATGCATTATAATCAAGTTGCATATAGTCGCTATTTTTTTCAGTAATGATTTTGTTAATGTGATTAAGACTTCTTTTTTGAGTGTCAAAAAGATATTCTATAAGTGCACCCACCGCACCGATCGCAGTGTTCATTTTTGCAAAATCGTGACCACTAAAAGAAGTTATGTTAAATTGTTTTTTTATAATATTTTTTCCGTTTTCCATATCAAAACTAAAATCTTGATGCTTTGAAAATAAAGGCAAAAAATCCAAAGCTTTTATGCTTTTATCTGTTGAAAACTCATACATTTCCTCATTACATATAATCTCACTTGGCATAATTCGAGTGAGTAAATCAATGAAATGTTGTGTGCTATTAAGTTCATTTATTCGAAATTCACCCGTTGAGACATCACACAAAGCCACCCCAAAATCTTCTTTATTTTTGAGGACGCTTAGGATATAGTTACTTTTATTTTCATTTAAAATCTCACTTTCAATCACAGTTCCCGGAGTGATGACTCTCGTCACATTACGTTCAACAATTTTTCCAGGCACAGGTTCACTCAGTTGATCACAAATGGCAACTTTATAGCCTTTTTCAAGCAGTTTCGCAATATATCCGTCCACTGCGTGATAAGGAACGCCACACATAGGTGCTTTTTCTGTTAATCCACAAGCACGTCCAGTGAGTGCAATGTCTAAGACCTTACTTGCAACCTTTGCATCTTCAAAGAACAATTCATAAAAATCCCCCAAGCGATAAAACAATAGACAATCTTTATATTGCTCTTTTGTAATAAAATATTGTTTCATCATAGGAGACAAGTTTTCTCTATTTTCGAGCATCTGTTTTCTCCTTCATCACTTCGCCAAACAGTTCGTTATTTTCAATTTTTGTTGCTGTAACAAAGCATTTGTCATTAATATTAATATCATTTGATTTCACCCTAATCGACTTTCCATTATCTGTCTTTGCCATAAATAACTCACCATTTTTACTTTCAATGGTTGTCTCATATGTTTGCCCTATCATATTTTTGAGTTGAGTTCTAAGAAGTTCGTGCTGAATTTCAAAGAGCTTAGTAATTCTTCTTTGTTTTTCTTTTGGTGACACTTGATTTTCAAAATTTTCGGCAGGTGTGCCTTTTCTCTTGGAATAAACAAAACCAAACACTCCGCTAAAGTTGCAGAATTTTAATAGTTCACATGTTTTTTCAAAATCTTCATCACTCTCGCTCGGAAAACCGACGATAATGTCTGTCGTAAGTGTTGAATTTGGAATGGTAGAATATATTTTTTCAACCAAGTTTTTATAGTGAGTGATGTCATAATGTCTGTTCATCATCTTGAGAACAATGTCACTACCGCTCTGCACCGGCAAATGAATTGCTTTACTCATCTTGTCGCTTTTGGCAATGAAATCCACAAGTTCATTTGAAAAATCCTTTGGGTGAGAAGTCAAAAACTTTATTTTATAATCTCCCTCAATCTTGCAAATCTCCTCCAACAAGTTAACAAAATTCGTTTTGCCACCCTCTAAATCTTTTCCATATGAATTAACATTTTGTCCAAGAAGTGTGATCGTATTATATTTTCCACTCCTAACAAGTTCCGCCACCTCTTCAACGATGTCTTTTACCTGTCTACTCCTCTCCCTGCCACGCACAAACGGCACAATGCAATAGGTGCAGAAATTGTTGCAACCAAACATAATGTTCACCCACGCGTTGTTTTTGCTCGTTCTATGGATAAACTTGTTTTCTTTAACAGTTCCCTCTTTTTCCCATACAATACTTCTCATCTTTTTGTCATTTTCAAATTCTAAAAGATAGTCTTCTAGTTCGTCAATGTTATGAGTGCCAATAATTAGGCTTATAAATGGAAAACGTTTTTTCAGTAATTCTGGCATATTTTTCTGTTGAGTCATACAACCACACACAACTATAATTAAGTCCTTATTTTTTCTTTTAAGGGCTTTAAGTTCGCCAATCTTTGCCATAATTTTAAGTTCCGCGCTCTCTCTTATGCAACAAGTGTTAAAAACAACTATGTCAGCGTCATCTTTTTTAAACGTTTCATTATAGCCCAAATCAATTAGCATTCCTGCTATTTTCTCACTATCGTGAACATTCATTTGGCAACCAAATGTTTCAATCAAATATTTTTTCTCTTTCATAAAGACATTATATAATTTTTAAGACTATTTTTCAACAAAAAATTATAAAAGCATAATAATAAACTACTAAAAGTAACAAAATAAATTAATATGAAAAATGTTATGAAAAATTCCTTTAAAATTTTGTTTTACATATTCTTATCTCTAGCATTCATTTGTTTGATGTTTTTTACCTTGTTCCATTTTGGATTATTAAATAATTTTTCAACATTAGCCCTCGATAACGACAAGTTACAATATTCTTCGAGTAATATTGATGTTTATGATAGCGAAGATAATCTTATAAAAACAGATTTTAGTGAGCAAAAAAATTTGGACATAAGCGAAATACCATCGGTTGTTGTGGACGCTTTCATAAGCATTGAAGACAAGGACTTTTATAAACATAATGGAGTGAATTATAAAAGAGTGATTAGTGCAATGCTAAAAAACATTACATCTTTAAAAGTCGTTCAAGGTGCATCGACAATAACTCAACAACTCATAAAAAACACTCATCTCACAAGTGAAAAAACTCTTAAAAGAAAAATAAATGAACTCTTACTTTCAAAAAAACTGGAAGAAAATCTCTCTAAAGATGAGATTATGACAGCATATCTCAACGCAATATATTTTGGAAATGGTGCGTTTGGCATTAATCAAGCATCTCAAAGATATTTTTCAAAAGATGCAACAAAGTTGAACTTAGAGGAATCTGCAATGCTTGCAGGGATTATCAAGTCACCTAAAAGATTTTCACCTATAAATAATCAAGATGCATGCTTAAAAAGGAGAAATCTTGTGCTTAATGAGATGCAAAAAGACGGAAAAATCACAAAAGAAGAATGCGACAGTAAAAAGAATGAGGGGCTTAATCTTAAAGTTAATAAGACTTTTCTCGGTGAAAACACATTTTATAATCAATGTGTAGATGAAGCGTGCAAAATTCTTAACATCACTGAAAAAGATTTTTTACTTAAAAAATATAAAATAAACACATATCTTGACACAATAATTCAAGAAAAAGTCAAAGGAGAAATTGAAAATTTGCAGGACTATTCAAAGTCTGCTGACAGTGACGGATTGGCTCTTTTAATTGATAACAAGACAGGTGGGATTAAAGCATTTTATGGCAAGAGTGACTATAATCTTTTATCAATCTCTCGCCAACCTGGCTCTGTTTTTAAACCAATAATTTCTTTTGCTCCGGCAATAGAAAATAATGTTATCTCCCCTCTCACTCCCATTTTAGACGAAAAGATTGACATAAACGGATATTCTCCTAA
>CAYIZE010000027.1:0-11228 GCA_964367785.1 uncultured Christensenella sp.
TCCTCACGATTTTGGGGGCTATGTTGACCAACAATATCTGCCAAACAAACTAAAGGACAGAGTGTATTATACCCCAAGCGAAAATGGTAGAGAAAAAGGAATGAAACGCAAGAAATTTATTTTTGAAAAAAGTAAAAAAATTAAAACTGAAAAGTAAAAAACAGAAAAATAAATAAAATATTAAAAACTAAAACGCAAAAAAACTTTCATTTGAAAGTTTTTTTTACTTTGACCATAATTTATCATTTTTCACTCATCACTAAAAATGACCAAAACTTTCACGAAGTGAAAATTGCATATGCGTTAGCATATTGCATTACGAATTAATTTCATTTGACTTTAGTCAAATTTCATATAAAAAAACTTTTCTTTGAAAGTTTTTTTATATTCTTGGTTCAAACCCCTCAAAAATGATATTGTCGCAATATTTTGCAACTTTCATATATGCACTTTGGCTAGGCACTGCCCACACCAAAAGGGGAAGTTGTTTATATTTTTTAACAAATCTGTTTGGAACTTCGTCCCATTTGTATGCGATGAAATTTGGCTGAGAATGTGACTTGTTTAGTGCCATTCTTCTCAAAATCCATTTTTTAAAAAAGCCCATTTTCTCGCCTTTCATTGAGCAACCAAGTTGACCACGCAGAATTTCTGGTGCGTTGAGCCTGAACCATTTGAGAGTGTATGGGTTAAAACTGATTATGGCAAATTCTCCTTTATATTCTTTGAGAATATCATAGACGCTTCTTTCGAAATTGCTGTTGACATTGTAGTCTTTCATCTCAATTAAAACGGGAGTTCTGCCTGCAATCATATCAATCGCTTCCTTTAAAGTTGGGATTGTCTCTCTTGTATCTTCACCTTTTGCGTTTAAAAGGTTGTAGGTTTTTAGTTCTTTCACGTCTTTAATTTTTCTAATATATCCGTCTTTTCCTGTGAGACGCATCATTGTTCCATCATGAAAAACAACAGGTGTTCCGTCTTCCAAAGGATAGATGTCAAACTCGATGCCATAGTCGTGTTCGATTGCGTTTTCAAAAGCAGAAAGGCTATTTTCAGGGTGAGTATCGTCGTGAAATCCACGGTGTGCAATATATTTATTCACAATCCAAGTATCAAATAAATCAGCCATATTAAACTCCTTAAAAGAGGTAATTATATTTTATAATATGAATTATAACATCTTCTTTTGTCCAAATCAAACTTTTTCGGCAATTTTATTAAGTAATAATATCATTATATTAAAATAAATATAAAAAATTATATAAACTAAAATATTTTGTTTAAAAATAAATAATATGTTTATTCGAAAACAATTCTCAAACTTTACTTTTTAATAAAGTTTTGTTAAAATATATTTATGAAAACATATTTAAGAAGTGTAGTGTTGGAGGTAAAAACTGCTCCAAAAACTGAATTTCCGTTCACATTGCCACTTTTTCAAAAGGATTGGCAATTAGAGTTATCAACCCCAATAACTTTCATTTTGGGTGATAATGGCACGGGCAAAAGCACTTTTTTGGAGAATTTGGCTTATAACATTGGCTTTAACATTTTGGGTGGGAGCGAAGATCATTTTTATAAAAACGAGGAAGTTTTCGACAGTGCTTTGCTATCAAATTATATAAAATTGACTTGGAATGAAAAAATTAAAAAAGGCTTTTTCTTCAGAGCAGAAAATTTTTTGAATTTTTCTAGTTATATTGATGAAGTTGCAAAAGAAAAACCCTCCACATACCTTGGCTATGGCGGAAAATCTCTTCAAAAAGTTTCGCACGGGGAAAGTTTTTTGGAACTTTTCAAAAATAAATTTAGAAAAACTGGGATTTTTTTGCTTGATGAGCCAGAAGCAGCACTTTCGCCTGAAAGGCAACTCTCACTAATTTCCATTTTGAACACCGCAAGTAAAAATGGTTGCCAGTTCATAATTTCGACTCATTCTCCTCTTTTAATTGCCGTTCCAAATGCCAAAATTTATGAAATTGAAGACGGGGAACTTGTGGAAAAAAGTTTTGAAGACACAAAACAATTCTTTTTGTATAAAACCTTTATCAACAACCCCGAAAGATATTTAAAATATTTGTGCAATGAAGACTAAATTGGAAAATAAGATTTGCTAAAACAGTAAAAATCATTCTATAATGAGAGCACTATGGAAAACAAATTTGAAAACATCAGGAATTTTTGCATAATTGCACACATCGACCACGGCAAAAGCACTCTCGCCGACAGACTCATTGAAATGACGGGAACTCTCTCGAAAAGGGAGCTTACGGAACAAGTGCTGGACAGTATGGACATTGAGAGGGAAAGAGGGATAACAATCAAACTCACTCCCACTCGTATGTTTTATTCTCACGACGACGAAGAATACACACTAAATCTCATCGACACCCCAGGACATGTGGACTTCACATATGAAGTTTCGCGTTCTTTAAGGGCGTGCGAGGGGGCAATTTTAGTCGTTGACGCCACGCAAGGTGTGGAAGCACAAACACTTGCTAATGTTTATCTAGCACTCGAAAATGACCTCGCAATCATTCCCGTCATAAATAAGATTGACCTCCCAAGTGCAAGAGTGGAGGAAACGAAAAAGGAAATTGAGGATATCATCGGGATTTCTTGCAACGACGCGCCACTCATTTCCGCCAAAGAGGGCATAAACATCGACAAAGTGCTGGAAAGCATTGTGAAGAATATCCCTTGCCCAAAAGGAGACATCAAAGAGCCTCTTAAAGCACTCATTTTTGACAGTTACTATGACAATTTTAAAGGTGCTGTGAGTATGGTGCGTGTTTTTGACGGAGAAGTTAAAATCGGCACAAAAATCAAGATGATGAGGACTAATATTGTTTATGACGTCACAGAAGTGGGCGTTTTTTGTCCTGCTCCAAGACCAATAGGACACCTGCGTGCAGGAGATGTCGGCTATGTTTGTGCAAGCATAAAAAACATCTCAGAGACCAAAGTGGGAGACACAATGACCTATGCCGAAAAGCCAACGAAAGAGGCTCTTGCGGGATATAAGGAAGTGAAACCAGTTGTCTATTGCGGAATATTTTTGGCAGACGGGGCAAAATATAACGACCTTAGAGACGCACTTGAAAAATTGAAATTAAACGATGACTCAATTAATTATTCACCCGAAGTTTCAACGGCTTTGGGCTTTGGATTTAGATGTGGATTTTTGGGGCTTTTGCACCTTGAAATTATCACAGAACGTCTTGAAAGAGAGTTCGGATTGGACATTATCACAACTTCACCTAGTGTGAGTTATAAAGTGATTAAAACAGACGGAAGTATAATTGAAGTCTCTAACCCCTCAACGCTTCCAGTGCCGAATGACATCAAGGAAATCGAAGAACCAATCGCAAGCGTTTCTATTTTCACTCCGCCAGAATATGTGGGGAACATAATGGAACTTTGCCAAAACAAGCGAGGAGTCTATCTTGACTTGCAATACCTTGAAAGTAATCGTGTGAAACTATCCTATGACATTCCGCTAAACGAGATTGTCTATGACTTTTTCGACGGTTTAAAATCCCGCACAAAGGGCTACGCAAGCATGGACTATTCCATTGACAAATATCAAAAAAGCGACCTTGTGAGACTTGACATTTTACTCAACAACGAAAAATGCGACGCCCTCAGCATCATTGTTCACAGGAGCGAGGCATATAGTCGTGGCAAAAAACTTGCTGAAAAACTAAAAGTTGTCATTCCACGGCAAATGTTCGAACTCCCCATTCAAGCGTGCATCGGTGGGAAAGTCATCGCAAGAGAAACAGTGAAAGCAATGCGAAAAGACGTTCTCGCGAAGTGCTATGGTGGAGACATCAGTAGAAAACATAAACTTCTTGAAAAACAAAAAGAAGGTAAGAAGCGTATGCGACAAGTGGGCAATGTTGAAATCCCAAGCGACGCTTTTATGTCCATTTTAAAACTTGATTAATATGAAAAAATTATCACTATACATTCACATTCCATTTTGCCACAAGAAAAAGTGCAACTACTGCGACTTTGTTTCTTTTTGCGATAAAAATGAGAGCATTGACGATTATGTCAAAACTCTTTTAAAAGAGATCCAAATGCGAGCAAAATCGCTTGAAAACGAGTTTGAGATTGCAACAATTTTTGTCGGTGGCGGGACTCCAAGTGTTTTGTCATCTTCGCAAATGGGTGAAATTTTGGGGGTAATCAAGAAACATTTTTTTGTTAGAAAAGATGCTGAGATAACCGTGGAGGCAAACCCCGACAGCGTGAGTGAACAAAAACTTGTTGACTATCTTTCTTTTGGGGTGAACAGACTTAGTTTTGGCGGACAAACGATGAATGACAAAGTCCTTAACATCATTGGCAGACAGCACACTTCAACTCAATTAAAAGAGGCAATCTCTCTTGCGAAAAAAGTGGGATTTAAAAATATTAATGTTGATATGATGATAGGACTGCCATCGCAGACTCTTTCAGACGCACTGAGAATGGCAGACTATTTGGTGAAAAATGGAGTGTCACACATCTCTTGTTATTCTCTAATTTTAGAAGAAAACACCCCTCTGTGGCAAAGTGTTACTAAGAAAGAAATATCGTTGCCAGAAGAAGATTTAACCGTTAAAATGTATGACAAAGTCTATAAAAAACTCAAAATTTACGGTTACATTCGTTATGAAGTGTCCAACTTTTCGCTCAAAGATTATGAGTGCAAACATAACCAAAACTATTGGGAAATGGGAGATTATCTTGCTTTTGGGGTGGCGGGACATTCTTTTTTAGGTGGGGTTAGATTTGAAAACACCCCCGATTTTGACGAGTATATAAAGAAAATTAATGCAGGCGTTTTTGCAGTTGTTAAAGAAGAAAAGTTAACTCTTTTGCAAGAAAAGGAAGAGAATGTTATGCTTTCTCTTCGAACAAATAAGGGCATAAACTTAAACGAGTTTAACAAAAAATTCTCTTGTGACATTCTTCTTGAAAAGAAAAAAGAAATTGAATTTTTGTCTTCTCACAAGTTCATAATTATTGAAAATGGCGTGCTTAAAGTGAGCGAGAATGCCTTCTATCTTTTGAATAGTATCATCGCAAAACTTGTCTAAAAAAGCCTTTATTTCATTTTATTAAACCTATAAAAATTTTTCACTTACCACCTCTTAAGCGGGTTATGAAAGATATAATAATAAAAATAAAAATTTTTAAAAAAAAGTATACAAATGTCGACAAATGTAGTTGACTTTTTATTTTTATTGCATATAATAGTGCTAGCAGTCAAATCAAATGAGTGCTAACATTTGCAATCTTGAAGTGCTAAGAAATATAATATTTTACTTATATTTTTTAAGATTTCAAAATTAAGAAGCAAAAAGGAGGAGGGAAAACTTTTGGAAAATTCACCTGAATTGTCTGAGAGAAAGAAAGTTATCTTATATAGCGCCATCGACAATTACATTAAACTTGCCAGTCCCATAACAAGCCTGCTTGTTCAACAAACAGAACTTCACGACTTGTGCACGGCGACTTTGCGAAATGAATTGAACGCACTGGAAGCAATGGGATTTTTGAAACAACTCCACACTTCAAGCGGACGAGTTCCCACCACAAAAGGCTACAGATTTTTTGTGAATGAGACTTTGAAAGACATTAAATGTAACGGCAAAAACTTAAGCGACATTAAAAACAAGATGTTTTCCCGCTCGTCAAATCTTTCCGAGATTGTGGATTGTATTTCAAAAGTGGTGTCGACGACAACTAATTATCCAACGGTGTTTATGTTCGACGGCTTTGAAAACCTTTTGGTGCAAGGAATTAAGACGGTTTATCTTTTAAACAATCAAATCCTTGTGCTTGTCGAAACAAATGTGGGTGCAATTTCAAACACAATTTTCGCACAGGGCAACATCACAAAGCAAGACTGCGACAATGCTTCACAAGTCTTCACCAGCATCTTTGGGGGGAATAATATTAAATTTCTCACTCAAAATATTGAGAATTTCAGTCTTAGCATCAAAAAGAGTATGAAAGAATATGAAAGCATCTTCAAACTTGTCCTTCAAGTGCTTGACGTCTATTACAACAAAACAAAAAGCAAAGTCAGCAACGAGGGCATCATAAAATTGCTTGAAAACAAAGAAATTAAAAATGTTGAAAATGCAAGGAATATTTTAACCATCTTGGATGATGATGAGAAATTGAAAGAACTTATGGAGATTAAAGAAGATAACGACTGCATAAGCGTGAACATTGGCGACGAAGTTGAAATGGGGAAACTCTGCGATTGTGCAATCATCAAAACTCCGCTTGTGCTTGACGGCAGACGAATTGCAACAGTGGGAGTGATTGGTCCTGAACGGATTGACTATGCAAACATTGCAAGCGTGCTGAAATTTGTGTCGGACGAACTAAAAGACAAACTGAAAAAAGGAGGCAAGTATGGAACAGGAAAACAAAAAAAATGAAATGTTTGAAGACGAAAATATAAATGAAAACATAGAAAATGAAAAAGAAACAATCACTTTGACACAAGAAGATTATGACAACATAAAACTTCAAGTGGCAGATGCACTTAACGACTATAAGGACTTAGAGCGTGATTTTGAAAACTATCGCAGTCGTCTTAAAGACGAAGTGGAAAAGGCAAAGTTCGAGGGAGTGGCAGACGCAGTAAAAACAATCCTGCCGGCTCTTGATTCTTTCAAAAAAGCAAGGAAGATTGTGCAAGACAAAGCAACCCTAAGTGGCATAAACTTGATTGAAAAGAATGTTTTATCTGCACTTAAAAGCTTAGGCATTCAAAAAATAGAATGTGTGGGCAAAGTGTTAGATCCAAACTTTCACAATGCTGTGATGATGATGCAAAAGCAAGGGGTTAAAAGTGGCATCGTTATCGAAGAAATTGAAGCAGGCTACATGCTTAAAGACAGGGTTATAAAATATAGCCAAGTCATTGTGGCAAAATAAAAAAGTTAATTAATGACAAAAAAAAGGAGAATAAAATTATGTCAAAAGTTATAGGTATTGATTTAGGAACAACAAATTCCTGCGTTGCAGTTATGGAAGGCAAAACTGCAGTCGTAATCCCAAATGCAGAGGGAGAGAGAACAACTCCATCTGTGGTTGCCTTTTCAAAAGGGGAGCGTCTTGTGGGGCAAGTGGCAAAACGACAAACCGTTGCAAACCCTGAAAACACAGTCATTTCAATCAAAAGAGAAATGGGAACAGATTTCAAAGTTAATGTTGAGGATAAGCAATACACACCTCAAGAGATTTCTGCAATGATTTTGCAAAAACTCAAAAAGGACGCCGAAAGTTATCTTGGAACAAAAGTGACTCAAGCAGTCATCACAGTTCCAGCATATTTTAACGATAGTCAACGACAAGCCACAAAAGATGCGGGCAAGATTGCAGGACTTGAAGTTTTGCGTATAATCAATGAGCCAACTGCTGCTTCTCTTGCATATGGATTTGACAAGACAGACAAAAATCAAAAAATATTGGTGTATGATCTTGGTGGCGGAACATTCGACGTGTCCATACTTGAGATTGGCGACGGTGTGTTTGAAGTTATTTCAACTTCTGGCGACAGCAGACTTGGTGGAGACGACTTTGACAAAAAGATTATGGACCTTTTGGTGAACGATTTTAAGTCAAAATCAGGAATTGATTTGTCAAAAGACAAACTTGCAATGCAGAGAATTAAAGAGGCAAGTGAAAAAGCAAAATGCGACTTATCGAGCGTGCTTAAAACAACAATCAATCTTCCATTCATCACAGCAGATGCAACAGGACCAAAACACCTTGAATATGATTTGACAAGATCAAAATTCGATGACATCACAAGCGACCTTGTTGAAAAGACAAGTGTTTCAGTGCGTAAAGCATTGAAGGACAGCAAATTGACTTTCGAAAAGATTGACAAAATCATTTTGGTGGGCGGTTCAACTCGTATCCCAGCAGTTGTGAATGAAGTTAAAAAGATAACAGGAAAAGAGCCTTTCAAAGGCGTTAACCCAGATGAAAGCGTGGCACTTGGTGCTGCAATTCAGGGAGGCGTTCTTTCGGGAGACGTGAAAGATGTGCTTTTACTTGATGTCACTCCACTATCTCTTGGAATTGAGACAATGGGCGGAATTTTCACAAAGTTAATCGAGAGAAACACCACAATTCCAACAAAGAAATCACAGGTTTTCTCCACAGCATCAGACAATCAACCAGCAGTTGACATTCATGTCTTGCAGGGCGAAAGAGAACTTGCAACTGGCAATAAGACTCTTGGCAGATTTAGCCTAAACGACATTCCACCAGCACCACGAGGAGTTCCTCAAATTGAGGTTACTTTCGACATCGATGCAAACGGAATCGTGCATGTCTCTGCAAAAGACCTTGGCACAAAGAAAGAGCAGAGCATAACAATCACATCCTCTTCAAATCTTTCAGAAAAAGACATTAGTGAAGCCATCACCGAAGCAGAAAAATTTGCTGATGACGACAAAAAGAAGAAAGAACTTTTTGAGACAAAAAACAACGCTGACAATATGATTGTGTCTCTTGAAAAAATGCTTAAAGAAAACGGAGACAAACTTTCTGATAGCGACAAAACAACTCTTCAAACAGCGGTTGATAAGTGCAAAAAAGAGATTGAAACAGAAGACGTCGAACAAATTAGAAAAGCCCTTGAAGAACTTTCAACAAATTCAAGCAGTATAATTTCAAACCTCTATGTTCAAGCCTCAAAAGATGCTAAAGAAAATGGCGAGAAAAAAGACGAAGAGGAAAAGAAAGACGACGAAGAAATCATCATTGACGACAAAGACAAAAAAGATGATGAGGACAAAAATAAATAAAGTCTAAAAAAAGGTGAAAAATAATGCCAAATAACAAAGATTACTATAATATTCTTGGCGTTGCTAAAGATGCAAGTCAGGACGAGATTAAAGGGGCTTACAGGACGCTTGCAAAGAAATATCACCCCGACCTTCACCCAAACGACGAAAATTGCAGTCACAAATTTAAAGAAATAAACGAAGCATATGAGACACTCGGCGACGCAAACAAGCGTTCAAATTATGACCAGTTTGGCTCTGCTGACCCAAATGCACGTTTTGGTGGTTTTGGTGGCAATGGAAGTCCGTTTGGAGAGGGTTTTGGTGGTTCGTTTAACAGTGGTTCATTTGGCGGATTTGATGACATTTTTGATATGTTTTCATCTTTTGGTGGACGTTCAAAATCAAGACAGGGCGGAGTTCAAATTCCAGGAGATGACATAACAATCAACCTTAATTTGACTTTTAAAGAAGCCGTTTTCGGATGCGAGAAAACTTTTAAAGTTAATAAAATTGAAAAATGCGACAAATGCCACGGCACAGGTGCAAAGAATGGCACAGAGTATGAGACATGTCCTGATTGCCATGGCACAGGGCAGGTGAGATACACTCAGAACACCATTTTTGGGCAAGTGTCCAGCATTGGGGCTTGCAAAACATGCAACGCAACAGGCAAAGTTGTTAAAGAAAAGTGTCCAAATTGCTCTGGAAAAGGGACTATCAAAAGTATGCAAGAGATTACAATTAAAATCCCTGCAGGAATTGATAACAATCAAGTCATCACAATGCGTGATAAAGGCAATGCGTCCATCAAAAATGGGCCAAACGGTAACCTTATCATCAATGTCTCTGTATCAATTCACCCACTTTTGGTGCGTGATGGTTACAATCTTTTGCTTGACTTGCCACTCCCATTCACGACGGCATATCTTGGTGGAGAAGTCATAATTCCAACTCCAGACGGAACTTATATGCTCACCATTCCCTCGCTCACTCAACCAAACACAGTGTTCAAACTTAAAGGCAGGGGAATTAAAGTCTTGCAAAAGGAAAGTTACGGCGACCTCATCGTCACAGTTCGTGTGGAAATGCCAAAGGAATTTAGCAAACAAGACAAGGAACTCATTAAAAAACTTGAAGAAAATATTTCAGGAAATTCTTACAAAAAGTTTAAAGATTTCCAAGACAAACTCAAAAAATTGTAATGAATTACATACTAAAATATTTTAATGAAAAAAAACAAAAAGACAGGTGAAAAGCCTGTTTTTTTGACTTTCTAAAGATGAAAAGCGGTAAAATTTTGCTTGACTGAATAGCGGGTGGAGAGTTTAATTTTTTAAAAAAGTGAATTTTTAGGGGGGGTAGTGCTTAGCATAATATATTATTTAATATTAACGGAAATTTGTGTTTGAAAGTATATTTATTTTTCTGGCTGTTTAGTGTTGATAAAAAGTGTTGTTTTTGTTCTAATAAATAGCGATTAGCAGTCTTATTTTAATTTTAATTAATGTTGACTCTCGGGGCGATTTAGTGATAAAATCATCAAATGGAAAAAAGATTTTTTATTCAAAAAGAAAATATAAATGACAACTTAATTACTCTTTTAGGTGATGAGCATATTCACCTATCTAAAGTGATGAGACTCAGAGTGTTTGACAAAGTTGAGTGTTTTTTTGACTCAAGCGATGTATTTTTGTGCGAAATTAGTGAGATTTTGAAAGACAAAACGATATTAAAAGTTTTGAGCAAAACTCCATGCACAGCGAACCCAAAGATTTCACTTACCCTTTTTCAAGGACTTCCAAAACTCGACAAACTTGAATTTTTGTGTCAAAAATTGTGCGAAATTGGAGGGAGTGAAATTGTTCCTTTTTCTTCAAAATTTACCATTGCAAAAGAAAATTTGAATAAAATTGAGAGGCTTGGAAAGATTGTCGTCTCGGCTTGCAAGCAGTGTGGAAGAACACAACTTCTAAAGGTTTCAACGCCTGTCAAATTTACCGAAATGTTAGCAAAATTAAAGGATTTTGACGTTGTTATTTTTGCGAGCGAAAGAGAAACTTTAACAACGCTAAAACACGCTTTAACAACACTCAAAAACCCTCAAAAAATAGCAATCATTGTGGGAAGTGAGGGCGGATTTTCAAGTGACGAGATTGAAAAACTAAGAGAGCAAAAAAATGTTATCTCGGTGTCTCTAGGGACGAGAATTCTTCGCACAGAAACGGCAAGTTTGGTGCTTTGCGGTTGCGTCATTATGCAACTTGAAGACTAAAAGATTTTATTAAAAACAAAAATTAAATACAAAAATTAAATACAAAAATTAAAAACAAAAATTAAAAATCATCTAAAAACTTAATAAAAAGAATTTCTTTTAAAAAATAATTATAAACTCAATAAAATCAACTATAAAAT
>CAYIZE010000028.1:0-1899 GCA_964367785.1 uncultured Christensenella sp.
TTGCTATCCACCATATGATTTTAAGATTGTGGACTGCCTCATAACAAACTTTCATCTTCCTGAAAGCACGCTAATTATGCTCGTGTCTGCGTTCGCTGGATATGAAAACACAATGAGAGTTTATGAAGAGGCAGTGAGGAAAAAATATCGATTTTTTAGTTTTGGAGATGCTTGCTACTTCTATAGAAATAATGCTAAAGGAAAAGAATAATGGACAAATATTTTAGTTTTGAAACAACGCATATAGATAAAAATTCTGGAGCAAGAACGGGACTTTTTAAGACTCCACATGGGGACATTGAAACTCCCATTTTTATGCCTGTCGGAACGCAAGCAACTGTGAAAAGTTTGACTCCCGAAGATTTGAAGAAGATTGGCACGCAGATTTTGCTTTCAAACACCTATCATCTGTATCTTCGCCCAGGTAATGACATAATAAGAAAAGCAGGCGGACTGCACAAATTTATGCACTGGAACAAACCCATTCTCACAGACTCAGGCGGGTTTCAAGTGTTTTCGCTTTCAGATTTTAGAAAAATTAATGATGATGGTGTGGAATTTAAGTCGCATTTAAACGGTGAGAAACACACTATGACTCCTGAAAAGTGCATTGCAATTCAAAATGATTTAGGCTCGGACATTGTTATGCAACTGGACGAATGCACAGAATTTGGCACAAATTATGACGACAGCAAAAAGGCAGTAAAGAGGACTTCTCTTTGGTTGAAAAAATGTTTTGACTCGCAGAAAAATCCTAAACAAATGCTTTTTCCAATAGTGCAAGGGAATATGTTTAGTGACTTGCGTCTTGAAAGTTTGGAACTAGCAAAACCTTATGTTAAATGTGGCATTGCCATAGGCGGACTTTCTGTGGGCGAGCCAAAAGAAAAAATGTATGAAATACTTGAACTTTTAAAAGACAAATTGCCACAAGATAGCCCTCATTATCTTATGGGAGTGGGCAGTCCTGATTGCCTTTTTGAGGGAGTGTTGAGGGGTGTTGATATGTTTGATTGTGTCCTTGCAACAAGAATTGCAAGAAACGGCACTGCGTTCACAAGTCACGGAAAAGTTGTTGTTAAAAATGCACAATATAAAGAGGACTTTTCACCACTGGACGAGGAATGTGACTGCGAGTGTTGCAAAAATTACACAAGAAGTTATTTGCGTCACCTCGTGAACACTGGCGAGATTTTGGGAGCAAGACTTCTCTCCATTCACAATTTGAGGTTTTTGCTTAATTTGATGGAAAATATTAGAAAGTCAATTCGTGAAGACAGATTTTTGGAATATAGAGAAGAGTTTTATAATAAATATGGAAAGTAAAAATTTTGTCAAAATATTCTTATAAAAGAATTGATTTTAAAAAATATTTATATTATACTTTAAGAACTAAAAGAAATTAAGGAGAATATTATGTTAAATATGTTATGCGCCACTGAGGGAATAGGTTGGACAATCGCACTTATTGCACTACTTGCTTTAATGGTGGTTTATCTTGTTTTTGGGACTATCAATCGCAAAAAGAGTCAAGAACAAGTTGTTAAAATGATTAACGAACTTAAAAAAGGCGACAAAGTTGTCACTAACGCTGGAGTTTATGGCGAGATTGCTTCCATAAGAGAAACAAATATGGGCAAAGTCGTCGTGATCAAAACAGGACACGAAGAAGATAGCAAAAACGCAAGTTTCATCACTGTGAATGCAAGCGTTATTTTGGGAATTGACAAGAAAGAAGATTTGATTTTTGACAAAGACGGCAACGTTGTTGAACCAGTCGAACTCAAAAATGAAGTTATGACTTCGATGGCAGAAAATAAGAGCGAAGTTAAAGTAGAGGCTTCTGCTGAAAAAGTGGAAAAAAAGCCTGCTGCAAAAAAGACAACAACTGCTAAGAAA
>CAYIZE010000028.1:1999-10613 GCA_964367785.1 uncultured Christensenella sp.
ATAATTATTAAAATAAAAAGTCACCATTTGTTTGGTGATTTTTTTTCTTTTTTTCACATTTACATTTTACATTTTTTCTGTTTTAATTATCTTTTAAGTTTAAAAAATTGAAAAGAAAAAAACAAGAAAAATTTGTTTTATTTGCATAAAGTAAAAATTCCTCTCATAAATTTTATTATTAAGTTTTGCAAAAAGGGGAAATTATGGAAAGGACTTTGAAAAAAAGAGCGTTGTCACCGATTGTGAAAGGGGTGTTGTCCGCCGTTTGCTTTTCGGTTGTGGCGGTGCTTGTGTTTGCAATTATATATAAATTTGTGGATTTTTCGGAAATGACAATCAAGGTTATTAATCAAATTATAAAGGTTGTCAGCATTGTCATTGGAGTGTCCATTTCTCTCAAACACGACAGGACTAAGGGAATGTTAAAAGGGGCGTTAGTTGGGATATTATATGTCATCTTGTCCTATGTCATTTTCTCTGTGTTGGTGGCGAGTTTTTCTTTCAGTTTAAGCATTGTTTATGACATAATTTTTGCAGTTTTGGTGGGTGTTATTTGCGGGGGTTTTATGGTGAGTTTGAAAAAATATTAAAAAAATATAAATAAATAATAAAAATCAATTTAAAACTAGATTTTTTGGCAACAATTCATTAAGTGAATTTGTTGTTTTTTTATGCTTAAAATAAAAAATTATGTTTGACTTAATTTGTTTATTTATATATAATTATCAGGAAACGAAAAGGAGACTTTTATGAGTAAGGCTAGAAGTAAGACTAAACTTTGCATTGTGGCTATTCTCACGATTATTGGGCTACTGCTTACATTTGTAAGTTTTGTTGTTCCAACGACGAACACCACTTTTAACAGTTTTGTTGGCGCAATCAATTTTGGCTATGACATTGGCGGAGGCAGACTTTCAGTGTATGAAGTGTCTGAAGAAAGCCAGAGTGAGAGCGATTTTGACGCTAGGTTTAACGAAACCGTGAGAAAACTAAAAGATAGTTTTAGCGGATATGGTTATGATGTGACAAGACAGGGCGACACTGTTCGAATTGAAGTGTCTCACTATGATGACAGCGAGATGACAACTTTGCTTTCTTTGGGCGGGGCAAGCAGTGATTTGCAAACCTACATTGCCGGAGAAAAAGGAGTCAGTTTTAACAATAGTAGCAGTGCTTTCGACGCAGAGGGTAGTGTCACTGAAGAATACATCAAGAGTTGCACTATTGGTTCTTCTCAAGTGAGCGATGGCAAAGATGTCTATCCTGTGACCATTGAATTTTCCGAGGCTGGACAAGATATCTTTAAAGATTTAACCCAAGATATTGTTGACGAAAGTGGAAAACTTTATATGTATATCAACGGGACAGTCTATAATTCAGACGGGTTTTCACTAACGCAGTCGCAATCTAATTTGACTCTCTATTCCACTTCACAAGCATCAGCACAGGCTCTTAAATTGCAAGTGGACGCACTTTCAAAACCGCTTATCCTTTCAACTATTGTTGACGACAACGTCACAAGCGGACTCAACACAGGAACAGGATTTTTCTTTGGCAACATCAAATTGCTTTTGACTGTTTCACTTATAACATTGTTTATGGCATGTGTTATCTATCTCATTTTGAAATATAGAATGCTGGGCGTTTTAGCAACAGTTTCAATGCTTATCTTCATTGTGATTTATTCATTCTTGCTACAAAGTATTCCACTTGTCTTGATTGACATCAACGGACTTATGGGAATTTTGTTTGCGTTTGGGTTGTTGTTCTTCAATATTCTGGGTATTTTTGAAAACATTAAGAAAGAATATGCTCTTGGAAAGAAGATTACAAACAGTGTCACAACTGCATTTAGAAAGAAAGTTTTGCCAACACTTGAAAGATACATTTTCCTACTCATCTTATGTGTGGTGATGTATATCGTGGGTTCTAGTGCATTAACGGCATTTTCCATTGCACTTTTTGTGGGACTATTTGTGAACTATTTTGTTTTGTTCGTTGCCTTGAAGGGAATGAGCAGTTCGTATTTAGTTATCAATAGCACCAAAAAGACTTACTACAATTTGAAAAGGGAGGAAGTGAAAAATGAAATCTAATTCCTCTAAAAAAAGAGACTTCTTATCATTTATCAAACCAATCCTAACAATTTGTTTCGCTCTCATTGTTCTTGCTGGCGTGATTGTTGGATTTTATGGATTTAAGTCAAATGTTGACATTAATGGTGGAACTCAACTTGTTGTTGAATTTGAATTATCAAATGTTAACATTGAGGACGAGACTGAACTTAACTCTGCTTCAAGCAAAGTTAAAGAAATTTTGCAAAATAACGATGTGTCTGTCAATTCTTTTCAGGTGAAGGGAGATTTTGGCACAAAGAGTTTCATTGTTACCTTTGAGAAAACTTCGCAACTAACGCTCCAAAACATTCGCCTTGCAATCAACGAGGAATTTAATGATAGCACAACTTATGCTGACCTTGTGGCAGACGATAATGTTATTGCTATTTTGGACGACAACTATGACTTAACCCGCAGGACGTCAACGATTGATTCATTTATTTCAAGTGACGAATTTTTGGTGACTCTTTCTGCGTTGCTTTTCGCACTAACCATTTTGATGATTTTTGCACTTTTGCGTGTCAAACTTGCAGGGGCTCTTGCAATGTTCTTTGGTGGAGTGTTTAACATTGTGATGGCACTTGTCTTCATTGCAATTTCCAGAATTGAGATTAATTCATACATCTTTGTCGTGATGGGACTGACACTCGCTGTTAGTGTATATATGAGTGCAGATTTCGCGTTTGACATAAAAGAAAAGATGAAAAATAGTCAACTTTCTGATAAGTCAATTCGTGAACTTGCAAATATTGTTGTCGAAGAAAACTGGAAGAAAAATTTTGTAATGTCCATCTGCTCTCTTGTTGGGCTTGTCATAATCGGTTTAATTTCCTATGGCAGTGTTATGTATGTTTCTCTTGCCAGTCTTGTGGGAATTGTTGTTGTGTTCGCTTCGCACATCTTTGTTGTGCCTGCAATCTATGCGTTTTTTAGCAGAAGTCGTGAAACATCAAAAATGGTTAAAGCCACTAGCACTTCAAAAACAATCAAAACAAACGAAGTTTTAAAAGAAAACGAGACAATCGAAGTTGAGACAGAGGAAAACGACGTTGAAAATGAGACAAATGATGTTGACGAAACTGCAGAAGTGATTGAGATTAAAGAAGAAAAAGAATAAAAATTTTTTAAAATAAATAATGAATTAAAAAAGAGGATATATCCTCTTTTTTCTTTTTTAATAGCCTTTAAAAAATAGTCTTTACTGTTATATATTTTGTAATTATTTTTATAAAATAGATTAAGAAAACTTGAATTTTAAAACTAAATTCAATTAATTTTATTTGTAAAAATTTTGTTAATTTTTATCTAAAATGACTTTCACTTTATTGTTTTATTTGAATTTTTGTGGTAATATAAACTATATGAAAGAAAATGAATATAACATTTCTCCTCTTGTTATGGAACTGTTAAACAAGCGGGGAATTCGTTCAGAAAGTGAGATTGACAACTTTTTGAACCCCAAGGACAGTATTTTTTATGACCCTTTTTTACTTCACGATATGGACAGATTGGTGAAAAGAATTGAAACAGCTGTGAAAAATAATGAAAAGGTGCTTATTTTTGGCGACTATGATGTGGACGGAGTGAGTGCAAGTGCAATTTTAATCAAATATTTTTCGTCTAAAAACTTCTATGTGGACTATTTTTTACCAAACAGATATATTGACGGCTATGGGCTGACAAATGAGACTCTTAAAATAATTAAGGAAAAGTTTAATCCTGCTCTCATCATCACAGTTGACTGCGGAATTTCTTGTTATAATGAAGTTGAATTTGCTAAAACGCTTGGCATGGAAATTGCAATCACAGACCACCACGACATTCCAGACCAAATTCCAAACACCATTGTGGTGAATGCAAAACTTGAGGGACAAGCCTATCCTTTTAAATTTCTTTGTGGCACGGGACTTGCGTTCAAAGTTGTGCAGGCACTTTGCGGACTCAGTGAAGCCAAAAAATATCTTGGCATCGCTGCCATTGCCACCATTGCCGACATCGTTCCACTTGTGGACGAAAACAGGGCGATTGTCAAACTGGGAATGAGAGACTTTGAGCATAATCTGCCAAAGGGAATTAAGATGCTTTTTGAGGAAAATAAACTTCCTTTTTCGGCTTCGTCGACAGACATTGCTTTCAAACTTTCTCCAAAAATTAACGCAGCGGGCAGAATGGGCGATGCGGGTGTTGCTTTGAAACTTTACCTTAAAGATGACACGATTCTTCTTAAAAACACCATTGAGAGTTTGAACGAACTTAACCTTGCAAGGCAGTCGCTTTGTAACACAGTCTATGAAGATGTTAAGAAAAAACTTTCAAAAATTAACATTGCAAACTATAACTCCATTGTGCTTTCTGGAAAGAAATGGGACAGCGGAATTTTGGGTATTGTGGCGGCAAAAGTTGCAAACGAATTTAACAGACCAACCATTCTTTTTCAAGATTTGGGAGAGGAACTCAAAGGCAGTGCTAGAAGCGTGAATGACATTGACATTTTCTCTGCAATCTCTAGCCTCAAAGAAGTTTTGGAGGCTTTTGGTGGGCATAAAATGGCGGCGGGGCTTACTATTAAAAAAGGCAATTTTGCTCCATTTCTTGCGAACTTAAACAAGTTTTTAGACACTCATTATGAGCCAAAAGATTTCGTCTTAAACGAGGACTATGACCTTGACTTAAAATCCGAGCAAGTAACTACAAAATTCGTTGAAGATTTGGAACTTTTGGAACCATGCGGGTGCGGAAATCATAAACCTTTAATTAATCTGACACTTAACGAAAGGGCATCTTTTGCACCAATGCCAAAGCACCCAAATCACATTACAATCAATGCGGGAAGCATAAATATAGTTGCGTTTAATGCATATAAATATTTGCCACTTCTAAAAAACGCTCGAAGTAGACAAATTCAGGTTGAATTGCAAGAAAGTGCTTTTAGAAATAAAAAATATCTTAAAGGTGTGGCAAAAAATATCACCACGGGAGAGATTTCTAAACCTAAAAATAATGGAGTTATAAGCGGAGAATACTTAAAACAACTTTTCTATTCTAAAGACACTGTAAAAAGAACAAAAGTATATGGGAAAAACGACTTGCAAAACCTCGTGAAAATGGCAAAAGATGAATTTTTTGGAACACTGTTTGTGAGTTTTAGTTATGCTTCCTATAAAGAATTTTGCACTAATTTCAAAGATTTAAAGTTACAACATTATATGTTTGAAGTGATTTCAAACAGCGGAATTAACAGCGTTGTCATCTCGCCTTCAAACTTAGGTAATTTTTCGGCATACAAAAGAATTGTGTTTTTAGACGCCATTTTAAACAAAGGCTTTCTCGGAAAAATTGCAAAGATGACAAATGCTCTTCAGTTCATTCCAAAAGACAAGAAAGTGGAAAAAAGCATTTTTAACAATCTAAAAACTGACAGGGTTATCTTTGGCGAATATTTCAAACTTCTCAGCAATTTTGCATCAAAACAATCCAGTTATTATGGCGACGCAGATTTGTTTAGAATTTTATGTGCTGAAAATAAGCATCTTGACTATAAGCAATTCATTTTTTGTTTTTATGTGTTCATTGAACTTAACATATTGGAGGTGGAGAGCGATCTTGGGCTTTACACATTAAAAGAAAATAGAAAAGTCGTGTCTCAACTGACAAATTCAAATTTTTATAATTCTGTGTCGCTTCTTCTTAACACAACAAATTAAAATGAAATAATTTGATTTTGCAATTTTTCACTTATTTTTTTAAAATAGATTTATAATCTCCATAAAAAATTTTGATTGAAATTGATTGAAAGTTTTTTGTTGTCTCAATAGATTTGTAGTTGACAATAAAGTTTGATAAGTGTAGAATAATAACACTACCTAGACAAAGGGGTTCGTGGTTTACTCTCTAGTAACGGCTTACTTTGTTTACGGCAAATTATAATAAGGGAGAAATAAAAATGGATAAGGCAAAAAAGCAAGAGGTTATCAAATCTTTTGCAAGAAGCGAAAAAGACACTGGTTCCACAGAAGTGCAGATTGCAATTCTCACTGAAAGAATTAGACACTTGACAGAACATTTGAAAGTCAACAAAAACGACAAACATTCAAGCCGTGGTTTGATGCAAATGGTTGGTCACAGAAAAGCTCTTTTGAAATACCTCGCAAGAGAAGATATTAACAAATATCGTGAAATCAAAAAGCAACTAGAAATAAGATAAAACTGAATAGCGGGTTAAAAGATGATTATTGTCTTTTTTACCCGCTATTTTTTTTTGGTTTTTTTTGAAAAATATGCCTTTATGTTAAAAATTTAGTTTGATAAAGAGGTATTTTGGTCTATAATTAAATGATTATTAGGAGATAAAAAGTGAAAGAAAATATTTTTAAGACGACCATTGGAGGTCGTGAACTCACTGTGAAGACAGGAAAATACAGTGAACAGGCAAACGGCACTTGCTGGGTGCAATGTGGCGACACCATTGTGCAATGTAGTGTGACTATGGCACAGAGCCCAAGAGACGGGATTGATTTCTTCCCACTCGGTGTGGATTTTGAAGAAAAAATGTATTCTGTGGGGAAAATTCCCGGCGGATTTAAAAAGAGAGAGGGACGTCCAAGCGACAAGGCAATTTTAACTTCAAGACTTATCGACAGACCTCTAAGACCTCTTTTTCAAAAAGGATTTTATAATGATGTGGCAGTTGTCTGCACGACACTTTCTGTCGACCCAGACATTGCTCCAGAAGTTATGGCAATGATTGCTTCAAGTGTTGCAGTTTCCATTTCCGACATTCCATTTTCAGGGCCAACAGGAAGCGTTTTTGTGGGGAATGTGGACGGAGGATATGTTATTAACCCAACGCTCGAGCAAAAAGAAAAAAGCAGTATGCTTTTGACAGTCAGTGGAACAAAAGATGCCATTTTAATGGTGGAAGCGGGTGCAAATGAAGTGAGTGAACAGGAAATGCTAGACGGCATTATGTTTGCACACGAGGAAATTAAAAAATTAGTTGCTTTCCAAGAAGACATCGTTAAGCAAATTGGCAAGAAAAAGAGAACGGATTTGAAACTTTTTGTGCCAACACCTGAGATTGACAAGGCTGTTCGTGCATATGCCGACAAAAAACTTGATAATGCTCTTGACACTTTCGACAGAGAAGAGAGACAACAAAGACAAGACGAAGCAAACGCTGACGTTATGGAGCATTTTGCCGAAATCTATGAGGGTGAAGGGAAAATGGTTGCAGACGTTCTGTATCATATGACAAAAGAGAAAGTGCGTGAAAAGATTTTGAACAAGGGTGTCCGTCCAGACGGAAGAAAACTTGACGAAATTCGTCCAATTTGGTGCGAAGTGGGAGTGCTTCCACGTGTTCACGGAAGTGCAGTGTTCACTCGTGGACAAACTCAGGTTCTTAATTGTTGCACACTTGGAACTATGTCCGAAGTGCAAAAATTGGAAGGACTGGACGAGGAAGAAGCAAAAAGATATGTTCATCAATATAATATGCCACCTTATGCAACAGGCGAAGCAAGACAAATGAGAACTCCAGGCAGACGTGAAATTGGACACGGAGCATTGGCTGAAAGAGCACTTTTACCAGTCGTTCCAAGTGAAGATGATTTTCCATATGCTTTGAGACTTGTTAGCGAAGTTTTGAGTTCAAACGGCTCCTCATCAATGGCGAGTGTGTGCGGTTCAAGTCTTTCGCTTATGGACGCAGGTGTGAAGATTAAGGCTCCTGTCGCAGGCATTGCAATGGGACTTATTAAAGATGCAGAAAGCAAAAAAGTTGCTGTTATGAGCGACATTCAGGGAATGGAAGATTTCCTTGGGGATATGGATTTCAAAGTGGCTGGCACAGAAAAGGGAATCACTGCCATTCAAATGGACATCAAGATTAAAGGCATTGACAAAAATATTTTGACAACGGCTTTAAAGCAAGCAAAAGAGGGAAGATTTCACATTTTGGGGATTATGCAAAAAACTATTAAAGAGCCAAGAGAGGAACTCTCTAAATATGCTCCTAAAATAATTTCGTTTAACATTGACCCTGAAAAGATTAGAGAAGTGATTGGTTCAGGCGGAAAAGTTATTAATAAAATTATCGAAGAAACAGGCGTTAAGATTGACATCGATGACAGCGGAAAAGTTTTCATCGCAACTCCAGACGCAGACAAAGCAAAAATGGCAAAAGACATCATTTTGAGCATTGCAGAGGACGTCAAAGTTGGCAAAATCTACACTGGCAAAGTGGTGAGAGTTATGCAATTTGGTGCTTTCGTTGAACTCGCTCCCGGCAAAGACGGAATGGTTCACATCTCCAAACTTTCAAGTGAAAGAGTGGAAAAAGTGACTGACGTTGTTAATATGGGCGACAGCGTTAAAGTGGAAGTTATTAAAGTTGACGAAAAGGGCAGAGTTGACCTTAAACTTGTTGAAAAACTATAAAATATTAATTAATAACGAAAAATTATAAAATAATAGAGAAAACAAAATAAAAAGAGATG
>CAYIZE010000029.1:0-10426 GCA_964367785.1 uncultured Christensenella sp.
AATATAATCTATTTAATAAATAAAATATTAAAAAAAATAAAAAAGAACTCTATATTTTTATAAGGTTCTTTTTTTATGTCATTTAATTTTTATAGATTTTTAAAATATTTAGGCAAAGATTTTCGGGAAGAAAAAGTTTTTTTCTGTCGTTTTGTGAGGTCTCTGTTTGAAAGGTTGACATTTAACTTTCCTCTAACAAAATCAATTTCAATTTCATCGCCATTTTCAACAAGTTCAAGAGTGCTTTCAAGAGTGGACACGCAGGTTATCCCAAGGCATTTTATGCTGTCATCAAGGAAGCCATTTGTTATGATAATATTGTCATTAACTCTGCCAGTTGAGGTGAGAGCAAGAGGAGTTTTACACACTGTGCAAGGGCAATTCTTTGTGAATTTTGCCTTAATTATGATACATTCACCTTTGTTTAAAATGTTATTCAAAACTGCATTACTAGCCTCTTCATCACTTTCAAAAACAACTGCGCTTGAAAGGATTTTTGTCTTATCTTCTCTCACACAAATTGTTTTAGCAACTGCGAATTTGTCGGCAAGATTGCCCTTAAAAATGATATTGCTTTCCCTTCTTAAAGGAAGAAGAAATTCATCGTAATTTTCAGCATCTTTTGTCTCTTCAAGAAGTGTCTTTTGTGAAAAGGTTTTATAAGAGCCGTCGATAACTTTATTTTTTATCATTGCTTTTATAATCCCTTTTGTGCCACCCTGACAGGAGAACTTTGAAGTGCCGTTTGTTGTGTCGTATAAAACAGGTGATTTCCCAAGTAGGTCAAGCATTTTGCTCTCATCAATGTCGATGTCCGCTTCATTTGCAAGTTCTAAAAGGGCGTTTGAAATGGCAAAACTGCCACCCAATGCACCGTTTAACATTTGTGCATTTGTGATTGATTTTTTGTTAATAATCTTTTTAAGTGGCAAGCGCGATTTTGTGAGTTCCACGATATGCTCGGCAACTCGCCCAGCCTCGTCTTCTTTTTTAAAACTATTTGCAGGAGTTAAGGCAGAATTTGTCTCGCTTAGTTCCATAATTTCAAGCACAGTGTTAAAAATGTTTTCAGTGGAAAAATTGACCCCAGAGCCATTTGTTTCAGAGAAGTTTATTTTTCCCTTTTCAAGGTCAAAAGCACTTTTTTTATTTGTTGCAATAAGTCCTGGCATAGAGAGAATGTCAAAAAGGTTGTTTCCTTCCACTTTTTGTGAAAGTCCCACGGGAAGAACTAATGTTGGAATGTTGAGCCTTATGGAACTGATTAAGCACCCGACAGTGCAGTTAAACCCACTTGGGAGGAAAACAACACCGTCAAAATGCTTTTCACTTAAAATCATTTCCAGAAAATTTGCAACTTGCTTTTTATATGCACACACAACTTCGTTGTCAGCACAAAAAGTCCTAACCCTCTCGTTTATGGCAGGAAGCGAAACAATTTCACTTTCATATCCCAAAGTCAGCACTTTTTGAGCGACAATCTGACCTAATGAAAAAGGGAAGTTAGTTTTGCTGTATGTATTGTCGTTCGCCACAATGATGCCAATTTTAAAATCGCAATTTATGTTTGTGCGTGAAAGTTTGTTTTTAAGTTCCATTGCCAAACTCTCAATGTTTTTAACATTTTGTCTTGCCATTTTGTTCTCTCCATTTTATTTTTTTTATAAATCAAAAAAATTACATAAATATTATTCTTATATTATAATATAAAATATAAAAAAAATAAATAGGCAATATTGCCCAAATATTTTTCATTAATTTTGGTGAAAGTGCAGTTCGCTTTGTGAAAGGTTTTTAAGTGGGGTTGCTTCAATCTAACTCAAACAAGGTGACCTTGTGGCACACCGCTAACTCCACTTAATGCTGCTGTCGTCAGACCCTGACATGGTTCGTGGGTAGCAGTTGCACAAGACCTTGCTCTCAACATCAAACTGACGCATCCTGCCTAAAACCCTCTCCCGAGGCAAATGTTCGACTCTACCATAGTGGATTGTAGATATAGGGCACCACTGGCTCCCCGCCCAGCACTTTCGAAAATGATTATATAATATTTTTTCAAAAAGAGCAAGACTATTGCTCACAAATATAATTTTTGTTTTGCCTTTTTTGGCAAAATATGCTAATATTTTTTAGAATGGAGAGTAATTATGTCTAATAATAAAATTCAGAGAAGTAATGCAGAAAGATTTATCACTGCCTACAATCAAATTGACCACTCACTTAGGTCCATTTACGGCTTCAAGCGAAGCATAAGTTATGCGGATTTAATAAGGAAAGCAGTGCCTATGAATAGTGTGGTGAGAAAATATGAAGACGAACTTATTGACTATGGCAGGCTGAGGAATTCCATTGTGCATAAGACAAACCCAAATTATGTGATTGCAGAACCACATGAAGAAGTAGTTGATGATTTTGAACAGATATCTCGGCTTATTTCCACCCCCCCAACTGCACTTTCAAGAGTTTGCAAACACGACGTTCTCGTTAGTGATTCAGGAGTGATTATTCAAGATATTTTAAAACTTATGGCGGAAACAGGCTTTAAAAATATCCCTGTTTATAGGGATAAAACGATGATAGGCGTGGCTGTTGGAAGTGAGATTTTAGAGAGCCTTGGGAAATGCGTCATCGAAAACACAAATATTGATGATTTCATCAAAAAAACACCAATCGAAAGCGTCATACTTCGTCCTGATGAATCACTTATATATAAAGTGACAGACAAAAATTTGACGATTGAACGCGCGCTTAACTTGTTCTATCTTAACAGACGACTTCAACTCAT
The DNA here is from genome assembly GCA_964367785.1 of uncultured Christensenella sp. Classification (GTDB taxonomy): domain Bacteria; phylum Bacillota; class Clostridia; order Christensenellales; family UBA1242; genus UBA7862. The sequence goes on from CAYIZE010000029.1 coordinate 2,786, forward strand.
CATCATCACTGAACACGGACGACTTAACGAAAATCCTTTGGGTGTGGTGACTGTGTCGGACATTTTAGATATGAACGCAGTGCTAGAAAATTATTAAGAGGAATTGAAAATGGAAAAAGAAGATACAAAGCTTAATTTTGTTGAAATGGAAAAAAAGGTGCTGGAATTTTGGAAAGAGAACGACACCTTTCATAAATTAGTTGCAAAAAACAAAAATGGAAAGAGATTTAAGTTTTTAGACGGACCAATCACCGCAAATAATAGGTGCGGAGTGCATCACATTTGGGGAAGAACGCTTAAAGACATCACTTTAAAATATAATGCCTTAAAGGGCAGAGATTGCCAATATCAAAACGGCTTTGACGCACAGGGAATGTGGGTGGAAGTGAATGTTGAAAAGGAATTAGGGCTTAATGGAAAACCTGAGATTGTGAAGTATGGAATTGATAATTTCACAAATAAATGTATGGAAAGAGTGGACTATTTTGCAAACGAAATCACAAATCAATCCATTCGAATGGGACAATGGATGGACTGGGATAACAGTTATTTCACCAACACCGATGGAAATATTCTTTCCATTTGGCATTTTCTCAAAAAATGTAACGAACAAGGGCTTATTGTCAAGAAAAACAGACCAATGGCTTGGTGCCCAAGGTGCGGAACAAGTCTTTCCGAACACGAGATGTCGGGCAGTTATCACAATGTAATCCACACTGCTGTGTTTGTTAAATTTCCCGTTAAAAACGAAGATTTTAAAATGCTTGCGTGGACTACAACTCCATGGACTCTTTCAGCGAATGTTGCCTTAGCAGTCAATCCTGAATTTGAATATGTGAAAATTCTTCTCAAAAATTCTGGCGAAAAACTTGTGCTTTGCAAGAGCAATTTGAAAGTTGTCAAAGAAGACTATGAGATTTTAAACACCTTTAAAGGCGACACCCTTGTTGGTCTTACCTATGAAACTTGTTTCCCAGAACTCAACGAGCAAAATTTTGAGCATAAAATTCTTCCTTGGGAAGAAGTGGACAATGTTGAAGGAAGTGGTGTTGTGCACATTGCTCCGGGTTGCGGAGCAGAGGATTTTGAACTTGGAAAGAAGTTTGATTTACCAGAAATTTGTCCAATCGACGAGCAAGGAGTTATGCTTTCAAACACAGGTTTTTTGAAAGGCAAAAAAACGACAGATGTTGTGGAACTTGTTCTTGACAGACTTAAAAAAGACGGAAAACTTCACTATTCTCACAACTATTCTCACAGTTATCCATATTGCTGGAGATGCAAGACAGACCTTGTCTATAAACTGATTTCAACGTGGTATATTGCCATTGACGAACTTCGACCAAAACTTCTTTCTTCCATTGAAGAAGTGACTTTTCAACCTGACTATGGCAAAAAGAGAATGGCGGATTGGCTCAATAATATGGGAGATTGGAACATTTCAAGAAGCAGATTTTATGGGCTTCCACTTCCTTTTTATCTTTGTGAAAAATGCGGGCATTTGCATGTTGTGGGTTCTGTGGAGGAACTCTCAAAAGTGGCAGTAAATCCAGAAGAGATTTCAAAAATTCCACATCTTCACAGACCTTGGATTGATAATGTTAAGATTAAATGTCCAAATTGTGGCGAGACAGTGGAGAGAGTTAAGGAAGTCGGCGATTGTTGGCTTGATGCTGGTATCACTCCTTTTTCGACAAAGAAATATTTTGAAGACAAAGAGTTTTTCAAGAATAATTTCCCAAGTGAATATGTTTGCGAGATGGTGGAGCAACTCAAACTTTGGTTCTATTCAATGCTTGTGATGAGCGTTGTTTTAGAGGGACGTGCCCCTTACACTAAAGTCGTGACACATCAATATGTTAAAGACGAAAATGGAAACGAATTCCACAAAAGCGGTGGCAATTCAATGGACAGCGACGTTGTTGCCGACAAAGTGGGAGCAGACCCAATTCGATACCTCTATGGCGGGGCTTCAATCACAAATGATATGCGTTTTGGACTTTCTCTCACAGCGGAAGCAAGACGAAAATTGATGAACTTTTGGAATGCCTACATTTTCTATAACACCTATGCATTTTTAGACAATCCTGATGTTGAGAATTTTAAAATTGACTATAAAAACCTTTGCCCAACGGACAAATGGCTCATTCAAAAACTGAATAAATTTATTCAAGACAGCGACGAAAATTATAAGGAAGAAAAGAGTTTCCTTGTTGTGAAAGATTTTGAAGAAATTGTGGACGAGATCACAAATTTTTATATCAGAGTGAATAGAAAAAGATTTTGGAAAAGCGACGATAAAAACGACCAAATGACGGCATATGCCTGCCTATATAAAGCGATTAAAACTTTGACGCAGATTATGGCGCCTATCATTCCTTTTATGACAGAACACATCTGGCAGAATTTAATCAGGCAAACTGAAAAAAACGCAGAGATAAGCGTTATGCTAGGCGGTTTCCCAATGCTTGAAAAAGAAGTTGAGTTAAGCTCAGTTGTGGAAGATGTGACTTTAGTTCGAAATATCATTGCCACAGCACTTCGTTTGAGGAATGAAAAATCGCTTAAAATTAAACAGCCACTAAGAACACTTTTCATCGTTTGCGACGATAAAACGGAAAAAGCAGTGCGTAACTTTGAAGACGTTGTGAAAGATGAACTTAATGTCAAAGAAATTGATTATGAGAAAAACACCGACAAATTCAATGTCCCATATTTGAGCATAAACTTTAAAACTGCAGGGGCAGTCCTTAAAGGTGAAGTTCAAAAATTAAAAGACCTTTTGCAAAATGCAAATGCCGAAGATATGAATAAACTTGTTGAAGATTATAAAAATGAAAAAGTGAATGCTTTAAATTTTGGTAAACTTGACAACAGCCTTTTCATTTTAAATTACAAAGCAAAAGACGAGTTTGTCATCTCAACCGACAACAATGTCACTTTAGTTTTAGACACCACTCTTGACAAAGAATTAGTGTTAGAAGGTGCCTATCGTGAGCTTGTGAGAACTGCACAACTTCTTAGAAAAGAAGCAGATTTCAACATTGATGACAGAATTGAAATGGACATCGTGAGCGTTTCAGACTTCATTAAGTCCATCACTAAAAAATTTGGCGACAAGATAAAACAAGAGGTTCTTGTTAAAGAATTGAACGGCGGAATTTCCTCTCCTGACATTGAAAAAGAAGTTGAAGTGGGCGACGAAAATGTCATTTTAAAACTGAAAAGAATTCAAAAATAACAAACAAGTTTGATTTTTAAAATAAATAACCTTCAGTTTGCAATAAAATAAGCTAAATTATAATTATATAAAAGGGTTTGACTATGAAATTTAATGATGAGTGGGAAGATTTTGAGGTGATTGCAACAGGTGACAAGATGAAACTGGAGCGTTGGAAAGACATTATTTTGTTGCGTCCCGACCCACAAGTCATATGGCCTGCAAACACACTACTTGACACATATAAAGGCTTAAATGCTAAATATAACCGACTGAATGGTGGGGGAAGTTGGGAGGTGATAAAGCCTATGCCTGACCATTGGGTCGTCAAGTGGAGAAAACTACGTTTTCAAGTTAAGCCAATGGGATTTAAGCACACAGGGCTTTTCCCAGAGCAAGCAGTGAATTGGGCTGAAATGATTGAAATCATTGAAAGCGAGAAAACTAAAAACCCAGATAGAAAGATTAAGATTTTAAACCTTTTTGCATACACTGGCGGAGCAACCGTTGCTTGCACAAGTGCAGGAGCAGAAGTGACACATGTGGACAGCGCCAAAAATATGGTGGAGGTTGCTAAAGAAAATATAAGTTTGTCAAAACTTGTTGGGAGTCCTGTGAGATACATTGTCGATGATTGCAAAAAGTTCGTGGAAAAGGAAATTCGAAGGGGAAACACATATGACGCAATCATTATGGATCCTCCAAGTTATGGCAGAGGAACTTCGGGCGAAATGTGGAAGATTGAGGATAATATTTTTGAACTTGTTAGCCTTTGCGTGAAACTTTTAAGCCCAAAACCACTATTTTTTTTGATTAACAGTTACACCACAGGGCTTCAACCAACAGTCATAAAAAATTTGCTTTTTAGAACACTTGAAAGTAAAAAATATGATAGAATTGAATGCGATGAAGTGGGAATAATGACCAAAGAAAAGATTGTGCTTCCTTGCGGTTGCAGTGGAATTTGCATTTTTTGAGAAATAAATTTAATAGCTTTAATTTTCAAAATTGCAAAGAGATTTTTGAATGAAAAATCTAAAAAACGAGAGATAATATCGATAAATTGGCATATGTGAGATAGGGAGAAGAAAAAAATGTGTGATATAATTTTTGAAGATAATCAGGTGATTGTGGCGGTTAAACCGCAGAATATTCCCGTTCAACTTGACGATAGTAAGGACGAGGATTTTTTGAGCAAAATCAAAAAATATTTGGTGGAAAAATACTCCAAAACAGGCAATGCTTTTTTAGGTTTGGTTCATAGACTTGACAGACCAACCGGCGGAGTGATGGTGTTTGCTAAAACTTCTAAAAGTGCAGAAAGACTATCAAAGCAAATTGTTGACAAGACAGTTGAAAAAACATATTTTGCCGTTGTGGAAGGAGTGCCTCGACTTAGGCAATGCAGACTGACAAATTTCTTGAAAAAAGACGAAAAAAATAATATTGTGAAAATTTGTCCGCAATATGAAGATGGTGCGAAAGAGGCAATTTTAGACTATCAAGTTCTTGAAAATGTGGATAATGTTTCGCTTGTTAAAATCAACCTTATAACAGGGAGAAGTCACCAAATTAGAGTGCAACTTGCAGGCATTGGTTGCCCTGTGTGCTTTGACCAAAAATATGGGAAAGAGCCTAAAAAAGGAAATCTTGCTCTGTGGGCAGTTCAAATAAAATTCGACCACCCTGTGAATCACCAAAGAATGACTTTCAGAGTTATCCCTCCAGCAGACATTGCCCCTTGGAACAAATTTAACCTTGAACAATACATGTAATTTTTATAACTATATGTTTGATGAGTTTAAAAACTTTTAAAATCTAAAAAATATTTAGTATTATAATAAAAAAAAGAAATGCGAACTGCACTTCTCCTTTTCTTTCTCCTTTTCTTTCTCCTTTTTCTTCTTACATTTTCTTCACAAATTTTTATAAAATTAATCAACTTTATTGAACTATCTTGCCAAGAGAAACAGTTTTTATATAAATAATTAACACTTCTAAAATAATATTATTCTAAAAAATAATCATTAATTTTTTTGGTCGACATCTGTTATGAGGGCATGCGTTGTGAGCATAGTTGTCACGACACTCGTGGCGTTTGCAAGTGCTGAAATCGGCACTTTGGCAGGATCAATTATGCCACGTTCAATCATATCGCAAAATTTGTTTGAGAGGGCGTCATATCCATATGTTTTTAAGTTTTTGCTGGCTATTTTGTTTGCAATCACTCCACTTTCAAGGCTTGCATTAATGAGGATTTGTTTGAGAGGTTCTTCAAGTGTCGACGAAACAACTTCGAAACCTAATTTTTCCTCGGGAGATAGTTTTTTTGAGTGCTTTTTAAGTATTTTTGCGGTGTTAAAAAGCGCAATGCCACCGCCTGCGACAATTCCAAGTTCGAGGGCAGAAGTCGTGGAGGAAAGTGCGTCTTCAATCCTAAGTTTCTTTTCTTTTTGCTCTACGTCGGTGTTTGCTCCAACGAGAATTGTGGCGACAGAACCCGAAAGATTTGAAAGTCTAAGCCTAAGTTGCTCTTTGTCATAGTCGACATCACAAGATTCAATCTGTGCTTCAATTACTTTTTGCCTTTCTTCAAGGTCCTTTTTTGAAGTGTTTTTTGAAATTAATGTGGTCGTGTCCTTTGTGATTTTTGCATATTTTATCTCACTCAAATCACTTAATGATATATCTTGAAGTGATTTATCGCTTGCATTTGAAAAAACTTTTGAACCCGTCACGCAGGCAATGTCTTGAAGCACGGCAAGTTTCTTTTCGCCATAAAAAGGAGCACGGACAACACACACATTAAACGCCCCACGCATTTTGTTGAGAACAATGCCAGAAAGAGCGTCTTCCTCTATGTCGTCGCAGATGATAAGAAGTGGTTTTGCAGTGTGGACTATCTGCTCAAGAAGGGGAAGAACTTCTGTGAATGTGGAGATTTTTTGGCTGACGAGAAGAAGAAATGCATCATTAAATTCGCAAAGTCCTTTGTCAGGATTTGTGCAAAGATAGGGTGACAAAAAGCCGTTTTGCAGTGTCATTCCTTCTTGAAAAACAAGTTCTGTTTGAGCGGTCTTGCTGTCTTGCAAAGAAATGTTTGCCGTCTTTGAAAGACGAGAATAGGCATTTGAAATCAAGTTCCCAACGCTCTCATCTTGCGAGGAAATGGTGGCAATATTTTTTATTTGTTCGGCATTTTTGATGGGTCTTGCAAGTGACTTTAAAATATTTATGGCTTCGTCTGTGGCGCGAGAAATTCCTTTGTTCAAAAGAATAGGACTAACACCATTAAGACAATGTTTTAACCCTTCTTTTAACATTTTCTGTGCCAAAACGATTGCGGTTGTCGTGCCATCACCTGCGACATCGTTTGTTTTTTGACTCACTTCTTTAACAAGTTTCACGCCAATATTTTCGTAATCATCTTCCAGTTCAAACTCTCTTATAATTGTTATCCCGTCATTTGTGATGAGCGGAGTTGCGAACTTTCTGTCAAGCACAACATTTTTTCCTTTGGGTCCCAAAGTGACTTTCACAAGATTTGCAAGTTTATCCACACCCGCCATAATTTTGTTTTTAGCAAGGTCGCCTTCAATATATTTTTTCATATTTTTTCCTTTTTTTATTACACTTAATTTTATTTTTTATGTAAAAGAATTTTTAATTTTAAATTAAACTTTAATCTATAAATACAAACCTAAAAATTAAATTTAAAAATTAACCTATATTTTCTTTTCCACAGCCAAGATGTCTGTTTGTTTTATGAGCAGAAATTTTTTACCTCCCTCAAGAAAGGGAACAGAGCAATGCTCTTCGAAGAGAATTTTGTCGCCGACTTTAACTTTCATTTCCACAAAAACCCCCTCCTCAAAAATTCCCTCACCAACGGCGATTATTTCCGCTTTTTTCACACTCTCGTTTTGACTTGAAAGGGCAATCCCGCTTTCTGTCATCTTATTTTTTTCCACTTCCACGGCAAGTACCCTGTCAAAAATAGGTTTATAGTTCATTTTTTCTTTCCTTTTAAATTCATATTGATTTCTTTTAAAACATAAAAATTATTAAAGTCTTTGACTATAATTTTTTATTATAGCCATTAGATATAACTAAAATATGTTTCTCATCACGACTATTGTTAGTTTAATTGCTTTAAAAGGTGGTTTTCAAGATTTAGTGACAACAATTTTGAAAAAATGGAGATTAAAAAGGCATTTCTTTGCAAAAAATGGAAAAAAACTTTCATTTCTGTTTGTTTTTGTTGGAATTTTGCTATTTTTTCTCTTAATTGTTAACATCTCAGACATTTTTTCCTCTTTAATAACTAGTGAAAAAAGCCTGTTTTTGGTCGATAAAATTGAAAAATCTTCCTATAATGCCTATTGTGTTTCGTATGACGATTTTGAAAGCGAAGCGGAAGC
>CAYIZE010000030.1:0-4361 GCA_964367785.1 uncultured Christensenella sp.
GTCTTAAACACTTTGAGTTTTTCAGAATTCACTTCCACAAAAGCCACTGGCCAAGGGTTCAACCCTCTCACAAAGTTCTCTATTTGAGAGGCGTTTTTTGAAAAATCTATCTTCCCCATTTCCTTACTAAGCATTGGATAATATGTTGAATCTTCTTCTTTTTGATGAATAAAAGTCACTTCGTTTTTTTCAAGTTTTGAAAGAGTCTCAACCAAAAGTTCGCCACCGAGCGAGGCTAGTCTTGCGGACAATTCTTCCACGTTTTCGTCTTTTAAAATGGATAGTTCACATTTTGAAATCATATCTCCAGTGTCCAGCCCGAGAGCAGTCTTCATAATGGTGACTCCCGTCTTTTCTTCACCGTTTATAATAGCCCAATTTATCGGGCAACTGCCACGATATTTAGGAAGAAGTGACGCGTGGACATTAATCACCCCAAATGGGGCTAAGTTTAAAATGTTTTGCCTCAAAATCTGCCCAAAACTGGCGGTCACAAGCACGTCTGGTGAAAAGGCTTTGACTGCATCAAACCCCTCTTTACTTATGCTTTTAAACTGCAAGACAGGAATGTTGTTTTTAATAGCAAAAACTTTGACAGGACAGCAACTTACTTTTTGCCCTCTGCCACTTTCGCTATCTAAGTTAGTGACAACGCAGGCAACTGAATGCTCGCTCTCAAGCAGTTTTTTAAGAACAACCAGCGAAAAATCGCTAGAACCTAAAAAGGCAACTTTCATTCTTTCTTTCCCTTTAATAAATCAGTGTATAAAATGCCATTTAAATGGTCGTTTTCATGACAAATGGCACGTGCCAAAAAGTCATTTCCCGAAAGGGTTATTTTGTTGCCAAATCTGTCCACAAATTCGACTATGACAAACTTTGGACGCGTGACTTTGGCATATTTCCCCGGAATGCTTAAGCAACCCTCTTGCTCGCATTGAGTTCCGCTTGTCTTTATAATTTTTGGGTTCACAACTTCAAAAAAGTCGTTGTTCACATAAATAATAAACACGCGTTTTAAAACTCCCACTTGTGGAGCGGCAAGCCCTGCACCTTCTTTGGACAAAAGAGTTTGTTTCATATCGTCAAGCAAGTTCCATAGATTTTCGTCAAAACGGACGACTGGCTTACAAACTTTGTGAAGAATTTCGTTTTCAAATGTTAAAATTTTTAATGTTGACATAATTTTTCCTTTTTTTCTTTTTTTTTTCTTTTGTTTTATATATTTTCTAATTTTTCTCTTTAATAAAAATATTTTATCACAAAAAAATTAAAAATGCTATATTTTCCTAGCTTAAATTTTGCGGGTCGTTTTCCACAAAAACAGACACTCCGTTTCTCGTCATCGTGTCGCAGATTTCATAAATTTTGGGAATTAGAACGCTTTCACTTCTCTTCACAATCCTTATCATAATTTGAAAGCGGAACTTCTTTTCAATTCGCTTTCTGGGGCATTTCATTGCTGAAAGATAGACAAAGTCACTGCTATATTTTTCTTTAAGTTCTTTTATTTTAGTGAAGATTTCAAAAGTCTCTTCCTCGGCTTTTTGCTCTGTTTCGCTCATAACAAGAACCCTGAGAAGATTAACAAACGGCGGGAAATGCGACACTTCACGAAGTGAGATTTCCTTTTTGAAAAATGCGCCATAGTCGTATGTGCTGGCACAGCGATAGGCAAAATGCTTTGGATAGTATGTCTGCAAGATAACCTTGCCCTCACTTTCGCTCCGCCCTGCTCTCCCCGACACTTGGGTGATGAGCGAAAAGGTGCGTTCAATGGCACGATAGTCGCTGAAATTAAGGCTTACATCTGCGTCAACAATTCCCACCAGAGTGACATTATTAAAGTCGTGACCCTTTGCAATCATCTGCGTTCCCACCAAAATGGAGGGAGAAGTGTGATTGAAATTTTCGAGAATGTCGATGTAGGAATTCTTGTTTTGAGTGGAGTCGTTGTCGAGTCTGAAAATGGGGACATTAAACATTTTTTTGAGTTCTTCCACCACTCGCTGAGTGCCAACTGCACCAAATCGAATGGACGGACTGCCACACTTTGGACAGGTGGTGAGTGCTTTATAACGCTTGTTGCAATAGTGACATTTGAGCATATTGTCCTCTTTGTGAAAGACAAGCGACACATCACAATCCTCACATTTTGGCACATAACCACATTCCCTGCACATAACAAAAGAGGAAAACCCTCGCCTATTTATGAAAATCATTGCCTGATGACTAGACTTAATGCAACTTTCAAGTTCGCTTAAAAATTTTCGTGAGAAAACTCCTGTGTTACCAGACCTAATCTCGCTTAACATATCCACAATCTCAATGGCAGGCAAATCTTTTTCATTAGCTCTGTTTGTGAGGCGGATAATTCGATACTCCCCTGATTTTGCAAGATAAAAACTCTCCACACTTGGTGTGGCACTGCCCAAAATGAGCGGGCAATTATTTAGATATGCAATATATCTTGCCACTTCGTGAGTGTGATAGCGAGGGTTGCTTTCGCTGTAATAACTGCCGTCATGCTCCTCGTCGATGACAATAACTCCAACATTTTCAAGCGGAGCAAATATGCAGGAGCGCGCGCCAATGGCAATCTTCGCCTTACCCTCTTTAAGCCTGTTCCATTCGTCAAATCGCTCACCTTGTGACAGAGAACTGTGCAAAATGGCAACAGTGTCGCCAAACGCATTTTTAAACCTTGCAAACATTTGAGGAGTGAGGGATATTTCTGGCACAAGCATAATGGCAGTCTTGCCCTTTTTGAGTGCGTCTTGAATGCAATTTATATACACTTCTGTCTTGCCACTTCCCGTGACTCCGTGAAGAAGAAATGTTTGATATTTGCTTTTGGTGATGGTGTCTATGGCTTCGTTTTGTTGAGAATTTAGGACAATGTCTTTTTTTTCAACTCTAAATTTGTTCTCGGGCGTTCTGTTTTCGTGCAAGGAATATTTTGTCACAAATCCTTTTTCGATTAAAGATTTAAGAGATGAAAGCCCAAACTTTAATGATATTTCGCTTTGTTTTGTCTCGCCATTTTCTTTCAAAAAAAGTAGAATTTCGAGTTGTTTTTTGGCTGATTTTGAAAGTTCTGGAAGCGTGTTTACATTGAGTTTCACATACTCCGTCATCTTTGCTTTCACTTTTCCGCTTTTTGAAAATGGTGGAAGAAAAAGTTTTATGGCGTCGCCCATTCTTATATAAAATTTCTTTTGCATAAAAAAACAAACCTTCACCATATTTTCAGATAGTAAAGGCTGTTTGTCTTCAACTCTAATAATTTCTTTCAATTTTGCGGGGTCGTAATTAGAAGTTTCTTTTATGTTCACAACAAATCCGTCAACTTTTCTGTTCCCAAACGGGACGAAAACTCTTTCTCCAACAGTGACTTTCATTTCGTTTGGAACAACATAGTCAAAAGGCTTGCCTGCAATTTTAGACTCCACATTAACTATAACTTCGGCTATCATTACTCTTCCTTTATTGCTTACTTTTCTGTTTCTTCGCCAATCTTTGAGGCAATAATTTTGTTTGAATAGACTTCTCTGCATGCCAAAGAAATTGACTTTTCAGGAGAATTCTCAATAACTTCTGGAATCTCTTTTTCAAGTTCTTTTGCTCGTTTAGCAACGAGATTGGTGAGAATATATTCGTTTCCAACCTTTTTCTTCAATTCTTCGATAGGTGGTTCGATCATCATAATAAAACTACTTCCTTTTTGTTTTTCGCTATCTCGTATTCTAGCACACAAAACGCACTTTTGCAAGAATAATCTACTTGTTTAGATATTAATTTTTATTTATTTAATGGCAAATTATAACCCTTTAAGTGAAAAATCTTGTGCCTTTGAATTATATTTTTTATTCTTTTACTTAAAATTTGTTGTGAATTTTAGTCAACAAGTTTGGTTTTTTGAAAGTCTATCAAGTTTAATATGACTTTGCAACGATTTTTAGATGAGGTTTTTTAGTTCAAATGTGGCTAACAAATTCGATTTCTGAAAGAACTGCAACATTCAACTGTTTTGCTTTTTCAAGTTTACTGCCAGCGTCTGCCCCAGCAAGGACAAAGTCGGTGTTTTTAGACACACTTCCAACAACACTTCCACCAAAACTTTCAATTATTTCAGTGACCTCAGTGCGTTTAAACTTCTCAAGAGTGCCTGTTAAGACAAATTTTTTGTTAAAGAAAAAGTTTTCTTTATCAACAATAGTTTTCTCTTGTTCGAGGATTTTCACTCCCAAACTTTTGAGTTTTTCAATTTCAGAAATATTTTTTTCGTCTTTAAAAAAGTCCACGATGCTTTGTGCCACAATGTCGCCGATGTCTTTAACTTCAATGAGTTCATCAAAACT
>CAYIZE010000030.1:4461-10367 GCA_964367785.1 uncultured Christensenella sp.
TCGCTGAGTCCCTCAATATCCATACAATTTCTCGTGGCAAAATAGGACAACTTGGCGACAACTTTGTCTTTGCAAATTGGATTTTCGCAAAAAAGATTTGGCCCAACTTCAACAAGACTGCTTTTGCAAGATGGGCAAAAAGTGGGCTTTTCAATCTCTTTTGAGTCGTCATTATCGTGTGCAAGCCCTAGAATTTCGGGGATAACTTCATTGCTTCTTCTCACAAACACAAGGCTGTTTAGTTTCAACTTTTTCCTCATTATGTCTTCATAGTTGTTTAGCGTTGCCCGCGTAACTGTTGCTCCCGCAAGTTCCACCCCGTCAATGACTGCTGTGGGTGTAACTTTTCCCGTTCTGCCGACATTCCAAATAACTTGTTTTAAAAGGCTTGTGAGTTCGACAGGAGCAAATTTATAGGCAATCGCCCACTTTGGAAATTTTGCTGTGAAGCCGAGTTCTTCCCTGTCTTTTAAGTTGTTAAGTTTGAGGACAAGTCCGTCGATCAAAATGTCAAGGCTCGTCCTAACTTTATCGACTTCTGCTGCAATTTTGGTGATTTCTTCTAAAGTGGAGCAAAGTTTAAAGAGTTTGCCTGTTAAAAATTTGTTTTCATTTAAAAAGTTTTGAACATCGACTTGCGTTTTGATTGCTGAGTTGTCTGTGGACAAAATGTCATAGAAAACAACGTCAAGATTTCTCTTTGCTGTCACTTTTGGGTCGAGGTTTCTTATCGCACCAGCCACCGCGTTTCTTGCATTTTTGAGTTTGTCTTTTGCTGTTTTATTATATTTCTCAAGGTTTAAAAGGGTTGTTATTCCCTCGCCTGCTAAAGTCACTTCGCCCTTATATTCAATTTCAAGCGGGACAGATTTTATTGTCTTAACTTGCTCCGTCACATCTTCGCCAAAGAGTCCGTTTCCACGGGTGGAGGCTTGAACGAGGAGCCCGCCCTCATATCTTGCAATTATTCGCAGTCCGTCAAATTTATATTCCAATGTAAACTTCGGATTTGGAACAACGGCTTTAACATCGCTCAAAAACTTTTCAATCCCAGCGACATCATTGCACTTGTTCAAACTGTAAAGTTGAACTTTATGCTCCACTTTTTGAAAACCTTCAAGGATATCTCCCCCAACACGCCGAGTGGGTGACGAGGGCAAAACAACTCCAGTTTTGTTTTCAATTTCAAGGAGTTCGTCATATAGTTTGTCATAATCATAGTCGGCGACAATGGGACTTTCTAAGACATAATATTTGTAGGCGTATTCGTTTAGTATCCTAACGAGATACTCTTGCCTACTTTCCTTTCTTTCCACTAATTTTTCTCCTCAACTAATGTTATTGGCGCATATTCCACAGAAAGCGTTTTTATTCCAAAATCTGCAAAGTTTATGCTGACACATTTTGTGACTGCAATGCCCTGATTGCTCGAAATTACTCCTTCGCCAAACTTTGGGTGAAAAACCTTCACTCCAACTGCATATTTTCTGGACAAAACGTTGTTTGAAGCGTCTTTAATGTTGTCATTTTTATTAAGAGCAAAACTCTTTTTTGAAAAACTTGAAAAACTTGAACTGGCAGCCTGATATGAAGAAAAACTTGACTCGATAGGTTGAGTGAAAAAATCTTTTTTCTTTTCTTCCACAATGCCACATTCCACTAAAAATCGTGAGGGGAGGAGATAGTCTCTTTTCCCATAGACAAAACGGGATTTTGAATTTGTGATGTAAAGCCTTTCTTTGGCACGAGTGATTGCCACAAACATTAGTCTGCGTTCCTCTTCCATATCGTTTGATGAGGAGTTCATTCGCATAATTGGGAAAAGTCGCTCTTCAAGCCCAACGATGAACACGCATCTAAACTCCAAACCTTTCACTGCATGCACGGTTGCCAAAGTGACAGTTTTTGCAGTGTCGTCATAAGAGTCCATATCTGTGACAAGAGTGATTGATTGCAAAAATTCGCTAACACTGCTTTTTGGATTATTTTTGAAATATTCTTGTGACATAACAAGAAAATTGTCGATGTTAAGAAGCCTTGACATATCCTCTTCGGAGTCTGTGAAGTAAATCTTTTTGAAGTCTATTGTCTTCACAAGCGACTTAATGAAATCATAGCCCGCAAGGTTTTGATAGTCGTCATCTAACTTTTTAACAACGTCTTTAAAGGGTTTAATTTTCCTGTCAAGGGTAGCATCTAGCATATATTCATCGGAGTTTAAGATGAGATTATAGGGCGTTGTGTTGTGAAATTCACTAAGTTTCAAAATGGAGGTTATGGTTGCTTCTCCAATGCCTCGTTTTGGGAAATTGATAATTCGTGAAAAGGAAGTGGAGTCATATGGGTTTGTGAGCATTTTGAGATAACTTGTTAAAATCTTAATCTCAACTCTGTCAAAAAATTTGTTACCCCCAAAAACTCTGTATGGAATGTTGTAGTTCAAAAATTTTTCCTCAAGTGGAGCAGACATTGCGTTGAGCCTCGACAAAACGGCAAAGTCACTGTAACTATATCCATGGTCTTTCACAAGATTTTTGATTTGAATTGCCACAAATTCTGCCTCATCAAACTCGCTTTGTCCGTTGTAATATTGCCCTTTCAGCCCAATGTCATTATCTGTCCAAAGTGTCTTTTCATTCCTAAGTTGATTGTTTTTAATCAATTTGTTGGCAAGGTTTAAGATTTGTTTTGTGGAGCGATAGTTTTGCTCCAAACGATATAAATTAAAATTCTGAAAATCTTTCTTAAAATCAAGAAGATTTTTGATGTTTGCTCCCCTCCATGAATAGATGCATTGATCCTCGTCTCCCACGACGAAAATGTTTTTATGTTCGCCCGCGAGAAGCCTTGAAATCTCATATTGAATGTGATTTGTGTCTTGAAATTCGTCGATGTGGATATACATAAACTTGTTTTGATAGCGTTTTAAAATCTCGGGAAATTCCACAAAAAGTTTGTATGTTTTGGTGAGCAGGTCATCAAAATCAAGGGCATTATTGCTCGCAAGAAAACTTTGATAGGCAGAATAGGCTTTTGTTATGTCGTCAATGTCGGGAATGTCCAAATTTTGTTTTTGATAGTCCCAAGGTGACAAGTTGCCGTTTTTGGCACGAGAAATGTGAAAGCCCACTTTCCCTGCAAAATTATCTTTTTCAATATTAAGACTCTTCAAAACATTTTTGATTGATCTGTCTTTTTCAGTTTCCGTGTAAATTGAAAAATTGCTGTCAAAATTTGAATTTGTGCCGTTTGTGGATTTTAGACTCGAAATGTGCCTGCGTAAAATGCGGACACACATAGAGTGAAAAGTGGATATCCAAATGTCTTCTGCTTCGTTTCCAACAAGCGAAAAAAGACGAGTTTTCATTTCGTTTGAAGCCTTATTTGTGAAAGTGATTGCCAAGATATTTTCAGGCGACACTCCAAGATTTTTTATAAGGTGAGCGATGCGATAGGTGATGAGGCGTGTTTTGCCACTGCCTGCCCCTGCAAGCACCATAATTGCGCCGTCAATTTTCTCTAAGGCGGATTGTTGTGAGGGGTTAAGTTGTGCTAAATCAATTTTTTCCATAATCAATATTATAGCACAAAGTGAGGCATTTTTTCAATTAAAATTATGGTAAAATTTGTGATTAAATTATTTATTTTTTTTATTTCTACAATATCTTTTTAATTTTTTTTAATTTCTTAGAAAATATCAATTTTACCTTTAAAAATGAAAATATTACATTGATAAACTTGCGACATGCTCCTTATAGTATTTATTCTTCAAAAATTTAAACTTCTGAGAAAGATAGTTGATGTAATATTGTTTTGCTTCCACATCAAGCGACGAAAATAATTCTTTATCTATCAAACAAGAAATTGGGTTTTGCATATTGTCATTTTCAATCATCTCACATACTTTTTGATATAATTCCTCGTCATAAGTTCTCTTTTTTTCGTCCATATGAGGTCTACATTCCTGGTTATGTTTTTGCTGACAGATATAGTTTGCAATACAGACAGCATTGTTTATCGCGGGACTTTTGTAATCGTTCGTATAGTTGTTTTTCTTTAATCTTTCTTTTGCAATTTTAGCAAGTGTGCATATGTTGCTTGAATGTTTTTCATTATTTAGCATAATGACAACTCCTTTAAAAAATTAATCATAACATCATTAATTATAAATATGTAAAGAGTTTTGACAAATAAAAAAAAGATAGAATAATGACTTATTTTGACGAAAAACAAAACATATATTTCTACATTTTTAGACAAAAAAAACACCCGATTAAAGGTGCTTAAATTTTGAAAATAAAATTTTACTTAAATTTTTTCTTTCTTGCGTTTATAGACTTTTTCTTTTTGGCAATAGATGGTTTTTCATATGCTTCTTTCTTTCTGATGTCGCCAATGATACCGTCTTTTTGGCATTTTCGTTTAAAACGTTTGAGTGCACTTTCCAAACTCTCATTCTCGCCTACTTTAACTGTTGACATATTATCACCTCCTCAAACGCTTAAGTTATGATAATTATACATAATTTTTATAATTTGTCAAACAATTTCTTCCACAAAAATTCCGTCTTTAAATAATTTTTCTGCTCTACCTTTCACAATTTTGCCCGACAAATCTTCTTTTGAAGTTAAATAACACCTCACATATTCCCTCGATAAACCCTCGTAATAATCTCCCACTTTTTGCTCCACAAGAACCTCCACATTTTTACTGAGCATTTTTTCAAGATAATTTCTTTTACATTTCTCGGCGACTATTTTTAGTTTTTCTTCCCGTTCTTTTTTAATTGTGCCGTTTAGTTGGGGGAGTTTTCCCGCACGAGTCCCTTCTCGAGAAGAATAGCTAAAATAATGAACAGAACTGAACGACACCTTTTTAACAAACGACATAGTCTCATCAAAATCCTCATCTGTTTCAGTGGGATAGCCGACGATAATGTCGGTGGTAATCCCTGCAAGCGGGAAATACTTTCTTATAAGTTCCACTTTTTCAAAGTAATCTTTGGTGGTGTAGTGTCTGTTCATTTCTTTTAGAACTTTGTCGCTTCCGCTTTGAAGTGAAAGATGAAATTGAGGGCAAAAGTTTTCAATACTCTTTGCCTTTTCCAAGAAATCTTTTGAAATGACATTCACTTCAAGCGAGCCCAAACGGACACGAGAAGGCAAATTTTTGAGAGCCAAAAGAACTTCTGAAAGAGCGAGTTTGCCGTCGATTTTATAGTCACTAATGTTTATGCCTGTTATGACAATTTCCTTACAATCTTTGGCAAGAAGTGTGGCTTCTGTGACAATACTGTGTAGTGCGCGGGAACGGCTTCTTCCACGAAGATATGGAATGATACAATAGGAGCAAAAGTTGTTGCACCCGTCTTGAATTTTAACATATCCCCGAGTTCTCACGTTTGTGGCAAGAAAATTATCTTCATATTCTTTTGAAATCTCTTGCGTCAAATTTCCTTTTTCGCCGAAATAATCTTT
Organism: uncultured Christensenella sp.; assembly: GCA_964367785.1. Classification (GTDB taxonomy): domain Bacteria; phylum Bacillota; class Clostridia; order Christensenellales; family UBA1242; genus UBA7862. Next base: position 9,939 of record CAYIZE010000030.1, read on the forward strand.
AATTTTTCCTTTGTTATATGTGCCGATGACACACTGAACTTGTTCATTTTTCAAAAATTGCTCGCCGTTATGCTCACTTGCACAACCGCACACATAGATTTTGGCATCACTATTTTGCTTTAATATTTTAGCGATAATTTGCCTGCTTTTTCGCTCCGCTTCCTGCGTGACAGCACAAGTGTTCACAATATATATATCGGCTTTTTCAAGTTTTGTGCAGATTTCATAGTCGCCTTGAAGAGAGCCAATTATGCCGTCGATTTCATATTGATTAACCTTGCAACCAAGGTTTATTAAGCAGACTTTTTGCTTTTTATTTTCCAAAACATTTTCTCCTGTGATTTTTTTTCTTTTTATATTTATTATTAGTTAATTTTTTAGTTGATTTTATTATTAAGTTTATAGTTGATTTTATAGTTGATTTTATTG
>CAYIZE010000031.1:0-6537 GCA_964367785.1 uncultured Christensenella sp.
TTATAAATCAGGGCAAAAATTATTTAGAGCATAAAAAAAACACCACAAAAATGTGATGTTTTTTAAAATAATTATCTTTTTGAGAATTGTGGTGCTTTTCTTGCTTTTTTGAGTCCATATTTCTTTCTTTCTTTCATTCTTGAATCTCTTGACAAGAACCCTGCTTTTTTGAGTTCGGCTTTATAAGTCTCGCTCTCTTTCACAAGTGCTCTGGAAATTCCGTGTCTAATTGCACCCGTTTGTCCTGTGTATCCGCCACCAAAAACATTCACTTTCACATCATATTTATCATTTGTGTCAGTAAGTTTTAGAGGTTGACGAACAATAAGTTTCAAAGTGTCAAGCATAAAGTAGTCTTCCATATCATGTCCGTTGACTGTGATTTTGCCTGTTCCGCCTGCGATTAATCTCACTCTTGCAACTGCATTTTTTCTTCTTCCTGTTGCAATATAAAGATTTGGATTGCCTTTTTTAGCAGTTTTAGCCTTTTTTGTAGAAACTTCAACTTTCTCTGCTTTCACAGTGTTTTCAGTCTCTTCAACTTTCTTTGCCTTAGCAGTCTTTGGGGCTTTCTCCAACTTTGGTTCTGCTTTGACAGCCTTTTCAACCTTTGGTGCTGTTTTCTTAACTGTTACTTTTTTGTCTTCAGTTACAGCAGTTTTAGTTTTCTTTACTTCTTCAGCCATTATTCTCTTGCTCCTTTAATAGTGATAAGTTCAGGTTTCTGTGCTTCATGGTTGTGAGTTGCGTCTTTGTAGACTTTGAGTTTTTTGCCCATCTTTGCGCCAAGAGAATTGTGTGGTAACATACCTTTCACAGCACGAGTTATCACAAAATCGGATCTTTCTTTCATCAATTTGTCATAGCCAACTTCTTTGAGTCCGCCAATAAAAAGTGTGTGATGATAATATTTTTTATCTTTTAATTTGTTACCTGTGAGCACAACTTTGTCGCTGTTTATAACAATAACATAATCCCCCGTGTCAACATGTGGAGTGTATTCAGGCTTGTTTTTGCCTTTCAAAATTGCTGCCACTTGACTTGCCACTCTTCCGAGAGGAATGTTTGTTGCATCAACTATATACCATTTTTGTTCCACAGTTTGAGGTTTTGCCATATAAGTTTTCATTTTTTCTCCTTCAAACTTTCTAAAAAATTTTGCATCTCATATTTTCTCTGGGCTAATAGATAAAACATATTTTGCTAAACAATATAATAAGTCTATTCAACGCAAAAGTCAAGACTTTTTGATTAAAATAGGTTTTTATTTTTGTTTAAAAAAGATAAAAAATTAAATAATATATTTTTTCAATAAAATTTCTATGATATTTTTTATTTTGCCAATTCTTTCATAAGAAGTTTTTTATACTCTTCCTCATTAATTTCACCCATATCTTTAAGTTCTTTCAAAATTTTTATTTTATCTGGTAAAATTTCATTACCTTTAGATTTTTCAATCGGCTCTTTAATTTCAATATTATCCGTATTTGCAATCTGCTCTACTTCACTCTTTTCGTTCTGATCTTCTTTGTGTTGTTCTTCATCATTAGTTTTTTCGCTTTTTATAGAACTTAAAATTTCTGTTTTTACCACTTTTTTCTCATCTTTTATTGAAAGATATGTAATCAAAAAAGCAATGGAAGCAAGGCTAAGAAGGTTCATAAAATTGAAATATGATAAATTAAAATAGCCATCTAATAATTCATTAATTATGGAAACATTACCAATGTTATATAAAAATAGGATTGAGATTAGAATCATTTGTGAGATTGCAGAGCCTTTAGATGGTTTGTTTCTAAGAGAAAGAGAACTTAATATTATAATAGTTACACCTATCATATAATAAAAAGTTAAAGTTGTGTTTATAGCATCTATAAAAGCTTTTAATTCAAGGTAATATTCTGAAGTTGTGTCGCTAAGAGAGGCTATTATTTGATTATACTCATTAACCAAACTAATTGAAGTGAATGCATCAATTACAAGATACACTCCAAGAACAATAAGCAAAATTGAATAGGCAAATTGAAACTTTCTTTTTAAATTCATAATAAAATTTCCCCTAGTTTTTACATTATATTATAATATAATTTAATATATATCAACAAATAATTAATAATTTAGTAACAAACTTCTTTGAGATAAAGCCCGTGCGGGAGGACTGTTTTGCCTGCAAGAACTCTATTTTTTTGCTCTAGTATTTTTTTAAATTCACTTTCGCTCAACTTCCCTGAGCCGACGTCTAACAATGTTCCGACGACAATCCTAACCATATTATACAAAAAACCGTTGCCTGAGATTTCATAGTAAAGATAGTTCCCAGACTTCGTGAAAGAAGAGGAATAGACTGTTCTAACACAATCTTTTGTTGTGTTTCCACTTGACACAAAAGAAGAAAAATCGTGCGTGCCTATAAGGATTTCAGCGCTTTTGTTGAGTTTCTTTAAATTCAATTTTTTGGTGTAATGAAGCACTCTCTTTTCATCAAAAACGCTCAGGTCTTCGCCTGTGAAAATCTTATATAAATATGTCTTTTTCTTTGTGCTTTTTCTGGCATTAAAATCCCCGCTTACTTCAAAACTCTTTTTAATTTGAATGTCTTTTGGAAGTTTTAAGTTGATGACAATTTTCAACTTTTCAGCAGGGATTGTGGAAGATGAGTGAAAATTCACCACCTGACCGAGTGCGTGGACACCTGCGTCTGTTCGTCCGCTTGCGACAATATTAACTTTTTCATTTAGTGCTTTAAAAATCGCACTTTCAAGCACTTCTTGGACGGTGATTTGATTTTTTTGACTTTGAAAACCAAAATAGTTTGTGCCAATATATTCAATTATTAAACAAAAATTTTTTTCATTATTTTTCATAAAATCATTTTAACACACAAAAAATAAAAGGAGAAAAGAAATTTGACTTTTGTTAAAAAAGTTATCATACTAAAATCATTATTATATATTAGAAATATTAATAAGAGAGTTTAACAAGGAGATAAAATAAATGAAAATTACTGTTGACGGAAACACTGCCACTGCTCGCATTGCATATGCTTTCTCGGAAATGGCGGCGATATATCCCATCACTCCGTCTTCTCCAATGGCGGAAACTTGCGATGAAATGCAAGCAAAAGATGTCAAAAATCTTTTTGGAGAAAAGTTGCTTATTACAGAACTTCAATCGGAAGCAGGAGTTTCGGGGGCGCTTCATGGTGCTTTGAGTGCAGGGTCTCTTGCAACGACTTTCACTTCAAGTCAGGGACTTCTTCTTATGATTCCAAATATGTATAAAATTGCGGGAGAACTTCTTCCCTGCGTTTTTCACGTTTCGGCAAGGGCGCTTTCGACACACGCTCTTTCCATCTTTGGAGACCACGCTGATGTGATGAGTTGCAGAGGAACGGGTTTTGCAATGCTTTGTTCAAACAATGTGCAAGAGACACAAGATATGGCAGTTGTGGCTCATCTCGCCACTCTTAAGAGCAGTGTTCCTTTTATGCACTTCTTCGACGGCTTTAGAACATCTCACGAAATTCAAAAAATTGATGACATTTCAAATGAAGATTTGCTGAGTGTTTTGCCTAAAAAGGAAATTGACGCTTTTAAAAATAGGGCTCTTTCCAGTGTTACCCCTCACGCTCAAGGCACTGCACAGAACCCTGACATCTATTTTCAAAACAGAGAGTCAAGCAACAAATATTATGACAATGTTGTGAGTGCAGTTAAAAATTCGATGAAGGCACTTTTTAGCATTTCTGGCAGACAATATAGTTTGTTTGACTATTATGGCGACAAAAATGCCACAGATGTGGTTGTTCTCATGGGCAGTGGAGCGGAAACTGCAAAAGATACGGTGGAATTTTTGAACAAAAACAATGGCACAAAATATGGGGTGCTTTGCGTGCGTTTATATCGCCCCTTTTCTAGTGTTGACTTTTTGAGCAAATTGCCAAAAACAACTGCAAGGGTTGCCGTTCTTGACAGGACAAAAGAAAGCGGTGCAGAAGGCGAACCATTATATAAAGATGTTGTGACAAGCCTTTTTGTGAACAAAAAAACGAATATTCAGGTTGTTGGCGGACGCTTCGGGTTAGGGGGAAAAGAATTCACTCCACGAATGGTGAAAGCAGTGTTTGATAACCTTAAAACCGAACTTAAAAACAACTTTACAGTGGGCATAAACGACGATATAACACACACTTCTCTTTCTATGGACAATTCCTTTGACATCAACGACGAGAACTTCTCTTGCAAGTTCTATGGCTTGGGCAGTGATGGGACAGTGAGTGCAAACAAAAACTCAATCAAAATCATTGGTTCAAACACAAAATTCAATGTGCAAGGCTATTTTGAATATGACTCCAAAAAATCAGGCAGTGTGACAATCTCACATTTGCGTTTTGGAAAAAATCACACAAATTCGCCTTATCTCATCACAAACGCTGATTTTGTTGCGTGCCATAACATAAACTTTATTGGAAAATATGATATGGAAGATGACCTCAAAATGAACGGCACTTTCCTCTTAAATTCCCCATACAATAAAGAGGAATTAATAAAGGTTTTGCCAAACAAATTTTTTGAAGTTTTGAAGAACAGAAAGGCAAAGTTATTTATCGTTGACGCAAACAAGGTGGCGGAAGATGCAGGGCTTGGCAAAAGAATAAATGTCGTTATGCAAGCGTGTTTTTTCAAGACAACAAATATCATTGAATATGATAAGGTGGAAAAAATGCTCATAGACGCTGCGACAAAATCTTATTCGAGAAAAGGACAAGAAGTTGTTGACGCAAATGTTAGAGCGATTAAATCTGCGACTGAAAATCTTATGGAGATTGATTTAAATTCATTAACTCTTAAAAATGAAAAAACAAAGACTGAAAACCTCGACGATTATGACAAAAATTTCATTAAAGTGATTGAGCATAAAAAAGGCGACGACTTGCCTGTTTCTTGCTTTAATGCTCGTGGAATAATTCCAACAAACACTTCTAGATATGAAAAACGTGGAATTTCCATCGAAAGCCCAGTGTGGCTCAGCGAAAATTGTATTCAGTGCAATATGTGTTCGGCTGTGTGTCCACATGGTGCCATTCGCCCTGTGCTTGTGAAAGATGATGACTTGTCGCTAGCACCTGCATCTTTTAACACAATCCCCGCAACTGGCGTGCCTGGCTATCATTTTAGAATGCAGATTAATGTTGCCGACTGCACAGGGTGTGGAAATTGCGTTAAAGTCTGCCCTGCCATTAGAAAAGCACTTGCAATGGAAAGCAGTGTTGACTTAGCCAAAAAGGAAAAAGAAAACTATGAATTTGCAAAAGACATCGAAAATCCAAAGACAATCTTTAAAGAAAACACTCTCAAGGGAAGTCAGTTCAACAAGCCATATTTTGAATTTTCTGGAGCGTGTGCGGGTTGTGGCGAAACACCATACATCAAACTTGTCTCTCAACTTTTTGGAAAGCGTTTGATTGTTGCAAACGCAACGGGTTGTAGCAGTATCTATTCAGGCAGTGCTCCCACTTGTCCATATGCCACAGACAAAGATGGCAACGGACCTGCTTGGGCGAGCAGTTTATTTGAAGATAATGCAGAGTTTGGCTATGGCATCTACCTTGCCAAAAAGCAAGCACGTGAAAAATTGAAAAATGATGTGATTAAATACATTGAAAAACAAAATAGTGGCGACGAACTCGTCATTCTCTTAAAGGTTTGGCTAGAAAATTTTGAAAATGGAGAGGCTTGCATGGAACTTGCTAAAAACATTTCCCCACTCCTTAAAAACACTTCCCTTGCTTCGCAGGAAAAGAGCCTTACAAAAGAATGTGTGTTCATCATTGGCGGAGACGGCTGGGCATATGACATTGGCTTTGGCGGACTCGACCACGTTCTTGCAAGCGGTGAGAATGTGAACATTTTGGTGCTGGACACTGAAGTTTATTCCAACACGGGCGGACAGATGTCAAAAGCAACTCAACTTTCTGCAACAGCAAAATTTGCAAGCAGTGGAAAGCGGACTCCAAAGAAAGACCTTGGAATGATTGCAATGACATACAAAAATGTCTATGTCGCACAGATCGGACTGGGGGCAAACCTAAATCAATCGGTAAAAGCACTTAGCGAAGCAGAGAGTTACGACGGCCCAAGTTTGGTGATTGCCTATTCTCCTTGCATAAATCACGGAATAAATATGAGTTATTCGCAAGAGGAGATAAAAAAAGCGGTGGAAAGTGGCTATTGGCACCTCTATCGCTATGACCCTCGAAATCTTGCCGAACACAAAAATCCTTTTATGCTTGACAGCGGAAAACCTACAAAAGATTATGAGGAATTTTTAAAGGGCGAAAGTAGATACACTGCTTTAGAGAAGATTTCTCCTGACCTTGCAAAAAAACTTTTTGACGAGAGCAAAAAAGTAGCGGAAGACAAATATCAAACTCTCGTTAAAAAGTCTCTTGAAAAATTTGAATAATTAGTTTGGTTTTTAAGTTTGATTTTTAAGTTTGATTTTTAAGTTTGATTTTTAAGTTTGATTTTTAAGTTT
>CAYIZE010000031.1:6637-9977 GCA_964367785.1 uncultured Christensenella sp.
TTTGATTTTTAAGTTTGATTTTTAAGTTTGATTTTTAAGTTTGATTTTTAAGTTTATTGTTTAATAGAAAAAGAACAACTCTTTATTAGTTGTTCTTTTTTTGAAATATGTTTGTTTGTTTTAAATCTTATCACATATTTTTTGGTTTATCTCTATTATTTTGATCGCTTTCGTTTTTAAACCTTTCCAAATTTGCCTCGTATTCTTCTCTTCTTAATTTATTATATGCAGTCCAGCGGGCTTGGTGTCTGTGTTTTTTCTTCACAACTGAGGCAATGATTATGAGCAATATGAGAGCAACAATGCTCGCCACAATGATATAGAAAGTTTGAATGTTGCTGACTATCGTCACCCTAATGGCTTCATCAGAACTTATTCCATTCAAAGATTTTGCAAAGATAAAATATTCAAACATATTCAGTTTATATTCGTCTTCAAGCACTGAAGTATCCACAGCACTGCCATAAGTTGTCTGCACCGAAATTTCTTTTCCGTCCTCCATAATGAAAGTGACTGTATATATGTTTGGAGTGTAAATAGCCGTGATATTTTGATCTTGCGAGGCGTTTAATATATTTGTTGTGACGCTCCAAACAGGGTCTGTTGCATCGAAATGTTCTTTCACTGGAATTTCAGGGAAATCTTCAAAAAGAAAACTTCCTCCGTGGGTCAAACTAATTGTTTCAATCACTTCTCCATTTGCAATAAAGTTAATGGCATAGACATTTATCACAACATCTGAAATTGTTATCTCAAAATCGTCTGCAACGTCTAAAATTGCATAGCGGTTTTTGACGCCGTCGTCATCATTTGTTGAAATTTGCTGTGGAGTAAGTTCCACTTCAACTTCGCTTGATTGCCAAATAACGCAAACTTTCATTGTTGCATAAGACTTATTATATGAAGAGATTAGGTTGATATCAAAATAGTAGTCGCTTCCGTAATTAATTGAGGTCTCATCTGGTGTTGAGGTTAGTGTATATCCAACATTTGAAGCAGGCAAAGAAATTGAATAAGATTTAATCTGCCATTTTGCATATAGAGTGAAGTTTCTTGTTGAGCCTTGTTCAATTTGGGTGACTTGCGTGCCTGAAAAATCACTGCTCTCATAATAACCCATAAATGTGTGTCCCAGTTTTGTTGGGTTCATGAGAGAGAAAGTGTTTGTTGTCACATTAAATGATGTTTGTGCTGTGCCACTAAGGCTTCCGCCGTCTATATTATAATAAATTCTGTATGTGATAAGTTCCATATTGGCTTTAAATTTTGTGTTACCCTCGATGATTTCATTTTTAATGTTTTCAACTGTTGTCCAGTTCTCGTCATCGATTGATTTTTTCCAATTTTTAAAAGTGTAGCCCACTTTGGTTGGAGTTTCATTAATGCCGTCTGGCAATGTCCCGACTGAGTCAAAATGCTTGATATTTTTAGTTCTTATTATGGAATTTTCCTCAATGATAAAAGTCACGACATATGTTCTGTATGTTATGGTGTAGGTGCTTCCCTCACTCACAGACACTCTGTAATTTTCATTATATGACTCTGCAGTGATATAATAATTCCCTTCAGGCGTTGTTGGTGAGATTAAAGTGGTTTCATCTTGATAACAGAGATATTCAAGCTCAAGACTGTCGCCATCGACAGAATTAACTTCTGTCCCGTCTTCGAATTCGTATGAAACAGTGTCAAAAGTTGTTTCGCCATAATAGTTTAAAAGAGGATTTCCAAATTCATCGTTCAAGTTGATAATTTTAATCTTCACTCCCACAGGATTAATATCAAAATAATGCTGTGAGGTGTCAAATTCAAAATTGTAGTTGGCAGAAAGACTGCTTGCGAGAGTTAATGTGCCGACATTAATGACATATTCGCCCACATTTTCACCACTTTCACGAGATAATTCTCCTGTGAAATTTGGAGTGTCACTGAAAACATAACCCGTTGAAGAATGAGTTAAAACTGGGTCGTTCTTTCCATATAATTTACTTTGCCCATCGTCAGGAGTTATTGTCAAAGTTCTCTTTGTAATTTCATATGTCACTTCGTCAGTATTATCAAAAACAAGAGTGTAGTTGTTTGCTAAAAAGTTCTCATTATCAACAAGGCTTAGTGTTCCTTGCAAAATGAGATATACCCCCACATTTTCGCCACTCTCTCGAGATAGACTTCCCAAAAAAGCAGGGGTTTCATTTGAAATTTGTCCGCTGTAAGAATATGTTATGTTGTCACTTTCGCCATAAATTCTGATCAAACCCTCATCTGGCATAACTTTCAAACTGATTGGAGAAATTGTTATCCTCGCTGTTTCGTATTTTGGTGCAAAGTTTTCTTTCGAAAATTCAAAACAAATGTAGTATGTTCCAAAGTCTATTTTGCCAATGTTTTGCGTGCTTGATGTTGACTCATTGAAATCATCTTCTCTTGATTGAACTTCGCTATATCTCACTATGTATTCGTCGCCAGAGGTTGGAGTTATGAAATGAAGTTCACCATTATAACTATCGCTGATATTAGTGACAAAGGAGTCTGTTATTGTGCCACTGAATATGTTAAAATAGACCATTGTTGAGGATATTTCAAGCGTGTAGTTTTCTTCTAAAAACGAGAGGTTATCTATAATTTCAAGTGAACCTAATGTAATTTGATAGTTTCCTGCGTCTTCGCCTAAAGTGCGAGATAGACTGCCCAAATAGGCTGGAGTTTCGCCAGAAATTGTGCCACTAACATTGAAAGTGAGAGTGGGGTCGCTGTCGCCATAAATTTTGCTTTGCCCTGCGTTTGGAGTTACCCTTAAAACGCTTGGAATTACACTGAAATAATAAACATCTGTTGTGAACACTGTGTTATAGTTTTCAGCAAAAAATCCACTTTCAATGTCGTCTGTTTCGGTGATATCGCCAGAAAGAGAAATGGCGTAATTGCCGACATTTTCACCATTTTCGCGTTCAAGAGTTGCAAGAATATTTGGAATTTGAGTGCCCTCCACTCCTGAAAAGTGATAGGTGAGAGAGGTATCGGCGTCGCCATAATGTTTTGAAAGTTCGTCGGGAACAACATAAAGAGTTTTTGGAGTGACAGTGTATTTGACGCCTGTCACAAAAGAAACTGCATAATTTGAAACTAAAAAGTTATTTTTATTGCTTAGTTTTAATGTGTTTTTAATGATATTATATTCCCCGACATTATTAAGCCCCGAAGTGTTAAAATTCTCGACAGAGAGCACTCCAGAGGAATTGACGCTCTCGCCAGACACAAGACCAGTTAGAACCCACATTGGGCGAATGTAAACGCTTCCATAAACACTTGTCACAGGGGTTGGAGTGATTGAAAGAGATTTTGG
>CAYIZE010000032.1:0-6690 GCA_964367785.1 uncultured Christensenella sp.
AAAATCTTTTTGGCACAAAAAAGCCCCCTTTCCATACTTAAAAAGTGGGCATATTAATTTTTGCATAGTAGTTGTTTTTAACAATAATTTATAGTTTTATAGTAGTTAATAATACTTGAACTAAAGTTTGCATAGTAGTGTTACATAAATTAAATTATAATAAATCTTTTTCCTTACTATCAAGAACTTCATCATTTTGAGAACTATTAAGTAAAATATCTTTTGTTTCTTCCTCACTAAATTCCATTAAGGTTTCTACCTTATTTTCATTTGTTGCCTCTTCACTTTCATTTATATCATTATTATTTTCATCAACATTTTTTTCTTCATTTTCGTTTTCATTTATTTCATCACTTAATTTTTCATCAGTTACCACATTAGTTTTCTCATCACCTAAAATTTCATCGTGTTTTTCATTTTGCTCTTCACTTAAAATCTCGTCTTCCTTTTCAGCAACTTCATCTTCTTCAATTATTTTTGTGCTTCCATAAAGTTCGTCATTAACTTCTTTATGCAACACGGCAATTCTTTCAAGTAATTTATCATAGTCAGGAAGGTCGTTTATGTCTTGGAGGTTAAATCTTTTGAGAAATTCATCAGTGGTCCCAAAAAGCAAGGGTTTTCCAATAGCGTCCTTTCGTCCCACAACCTCAACAAGTTTAAAATTCGTTAAGACTTGCAACGCATAATCACTGCTCACTCCACGAATTTGTTCAATGTCAAGCCTCGTCACAGGCTGTTTATATGCAACAATCGCCATTGTTTCTATTGCTGCTTTTGTGAGAAGTTTTTCTCTAATTGGGTTTAGCACTGTTGCGATGTCTTCGGCATATTTTGGATTAGAACAAAGTTGAACACTATTTTTATATGTAATGACATTAATACCCTCGTCCAAAAGTTTTTCTTTTAACGCCTCGACAGCCTTTTTAACATCTGCCTCGCTCACTTCCAATTTTTCTGCAATATCTTTAATCTCCACACCCTGCCCGGACACAAAAAGTAGAGATTGCACCACATTTATCAGTTCGTTTTTATCATTAAGCATCTTTTTTTATCTCCTCGAAGTTTTCTTTTAGTTCAATGTCTATTTCGTCAAAAATATTTTTTTGCATCACTCGAATTTCTTGCATTTTTAAGAGTTCCAAAACTGCTAAAAATAGATTTATCATTTCACTTTTTGTGTAATCAACATTAAAAAATTCCGAAAAATGCAAACTCTTTTTTTCAAGGAGGTTTTGCCTGATTGAGATAATTTTTTCAGCAACTGTAAATCTGTCTTTTTCAATCTTTTTTGGAATAACCTGTTGTTCTTCTTTTTTCACGCGAGTCAAAAGTTTTGCAAAAGCATCAAGCAAACTATCTAAATTCATCTCTCCCAGAACATAGCGATAGTCATTCACTTTTTCATCAGGTTCTCTGTAAAATCTATCCACATTTTCAATTGGTTTCAAATTTGTGACTGCCCCCTGAATGAGGTCATATTCTTTAATTCTAAGGAGTAACATCGCTTCAGAATCAATCTCTTCTCCTGATTCAACTTCATCATTTGGCAAAAGTGATTTTGACTTAATCTCAATCAAAGTCGCCGCAATGTCAATGAAATCGCTTGCTTTTTCAAGGTCGAGTTGATCTAGCCCACCCATATATTCAAGATATTGCTCTGTCATATCGGCAAGTTTGACTTCAAAGATTTCCATTTGAGAATCTTTGATCATATGCCACAAAAGTTCTATCGGACCTTCAAAATTGTCGAGTTTCAACTCATAACCAGTGTTTATATATTCCAGTTGTTCAGTTAATTCCTTATTTTTCCTAATTTTCATATTTTTGTCCTTTTAAAAAAACAGTCCCCAGAACCATGAAATTGGATAGCCTACATAGTATATTAAATTACTAAAAATATTTGTCTGCGAAAAAATTAATATTACAAATATAAGAACAAACCCACCATATCTTCTCATAAAATTGACATATGGATTATTATACTTTAGTTGTGTTGCAAGTGCATTGAAGCCATCAAGAGGATAGATTGGAAGAAGATTAAACACAGCAAAAACTAAATTTGCTTGATATATGTAAAGACAGAGATATGCAAGAATTAGCCAAACAACACTTATTTCAGAGATGCTTGAAAATAAAAGAAAAATAGGATAGAAAACAAATGCAAAGGTTAGGTTTGTAAAAATGCCTGAAAGACTGACAAGAAGAGTGTCTCTCTTAATATTTTTAAAGTTATAAATATTTATCGGAACAGGTTTTGCCCAGCCAAATCCAAAGAAAAGAAAGCAAAAAAGACCCATATAATCAAAGTGTGCAAGTGGGTTAAGAGTAAGCCGTCCTTGCAATTTTGGAGTTTTATCGCCCAATTTGTATGCCGTAAAACTATGTGCAAACTCGTGAATAGTTATGGCAAAAACAACTGCAAGTGTGTATGTTAAAAACATAATAATTTTTATGTAAAATGCAAGGGACGATTGTTGAAAAATTAAATAAAAAAGCATTTTTCTTCCTTTCAAAAATTTAAAAAATATGATGACTATAAATTATAATCATCATATTATATTATATTTATCACATTTTTACAAACGAATTATCCCTAAAATTCGCCATTGATTAGTTTATAACCTGCCAATTATTTACAATTTTTTCAATCAAATTAAAGAAAGTTTGTTTCTCCACATTCTCATTTGAGATAAGGTCGCTTGTCCCCACAACAATCCCATTTTTAATAACATAAATTTCGCCAACTTTATCTCCTTTTCTAATTGGAGCATTCACGCCATTAAAACGAATTTCCGTGAAAATTTCCACTTCATCGTCCCGTTTTTTTGAAAGAACGAATAAATCATCTTCTGAGTACACTCCGACATTTTCGACATTTCCTGCCTTCACTTCTGCCCTTTCATTCAAAACAACTCCGCCACTCACAATCTTTCTATTTTCAAAGTTTCCAAAACCGAAATTTAAAAGTTGTGCCGATTCATCAAATCTATCCTTGCCTGTGGTTGAACCAAGCACAACAGAGATAAGCCTCATATCTCCACGCTTTGCAGTTGCAGAAAGGCAATATCCCGCTTCGTTTGTTGAGCCTGTTTTTCCGCCATCACAACCCTCATAATATCTTATTAATTTGTTTGTGTTCACAAGTTCACTTTCTCTTCCTTTTGGATGAGACAAACTATCCATCCAAATTGTGCTATATTTATGATATATTTCATGTGAAGTCACTTGTCTAAGTAATTTTGCAGTATCCTCCGCACAAGAAAATTGTCCACTCACAGGTAGTCCTGTTGAATTGCAATAATTTGTGTTTTTAAGCCCAAGTTCACGTGCTTTTTTGTTCATAAGCGAAACAAAACTACTTTCTCCTCCTGCTATTTTCTCTGCCAAAGCAACACTTGCATCATTTGCAGAACTAACAATAACAGACTTTAAAAGGTCTCCCACACTATATTCTCCACCTGCTTCTATAAACACTTGCGAACCACCCATTCCCGATGCATTCTCTGATGCGACAACGATGTCATCAAGACTGAGAGCGCCTCTTTCAATTTCTTCACATGTGAGTTCAATAGTCATCAATTTAACAATGCTTGCCACAGGTAATTTTTCTGAACTGTTTTTTTGGAAAAGAATCTCACCCGAATTATAATCCATCAATATATAGGATTTTGCTGTGAAATCATTAAAATCCTCAGTTAATGCAAAACAAGAGTTTACATTTGGAACTCCCCCCATAATAAAAATTAAAGCAAAGCAAAAAAATAGCATAAGAGAAATAATTTTTTTCATATTAATTCTTCCTTTTATGCTAATAGTTTGAGCATTAAATCAAAAAATATTTATATAATTTATAGGTTTAAAATCAAGCGTTTTAATAGGTCTAGATAATATTTCAGAGCACAACTTCGATTATAAGCAATGTCTTCGTGCTTAATTTTTTCCACTGTGTAAGACGAGCCAAAATTAGTCACAAGTGCAAACATAATAACAGGTAATTTACAATATCTTGCTGCAATAACTTCATTACAAATGTGAAATGCAGAAAAATCAGCGCCAATTATACGACAAAATTTACTCTCGCTATACGTCTCAACACTTGGGCCATTATATTCCACCAAAATTCCCTTCTTCACTTTAATTCCCATTTCATTTTTTGCTGTTCTCGAAAGAATATCAATCATCTGCTCATCATATGGACTCAGCATATCCACAAAAACATTACCATATTTTTCATATTCACAGCGATAAAGAGGATTTCTACCTGTCAAATTTATATGGTCTGTTGCAGTCACAACGTCCCCTACCTTTATTTTTTTATTAAGCGAACCCACAGAAGCTGAGATAACTAATTTTTCACAGCCTAATTCTTTTAAAATAAAAATATAGTTTGCAACATCTTCATACGAGTAACCATAATTATAATGTAATCGTCCAAAAGAAATGATAACGTCTTTGTTTTTATATTTTCCAAAAACAAATTTATTTTTCTCGGCGTCTTTCCCTAAAACTTTAAAATTTGGTATTTCAGTGAAAGGAATCTGAACTTTATCATCAATAAAATTTAATAAATCACTATATCCTGATCCCAAAATAATGCCAATAGAATGACTTTTCACATCAACATTCTTTTTGATATATTCAACAATATTATCTACTATATGTGCCATTTTTAACTCCTATTTTCAAATATAATTTTATCACACAAATTAATAAAATCCAATTAAAACACAAATATTTTGGTTACTACAAAAAGTATTATACCTTGCAAAAAGATTATTATGGAAAGAATTAAGAAGTAAGAAAACAAAATTCTGAGTTCATACCTCTTAATTTCATAATTTCCACATATGCTAAATTGTTTATTAAACCCTATCATTTTAAATGAATAGACAAAAAATATGAAAATTGTTACTGAATAAAAGGGAAAAATTGCACCAAAAGAGATAAAAATTCCTTTTAATGACCCAAAAGAGATGAATACAACACTCATATCCACCCCAAAACAATAGCATAAGTACGCCAAAATACAGAATATAAAGAATGAACCAAACCGAAAAAATGAAAGGAAAAAAATAAGAAAAAGCAAGATAAAATAAAAAAGAAGTGACAAGAAAATAAATCCAATGAATGAGAGTTTGTCTATAATAATAAGCCTTAAAGCAATGTTTTGAACATAATATATATTGATTGTAATGGACGTTTTCGCACAGCAAAAAACTCCTGTTAACACTCCAATTAACATAACTATTAAAATTATTAAAACAAATTTGCGATTGACAAAGAAAAATCTTTTCAATCCGTCTGAAAGATAAAAATTTCGTTTCACATAATAAATATATTTTTAAAAAAATAATATTATAACTTTTGTGCTAATTCATTTTAATTATTTATTCTCATAAAAATATATTTAAATTTAATTTATAACTTTCGTGGAAATGACCTCATCATAAAGTTGGGAGATTGTATAGTTAAAAAATTCTTTAATGGTTGGACAATGGTCAAAAGGAAAATTATCTTTTTTATTTATAAAAGCGTTTTTAATTGTTTTTCTCACGGTAATCTCCACTCCTGCCACTGTCGAACAAAATTTGTGAGCAAGATAAACATATAATTCTTTCGATAAATTCCTAACGGCACAATTCCTATCAATAAAATATATTAAAGTGTCCACAATCATTAAAAATCCACCATTTCTTGTGGAAAATCCACAGTCGCATAAATAGTTACTAATTACTTTTCTCCATGAGCAGACCGAAACATCAAACGCGACAGAATTAGACTCCATATATTTATCAAAAAGATTTCTAAAAGAAATGTCAAAATCCTCGTTATACATAATTGAATAAAAATTGTTTGTGAATGCAGTGTCTTTTGAAAAAACAGCAATCACTTTATTAATAACCCTGTCATAACGCAAAGTTTGAATAAGAGAAAGAGACTTATCATCAAGCACAAGTTGAGTGAAATCCAAGATGAGAAATTCAATATTGGAATATCTATTCAAAAGGACATTGTCAATATTGTCAATGCATACGACAACAACTCCTTTTGGATTTAAAACATTTTTAACCTGTTGAGCAAGTAGAACATTATGCTCAGAAGAATATAAAAGTGCCCCACAACAATTCTTTATCATTTGACAAGAGTCCCCTTTCATTAAGATTATTTTTTATAATGAATTACTTTTGTAAAATATTATCAAAAATTATTTTATCATAAAAAATATTATATGTCTAATAATTTTAGACAATTTTTTAAATTAATATTTTTTAATATTCTTTAGGTTTAATCAACGTTTTATTGATTTAGCATCCAGTCAATATACACTCCAAACCCCTTTGTGGAGTCACTGACAAAAACATGAGTCACCGCTCCCACAATTTTATCATTTTGCAAAATTGGACTCCCGCTCATTCCCTGAACAATTCCACCTGTGCGTGCTATCAAATCCTCGTCAATAACGCGAATAACCATACTTTTATCATTAGAATAGTTTTGATAATTTGTTTTTATAATTTCAATGTCAAAAGTTTCCACATTTGTGCCGTCAATGCAACATCTAATTTGTGCCTTTCCTGGTTTAACTGAAAGCCTGCCTCCAACACTCATTTCGCTAAGTGAAGAAAGTAAAGAACTATCCTCATTTAAACTCCCAAAAACACCATATTCATTGTTTTTTTCAACCAC
>CAYIZE010000032.1:6790-9843 GCA_964367785.1 uncultured Christensenella sp.
ATTTTAAAATTTTCACTTTTAACATCATAGCAAGCCTTTAACCTCGTTGTAATTTCTTTGTTTTTTCTCATCAACTTAACTTCAAGTTCTCTTCCCCTATTTTTTTCTTCATTCACAATTTTCGAAATACTTTTACCATCGCTCACAGTTTCATTTTCAATTTGAGTGATGACATCACCAACCTGTAAAACATTATCATTAAGAACATCTTTTTCACCCTCTGCAGTCGAGACAGGGCTACTCCCAACAACTAAAACTCCATTTGTTTTAAGCACAAGACCTATTGCAGAGCCACCAACTAGCACTGTGTCAGTTTTTAAAATCTTAACTTTTTGATTTTTTATTGGAATAAGGTTAAAAAGCCTGAATTCAATCTCAGGTTCAAATTCAGTTTTAATTTTTTCGTTAGATGCTTTAATAAGTTCATCATTTTTAACTCTAATTCTTAAAAATGGTCCGAAATAATTTGATTTTTCAATTTCTGTTAATTCACCCGAGGTTAAAAAAGCATTTGAAGAAAAATCACTCATCTTTTGAAATGGGATTTGAAATAACACAAAACATAATGCTGTGATAAAAATCACAAGCAAAACAGAATTTATAATAAAAGTTTTTCTTTTAAAAACCATACTATTTAGTTTGATTTCAAAAAAATATTTTATGTGTCAAAAACTCTTGAAAAAAATGTAATTTTATAAAGTGTTTTTATATTCATCACACCTTTGCTTTAAAGCAATAGCGTGATTTAAACTTACTTCACTATTTTGAGAACCACCCGACAGACGCGAAATCTCTTCAAAAACGTCTTTTTTATTTAAAACATCGGCAGTGACAAAAGTATTGTTTTTAGAAATTTCTTTTAACACACACACGTTATGATCGGCCATAGCACAAATCTGTGGCAAATGCGACACGGAAATAACTTGATGTCGCCTTGAAATATTTGCCAACTTACACGCCACTTTAAAGCCCATCTCACCACTAATTCCAGCGTCTATTTCATCAAAAACCATAAGCATAATATTGTCATTTTCAGCCAAAATGTTTTTAAGAGCAAGCATAAAACGACTTGCCTCACCGCCTGAGATAATCTCACTTAAAGGTTGCACATCTTGTCCTGCATTGGCAGAAAACATAAATTTAACTTCATCTAAACCAGATAAGGTCAGTTTCTTTTCAAAATTATTTTTGTCAATTTCCGTAAATTGAACAAAAAAATTGGCATTTTTCATTCCAAGATCATTCAACTCTTTCTTTGTCTTTTGTTCAAAATCCCTTGCAATTTCTTTTCTTATTTCACTAATTTTTTGTGAGGAACTAAAAATTTGTTTTAAAACTTCTTCTTTTTCTATAAGTTTTTCTTTAAGTTCTTCCTTGCTGTTTAAAATATCATTATATTCTTCCTTCGATTTATTCAGAAAAGCAAAAATTTCCTCAACACTCTTTCCATATTTTTTCTTTAATAGATTAATTTTATCTAATCTTTGGTCGATTTTTTCAAATTCATATTCATCAAAATTACATTCATCTTGCTTTGCCTTAAGTGACTGAGAGATGTCTAAAACTTCATATTTTAAACTTTCCAATCTCTCTATATAAGGTTGCAAACCTTCATCAAAATGAGCGATGCTAATAAGTAAAGATGAGGCTTTTTTCACATTATCTATAATGGGATCACTCCCATCAAGACAACTTAATGCCCCTTTCAATCCCTCGAAAATCTTCTCAAAATTCTTCATCAAAAATTTTGTTTTTTCAAGTTCTTCATCTTCGTTTTCTTTTAGATTAGCGCTTTCAATCTCTTTAATTTGATAGTCGAGCAAATCAAGCATTCTTTCTTGATTTTCTGTTGAAACGTTCAACTTTAAAATCTCAGAATTAATTTCTTTTAACTTTGATAAAAATTTTTGATAAGGAGCAAAAATAGACTTGTCTTTAATAAATCCGTCTAAAATCTCCAAATGAAATTTGCTATTCAAAAGACGCTGATGCTCGTGCTGTCCATGGATGTCGACAAGAAGTGAGGAAAGATTTTTGTGCATAAGAGCCGTCACTACATTTCCATTCACTCTGATATCACTCTTGCCATCAGATGATAAACGCCTTGAAATGATTAGTTCATCTTCACATTCAATGCCATATTCGTCCAAAATATTTTTAACATCTCGTGAAAACTGCCCTTTAAAAATTGCCACAACTTTCATATAGTTTCTATTTTGTTTAACCAAATTTTTATTAGCCCTGCCACCCAAAACAAAACCGAGAGAATCGATTATTATACTTTTACCAGCACCAGTCTCTCCACTTAGAACAGTGAATTTCGACGAAAAATCAATCGACAGTTTATCAATCAAAGCAACATTTTCAATTTCAAGAGTTTTTAACATATCTTTTCACCAAATTTATTATATAAAAAATTTCACTAATTTCAAAATAAAAGTTAAGAGTCGATTATATTTTCCAACTTATTTAAAGAATATTCAGCATCAGAACTATCTGCAAAAATAATCATAACAGTATCTTCACCAAAAGTAGAACCTAAGGAGTTGTCAAAATTCAACTTCCCCACCACATTACAAACGCAACTGGCAAGTCCATTAAGCGTTCGTATCACAACAAAATTTTTAACAGTTTTAATTGAAATTACAGATTCTTTTAAAAGATATATGTATTTATTTGAAGTGTGACTGTTCGTTTCAGCAAGAGAATATTTATATCTCCCACTTTCATTTGAAAGAATTTTTATGAGTCCAAGTTCTTTAATGTCACGGCTAATAGTCGCCTGAGTCACATCAAACTTATTCGCACGTAATCTTGAAACTAAATCTTCTTGAGTTTCAATCTCATTAATAGAGATAAGCTCCAAAATTTTTGATTGTCTAGCACTCCTCGCCATTGCAAATTTCCTCCAAATAATTATTCATTATTGATTAAATAAATTATACATAAAATAAAATATTTATGCAAGCCCTTTTGCATAAATATTCGTTAGTGAAATTTATATTTATGCAATTTGTATAATAAATTTACATTTTTAAAATGAATAAATATTT
>CAYIZE010000033.1:0-9577 GCA_964367785.1 uncultured Christensenella sp.
GAATTTAATTGTTTCTATTTATTATAAAACTTCTTTTGTTTGTCTGGCAATGCTCATTTCTTCGTCGGTTGGAATGATGTAGACAGCAACTTTGGAGGTGTCTTTTGAAATTTTAAAGTTTTCTCCACGAGTGAAATTAATGTTTGCGTCATTATCCATTTCCACGCCCAAAAATTCCAAATCTTCCATTATTCCTTCCCTAATTTCTGCTCTGTTTTCACCTGTGCCTGCTGAAAATGCTATGGCATCAACTCCACCCATTGCAGCAGCATATGCCCCAATGTATTTTTTAACTGAATAAATAAACTTCTGCACAGCAAGTTTGGCTTTTTGATTGCCCTCATTTGCAAATTTTATGACATCTCGCATATCATTGCTAATTTCGCTTAATCCTAAAAGTCCGCTCTTTTTGTTGAAAATATCAAGAATTTCATGAACGTTTTTACCAGTTTTATCCATAGCATATTCAACGACGGCTGGGTCGATGTCGCCACAACGAGTGCCCATCACAAGACCTTCAAGTGGAGTGAAACCCATTGAAGTGTCCACACATTTGCCATATTTTATGGCACACACACTTGCTCCGTTTCCAAGGTGGCAAGAAATGGTGCGAAGCTCTTCTGGTTTTTTACCCATTGCAGATGCAATTTCTTTTGAAATAAACTCATGACTTGTCCCGTGAAAGCCATATTTTCTTATGCCGTAATCTTTGCACCAAGAGTATGGCACAGCGTACATATAGGCATATTCTGGCATTGAAGCGTGAAAAGCGGTGTCGAACACTGCGACATTATGTTTGTCGGGCATAACTTCTTTGCAAGCCTCAATTCCTTGAATGTTTGCTGGCATATGAAGAGGTCCAAGCGGAATGTAGGATTTCAAGTCTCTTAAGACTTCGTCATTCACAAGCGTTGCTTTGTTAAATTTTCCGCCACCATGGAGAACTCTATGCCCTATGGCTGAAATCTCATTTAATGATTTGATGACACCAATTTCACTGTCCACAAGTGCTTTTAGCAAAAGTTCAAGTCCTTCGGCGTGGTCTTTCAGTGGTTTTTTAATCTCAGTTGCCTTTCCGTTTGCTTTGTGTGTGAGAACCGAAGACTCGCTCCCAATTCTTTCCACCAAACCTTTGGCGATGAGACTCTCATCATTCATATTGATGAGTTGATATTTGATTGAACTACTCCCTGCATTGATAACTAAAATTTTCATAAATTTTTCTCCTGTTAAATTTTTTTTGATTTTTATATTGTTTATTATCTAATTTTAAATTAGTTTAAACTGTTTTTATATGTTTTTCAAGCATAATATTTTGCAAGAAAACAAGTTTGAAAATACTTTTTTTTATTGTGCTTGCAAACAAGTGATTGCTGTCATCACAACTATGTCACTTACCTTGCAACCACGCGACAAATCGTTCACTGGCTTTTTAAACCCTTGCATTATGACTCCGACTGCTTGAAGATGCCCAAAGCGTTCCATAAGTTTGTAGCCTATGTTTCCTGAATTTAGATCTGGGAAAATGAGAACATTTGCACAACCCGCAACTTTTGAGTCCTTTGACTTAATTTTCGCAACCTCTGACACAAGGGCGCAGTCAAGTTGCATTTCGCCATCGATGAGAAGTTTTTTATCAAACTTCTTCACGAGTTCGATTGCCTCTCTCACTTTTAAAATGCTCTCATCTTTATCTCCCCCACTGCCAAAACTGGAAAAGGAAAGCATTGCAACTTTTGGATTTATGGAGCAAAATGTTTTTGCAGACTGAACCGTGGACATTACAATGTCTTTTAATTCTTCAGCGGTTGGGTTTATGTTTAAAGCACAATCGGCAGTTACTATAATATTATTTTCGCCAAAATGAAGTTTCTTAGTCCCCACCATAAGGACGCAAGACGAAACAAGTTTAATGTTCTCTTTTGTTTTAATTATCTGCAACGCAGGACGGAGAGTATTCGCTGTGGAAGTTTCGCTCCCGCCAAGATAGCCGTCGGCATAGCCGAGTTCGACTAGCATTGAAGCAAAATAAAAATTATCTTTGAGTAGTTCCCTCGCTTGCTCCGTTGTCAGTCCTTTATTTTTCCTAATTTTAACAAGTTCTTCAATAAACTCGCTCAAAAGGTCGCTGATCTTTGGATTAATTATTGTTGCCCCTTTAAGACGATTTGACTTCGATAAAATAGTCTTCTCGTCGCCAAGTAAAATTACATTCGCAATTTTCTTTTTAAGCACAATTTCCACCGCTTTAATAACCCTCTCGCTTATCTCAGCCTCGGGGAAAACAATGGTTTTGTTCAACTTTTTTGCTCTCGTAAGAAGTTCATTAACTTTAAACATTTATCTTCCTTTTAGAATACTCTATATAATATTATAATAATCAGTATAAGTCTAGCACTTTTGTAATTTTATAAAAATTTTGCTGACTAAAAAATCGTTAAAATATTTATATTTGCATATTGAAAGTCGGTTTTTAGTGTGATATAATATTTTAAACAATATGAGGTGAAAAATGCATTCAATCGATGTTATTAAGACTCTTAGAGATTTTGGCGACAACAAAGTTGCTGTGATGGTTGACAAAAATGGGAAATTACAAATAATTGATGCACATTTTCAAAATGGGATTAATATGTTCGAATTTGAAAGTTTCGATGATAATATGGAGAATACAAATCTCTTAAGAATCTCATTAGATGACAAAAATAGTAAAAGACTTGTTTTAAATTTGATTTTAACAAGAAATTGTCAATTTGGTAAAAATTTAAGTACAAATGCAAACAATTTTGCAGAATTTTTTTTGAATGAAAAATCATTTAATTGTATTTATGGGATTTTTGGTCCCGGAAGATATGAAAATGAGAGTGTTGGAAATCTTACTCAAGCAGAACTAGACGCTAAAGTAAGAAAATTTTATGCAAGAAATGATTTTGAAGTGTTAAGTCAACATAATTTTTTAGAAAATCCTGAAAAATATCCTTTTCTCACAAAAGAAGATTTTGAAGATGGTGATTTTCTATTAAAACTTGTGACAAAAGAAATCAACAAAGAAAAAAAAGATTTTGGTTTTAAACAAATTAATGGCGTGTTTGTGAAAAACGATGTGCCAGAGCATATTATGGAAGAAATCGATTGTATGCAAATGTAAAACACAAACTAAAAATTTATGGACAGGAGATATAAATGGAAACAAGCGAACTTATTAAACGTGCTACTGTGTCAAAAAACACAAAAGTTGGCGTTATGTTAGATAAATCTGGTGACATTCAAGTTATTGCTGGCACAAAATCCTTTAACAACTCGTTTTGTTGTAATAGTTATGACAAAGATTTTAATTTGACAAATTATATAACTTTTTCTCAAGATTTCAGAAATTGTGAGAGAGTTCATCTTGATTTGATTGAGACAGCAGATGGATTTTTTGGCAAAGGTATTGGCTCAAACGCATTCGTTTTTTCAGAATTTTTAATAAAAGATAAGCCTTTTTCTTACATAAATGGAATTTTCACCCCACGTCAAATTGAAGAGAAAAATAGTTTAAATCTAGAACAAGAAGATTTTTTAAAAATGGCAAAAAGGTTTTATCAAAAAAACAGTTTTGAATTAATTACTTTGGAAGATTTTTTAAAAAATCCAGAAAAATATCCTATGTTTTGCGAGAAAAATTTTAAAGGAAGCAAAAACACCGTTTTAATCCTTTTGCTAAAAAAACTTAGCAAAGATAAAGAAATGAAAGATTTCGACTTTAAAAATATTAATGGCGTGTTTGTGAAAGATAATGTGCCAGAGCAAATTTTGGAAGAAATCGATTGTATGCAGATGTAAATTATTTTAACAAAAATAAATTAAATTAAAAATCGCAATTAAAAAAAGAGTTGATTTATAACTCTTTTTTTATTTCAATTTATTTTTAACTCTTGTTTTAAGGTCAATTTATGCCTTTTTTTATGCCACTTTATTTATTATTATATTATAGGATTATATTTATTTTAAAATAAAACCTATTCTTTAAGCATTTTTAAAATCTCTGGGAGCATCTCTTTTGCGTATTTTTTGCCATATCTAATTGAGGTTAGAGCATTTTTTTGAGTGAATTTTGTGAATGCTGTGTTTGGTTGCTCGATGAAAATTGTGACGTCACCTTTGTCTTTAATACATTTCATCGATCTTGATACAGTCAGGTTTAGTCCACTCACCAAAATGTCAACAGCAGTTTTTAAGTTGTTTTCCTTTTTATAATAACTTGTGACATCAACGGCTATGACTTTATCTGCTCCTAATTTTCGTGCCTCTTTCACTGGCAAATTATTGCAAAGCCCGCCATCAACAAGAACAGATTTTCCCTTTATAACTGGTTTAAAAAGCCCAGGGACAGACATACTTGCTCTCATCGCATCAATCAAAGAACCATTATCTAAAACAACCTCACTACCTGTATAGAGGTCTGTTGCAATGCAAGCAAACTTTGTTTCGCAATCTTCAATTTGTTTTTCTTCCATAATTTTTTTAAAATATTTAATTATTTTATTTCCTGTCACAAGCCCGCCATTAATGAGCCCAAATAAATCTACATCAACGACTTTATTTCTGGTGAATGAAGTGATGACTTCTTTCATTTGTTTTGCTCTCATTCCAGAAGCATAGAGTCCTCCAATGATTGCTCCCATAGATGTCCCTGTGATAACATCAAATTCAATGTGGTTCTTCTCCAGCACTTCAAGAACCCCAATGTGAGCAAATCCATATGCTGAACCACCGCTTAAAACAAGACCAATCTTTTTCATATTCACCTCTATTTTTATATTATACAAACATTATGAAGCAATTTGCAATTAATTTTCATACTTTCATATTATTAATAGTTTTTTAATAATTATAATATATGAAAATTTTAATTAAGAAATTTGTTAAAAACAATTATCAACTTTTTTTTTGTTATTTGCTTTTTGGAGTCATTCTTATGGTGGCGATTAATCCAAAACCAATAATTTCCTCAACATTTGAGGGTTTGACTGTTTGGGCAAAAATTGTTTTACCCAGTCTATTCTGCTTTTTTATCCTCACAAAACTATTGATGCAACAAAGAGATAGTTTTAAAATATTTAGAATTCTTGATAAACCTTTTGAAAAGATGTTTAAAACAAAATATTTTGGAGGATATGTTTTTTTTATGAGCATTCTCACAGGCTACCCTCTTGGTGCAAAGTTAATTTATGAGTTTTCAAATCAAAAATTAATTTCAAAAACAGAAGCAAAGCGAATGATTTCTTTCTGTTCCACTTCTGGACCGATGTTTGTCATTGGCAGTGTGGCGGTGGGTATGTTTTCAAACGTTACACTTGGAGTAATTGTCTTTATTTGTCACATATTCTCGGCGTTAATTAATGGCTTTATTTACAGAAACATTAAAATCATTAAGGGCGAAGAAGAAAATAATTCTCAAAGTCAGTTGCCAAAGATTAAAAAAGAAACTCTTAATGACATTATGTTTAACACAATAATTTCAGTGCTGATGATTGGTGGCTACATTTCACTTTGTTTTTCACTTTTAGAATTTATCACAAACTTAAAATTCTTTGAAATTATAAATAATTTTTTTGTAAGCGTTTTTGGAAATGATATTTTTGAAAGCGTTGTGAAAGGTTTTGTCGAAGTGACAAATGGCTGTGTTAGTTTAGCAAATGGAAATTATTCTTCAACAATTTTAGGCTTAGCACTATGTTCACTCATCTCTTTTGGAGGATTGTCCATTCACTTGCAAAGTCACTTTTTTCTATCAAAAATTGGCATATCATACAGGTATTTTTTACTCACAAAAATAACCCAAACAATGATTGCTTTTCTGTTAAGTTTAATTGTTTGCATAGTAGTTTTTTAATTTTTTTAAAAGTTTGAATAGTAGTGTCCTTTAAGTCGAGTTTTAGTTCGATTTTAGCAAAATTATGTGCCATATTATCAAAATTATTTGATAAAATTTTTAAATATTAAGCATAAAATTCATAGCAAATATTGTTAATTTCTTTCAGTTCTTGCTTTATAACTCTTTCTCTGTGAGCCACAAGGTTTAGTGATAGAATGAGTGCCACAGCAATCTTTTTGTTTTTTAGCAAACAACTCTCGATGAGGGCATCAACAACAAGATTTATGTTTGATTTTTTAAGTGTATCTCTTATGTTTGATGTTTTACTTTCAATGATGCCACACATTCTGGAAATTCTGCTGAAAAGCAAGTTTGTTTCCTCGTCGTTTGAAAAATGTTTTTGTTGTTCCATATTATTTTCTTCCTCAATTTTTGTTGCAACATTTTCAGAGTTAACTGCATCAAGTTGCTCGTCAATCATATTTTTCTTAGCAAGTTCAATGTCAAGTTCTTCAATCTCTTTCAATTTTTTATCTATTATATTAATTTCTTCTTCCACAATTTTTTCCTCAAAAACATAATTTTTTGCATCAACACCGAAAATTTGTGCGATGGCGTTTCTAAATGGCAAAATGACATATTTTGAAAAGAGTTCATATTCCTCTTTTTGAGTGTTTGCAAGGGCGAATGAAGAAGAAAGAAGGGTGTCAAAATTCATTTTTTTGCTATCAATCTCCACAAGCATTGAAAACACGAGTGGAATGATTTGTTGGTTATCAAGAGGAAGTTCAAGGTGACTGTTCCCCTTTCCAATGCTGCTTTCTTTTACTCTTTTAAATTCCCTTTGAAAATCATAATTAATAAGGCTTTCAGCGATGAGATTATAGACTTCTTTCAAAGTGGAAATGGAACGCAAAATTTTGGAAATTTTGATGTCGGCAAGAATAAACCTGCCCTCAATAAATTCATTGCATGCTGTGATGAATTCGGTTATATCAGCTTTTTGATTTTGTTCCATAAATCCTCCAATTCAAAAAGATTATATCAATTTTGTGATTACATAATAACACATTTTTTTTTAATTTAAAACGTTTTTAAAACAAAAAAATCTTTTTTATTTGATTTTTTTTGATTATATGTTATAATTATTTTCGATTAAAAAGGATTAAAAAATGAATTCGCTTCAAGATGAAACTGTGAATAAACTTATTTTACTTTTTGTTTTTGACAAGATGGAAATTCCACTTACAGAGGATTCCATTGTTGACATTTGCACCAGCAGAAACGATTGGTTAAAATATATGGATTGCAAAGAGTTTTTGTCACAACTGATTGATGTTAATTTTGTTTGTAAGTTGGATGGAAGTGGTTCTGAAAACAATCCGAAAGACACTAGGTATACAATCACTGTGGACGGTAGAAACTGTCTTGCAAATTTTTTTAACCGCATAAAACAGCACACTCGTGAGGAAATCTATAACTATGCTAAGCAAAATAGAATGGTTTTTAAGCGAAGTCAGGAGTATGTTTATGAATATTTTAAAAATCACGACGGAACTCACACTGTTGTTTTTAAAATTAAAGAACCTATAATTGCACAGCCTATGTTTGAGATTAGACTTAAAACTTCGACTAGAAGTTCTGCTGTGACAGCAGGTAAAAAATGGAATAAAAAGGCAGCCCAAATCTTTGAATATGTCTTCGAAAATTTAATTTCAGACAATTAATAATATTATATTTAAAAATTTGCTAATTTTATTTTGAAATTCGTTTATATTGTATTATAATGATTACAAAAAAAAGGAGTTTGTTATGGAATTTAAAATTAAACGTGACTATTTGTTGATTTCTCTTTCTAACTTAGCACTTCTCTTCTTGATGTTCGTGCCTTTTGTTGGGTTATGGTCAGAATATGCTGCAATTTTCTTCTTAATTCTATTTGGCATTGTTTTCACCATTTTTGTTCTCTACAACACAGCAATCATCTTCGCCTCTTGTGAAGTTAGAAATAATGTGCTTTTGTTTAAGACTGGTGCTTTTAAAAATGTAATCTTTCTTGACAAAGTTGTGTCTGCAACTAGAATGAACACAATCGCTGGCTCGCTTATTATTTCAACCGACAGGATTGAGATTATCACAGAAGAAAAAGGCAAAAGAAAATACTACTATGTTTCTGTGGTTGACAACGAAAAATTGTTCAGTTTAATTTCTGCTAATCTTCCAAAGAAAGCGGAAAAAGTAGAAAATGTTCAAGTTGCTGATAAAAAACCTGCTGTGAAGAAAACAACAAAAAAAAGTTCTAAATAGATTAATTATTAAAAATTAAACACTCAAGTTTATTGGGTGTTTTTTTGTTGAAAAAAATTACTTCCCTTTTCCCTTTTTGATTGATTTCTCATAAAATAATTAAATTTTGCAAATTGGAAAAATGTATGTTATACTTAACATCAAATAGGAGGTTTAAAAATGGAAGAAAAAAAAATTGATGAGGCTATTGTGAATGAACAAGTTGAAAAAATTGATGGGAAGGATTTTAGACAAGAGCAATTAGGTTTCTATGGTCAATATCCTATAACTCAATATAAGACTACCCCTCTTGCATTCAGTGTCTTACAAAGAGAAGTTGGAAATGAGATAATTCTTTTTTCAAAAAACCATTTTAAGCCAAATACTATTATTAAATTTAAAGATGATGTTGATAGAAATCAATTTCAAATTGCATCTAATTACTTTGAAGGTAGAAGATTTAAGGATTTTATTGGTTTCTTAGAAGAATTGTCAAATAAAAATTTTGATGAATTTTGGCAATCTGTTGCAGATGAAGAAAAAACTAGTATTGAAGATCACCTCAGTGAAATTTTAAACAGGGGAAGCCTTTGCGGAAAAAGACGTAATGGGTTAATCAATCAACATTTAACCTCAAAAATTACATCAAAAATTTTTAAATATGATATCGAATCACTTGAAACTGAGTTGGAAGACTTGTCAGATGCTTATCTTGGAATTTGTGATTTACATAAAATTTGGATCACTATGACAAAAAACGAGCGAAAACAATATGTGGCAAAAAGATATTTATCCACAGGTAGTTTAGATTTTAATTCTAATGCTGCTGATAAATATGCCATTAAATCTGTTAGAAATAAGGACTTTTTATACGAAGAAAAACAAGAAATGGACATTCAACAATAAAAATTTCAAATGTATAATATTATTTGTTTTTTAAGAAAAATTTCACCCTACTTCTGGGTGATTTTTTTATTGAAACAGTTTAAAAATTTTTTCTAATAAAAGCAAGGTGTTATTTTAAATAAATATATATTTTTATATTTTTACATAATAATTTATTTTGTGTTCTAAGAATAAAAAAACCCGCTTTGTGCGGGCAATCTTTTTGGTAGTCTTAATAGGACTCGAACCTATGACCTCTTCGATGTGAACGAAGCGCTCTAACCAGCTGAGCTATAAGACCAAATTTTTGATAGATTTATTATAGCATAAATTTTTAATTTTGCAACTTTTTTTATAAATTATTTAGATTTCGTCAATAAAAATTTTGTCGGAATTTTCGCAATTGTTTTGCAATTTATTATTTCTTATTAAAATTTTTTTTGCTTTAATTGCAATGTTTTTAGAGTTTTCCAGAAATGTAATTTCCTCCCCTAGAACATTTTTAATTTCGTCCTTTATATAATTATAATGCGTGCATCCTAGGAC
>CAYIZE010000034.1:0-3545 GCA_964367785.1 uncultured Christensenella sp.
GTGATAAAAGACCTCCATAATTCTCTTTTTTAATTTGCTAAAAAGTTAGCTATATAATTATTATTTTACAATTTTAAAATTGCTAAAAGTCAGTTTTACAAACAACATTGTTTTCTTTTTATGTTGCTTTTTTTGTTTGGAAATAAAAAGAATTTAATATATAATAAAGGTGAAATATTTATTAAAATATATTTTTAAATAAAAAAATTATTGGAGAAACTTTTAATGAAAATTGTAATAGATTGCTCGGGGAATGATTTAGGTTCTCCCGTTGCCGTGAAAGGTGCTGTTCTTGCATTAGAAAAATATAGCGACATTACGCTTATATTATCTGGCAAGAAAGAGGAAATTGAGAGAGAACTTTTAAAGTATAAGTTTGACAGTTCTCGAATTGAAATTTTAGATGCTGAGGAAGTCATCACAAATGAAGAAGTTCCAACAGAAGCAGTTAAGACAAAGACAAATTCCAGTCTTGTTCGTGCTTTCGATGCTTTAAAACAAAATGATGATGTTGCAGGGCTGGTCTCGTGCGGGAGCACAGGTGCAGTTCTCACTGCCTCATTTCTCAAAATTGGCAGAATAAAGGGCATTTCTCGTCCTGCACTTTGCCCAATTTTGCCAGCAAAAGATGGAAAGAAAGTTCTTCTCATCGACTCTGGTGCAAATGTTGATTGCAAACCTATAAATCTTTCACACTTTGCAATTATGGCAACAAGTTATGCAAAAGCATTTTTGAACATCAAAGATCCAAAAGTTGCCCTTTTAAACATTGGCACAGAAGACAAAAAGGGAAATGAATTCACCCATGAATGTTTTTCTCTCTTAAAACAAACCCCTGTAAATTTTGTGGGGAATATGGAAGCGAGAGATTTTCTCAGTGGAAAATATGACATCGTTGTCGCCGACGGATTTTATGGAAACATTCTTTTAAAATCAACCGAGGGCAGTGTTGGATTTGTGCTTGAAAACATCAAGAAAGAGATAAAATCAAGTCTGCTCAGCAAAATTGGCGCTCTTTTTATGAAAAAAACTTTCAAAAAATTAAAAAATACTTTAAACTACAATAACTATGGTGGGGCAATCTTTTTGGGTATAAAGAAAATTGTTGTGAAAGGTCATGGTTCAAGCGACGCCACAGCCTTTTCAAAATCTATTTCCCAAGTGAGAACTCTTGCGAAAGCAGAATTATGCACCCACATTGAACAACAGCTAAACATTATGGGGGAAAAGTTAGATGTCTAATTTTGATGAAAAGAAAATTGAAAAGATAATTCATTATGGCTTTAAAAATAGTCAACTTTTAAAACTTGCTTTCACGCACTCTTCTTTTGCTAATCAAAACAAATCAGCAAGCAACGAAAGGTTAGAATTTTTGGGTGACTCCATTTTGAACTTTCTCATCGCCGAGGAACTTTATAACAAATTCGACGTTGAAGAGGGAAAAATGAGCAAATGGCGAGCAAAAATGGTGAATAGTGACAGTCTTGCAAACATAATCACCTCTTTAAAACTTGACGAATTTTTACTTGTTGGCAGGAGTTTTGGCAAAAGTGCAATTTCTCAATCAATGAAAGAAGATTTGTTTGAAAGCATTGTCGGGGCAATCTATCTTGATAGTAGTATGGAAAAGGCAAAACGCTTTATTTTCAGGTTTATAAACACAACTTTAAGCGTGAAGAAGAAAGATTTAGACTTTAAAACTCAACTTCAAGAACGAGTTCAGCAGGTTAAGGGTTCAACTCTTGTATATTTTACATATGCACTTCCTCACGATACAGGAACATATTGTGCTGAGGTCTATATCAACGACATATTTGTGGCACGTTCCACAGCCCAGAGCAAAAAACAGGCACAGATTGATTGTGCAAAAGTTGCATTAAGCGACGCAGAAAAATTGGAAAAATTTCTTAAATAATAATTAATAAAGGAAGCAGAAAATTGAATTTTAAGAAAATTGAACTTGGAGGATTTAAGTCCTTTGCTGATAGGTTAGAAATCAAATTTGACACAGGAATCACAGGGATTGTTGGACCAAATGGTTGTGGAAAGAGCAACGTTTCCGACGCAATTAGGTGGGTTCTTGGTGAGCAAAGCACCAAACTCTTGCGTAGCAGTAATATGCAAGAAGTCATTTTTAATGGAACAGAAAAAAGAAAGAGTATGTCTTTTTGTGAAGTTTCACTTTTTTTTGACAACACAACTCGTATGTTTGACCTTAATTTTGACGAAGTTGCTTTCACAAGGAAACTCTATCGTTCAGGCGAAAGTGAATATCTCATCAATGGAACACCGTGTCGAATGAAAGACATTGTGAACGCTCTTCACGACTCAGGAATTGGCAAAGAAGGCTATTCAATCATCGGACAAGGCAAAGTTGAGGAGATCATCAGTGCGAAGCCTGAAAACAGACGTGCAATCTTCGAGGAAGCAGCAGGCATTGCCAAATTCAAACAACGGAAAATCGAAGCAGAACGCAAACTTGAACGCACACAAGAGAATTTGAATAGAGCAAAAGATGTTATCACTGAGCAGGAAAAACAACTTGGACCTCTCAAAAAACAGAGCGAAAACGCAAAACTATTCCTTGAATTTAAAGAGCAACTTAAAAATCTTGAAGTGAATGTCTATGTGAACCAGTTCGACAACATCAGCAGTATGAAAAAAACCATTCAAACAAAGATTGATGGCTTTGATGAAGAATTGAATTTAAAGCAAATAAATCTCGACAAAGTTAACGATTCATATGAAAATAAAATGATAGAAGTGTCGCAAATTGACAAAACACTTCAGGGATTAAACGACCAAATCCTCACTCTTACAGTCGACCTTGAAAAACGAGCAGGCGAGACTAATGTTATGCGAGAAAGACTGAAATTTTTGTCGGACGAGAGAGAAAATCTCAAACAAGATTATGAAAAAGAGATTTTGAATAAAAATAACACAATTTTACTCCTTGAAAACTGTGAAAAAGCAAGGGCAGAAAAGCAGAAATTTTATAAAGATGTTTGCTATAAATTGAGTGACCTCACTCAAAAATATCTTAAAATTGTTGACGAACTGACAGGTGCAGAGGACGAGGCGACAAAAAAGCAAAAGGAAATGATTTTTGAACTCTCAAAACTCACCGATGTGAAGTCTAATCTTTCTGCATTAAATGCCCAAAAAGAGGCATATCAAAACAGCATTACAGACCTTGACTCTAAAATCAAAGTCTTGCAGTTTAAAATAAATGAAAAACAAGAGGCTCTCATCGTTGCCACTGAAAACGCAAGAAACGCACAAGAAAGCTATGAAAAGATGAGACTTGATAGCGACAAAACGCAGACAAAAATCTTTGAACTTCAAAATCAAATCAAAGAAAATGCTTTAAAAGTCAATCAAAACACTTCTTCCATTGAAATTCTTAAAAACAGAAAAAAAGTTCTGGAAGATATGCAGAAGGACTTTGATGGGTTTAACTATTCTGTCAAAAGATTGATGCAAGACAGTAAGTCTCAATCGGCACTTCAACACAGAATTGTCGGGCTTGTTGCCTCGTGTATGAA
>CAYIZE010000034.1:3645-9543 GCA_964367785.1 uncultured Christensenella sp.
GGAAGAACTGTTGTTGTTGAGAGTGTTGAAAAAGCCATTGCTCTTGCCAGACAAACGAATTTTTCTTTCAAAATAGTCACTTTGGACGGCGAAGTTTTCTCCACTCAAGGCTCAATTACAGGTGGAAGTAAGAAAGCAATCACCTCAAATCTGCTTATGAGAGATAATGAGATTGAGAACCTTTCTGTTCAAATCTCAAAGATAACAAACAGCCTTGTGGAATATAAAAACTTAGAGCAAAGTCTTGAAAATTCACTTGCCAGACTTTTGCAAGAGAGCGAGATTTTGTCGCAAAAAGTTGTTAAGGCACAGGTTGAGAATGCTAAGCAATCGCAAAACCTTGAACAACTCAGCATATATGTGGAAGAACTTGATAAGGAGAGAATCTCTACAAGTCAGGAAAAGATTAACTATTCCACCAAAGTTGAAGTCATCTCAAAAGCATTGTCAAACAGCGATAAAAATGTCTTTTCACAAGATGACGGCAATGTTAAGATTGAAAATAGCCAGAAAATATTTAACAAATTAAGACAAGAGAGAGACTCTTTGCAAGAAAAACTCACCGAGATTAAGATTGAAAAAACATCTTTGGAAGGTGAGATTTCAAATCTTGAAAGCGAATTTACACGCCTTGATGAGAATATTAAACAATTTAATTTCTCTATAACCGACATCAAACAAAGCCTTGAAAAAGTGGAAGAGAATTTATCAAGCGCCAAAGAAATTGTTAGTGCCAAACTTGATGAAGTGGACGACACAGGAATTCGTGAAAAGATTTTAAAGGCAAAAGAAAAACTATCTCTACTTGATGAAAATAAGCAAAATCTTCAAAATGAAATCAAAAAACTTGACGAAAACAAAGCACAATTAATGACCGAAATAAACACTGTGCAGGAAAAGAAATATCAGCAGACTTCAACACTTGCGAAAGTGGACACCGACATTGAGACGATGCAAGAGAAGATTTATGAAGACTATGAACTCACCTATTCTTCCTGCGAGCCACTGAGAGTGGAAAATTTTGATGTTAAGCAGGGAATGATTGACATAAATAAACTCAAAAAAGACATTTCAAAACTTGGCTACATAAATGTGAATGCTATTGAGGATTGCAAGGAACTTATGGAAAGATATGAAATCCTGAGCGCCCAAACGCAAGACCTCACAACAGCAAAAGAGGATTTAACAAAGATTATAAAAGACCTATCAACTGAAATGATAACTCGTTTCAATAATGAATTTGTGAAAATTCAAGCCAACTTTTCAAAAACTTTCAAAGAACTTTTTGGAGGAGGAAATGCAAAACTTGAACTTACTGATAGTGAGGATCCACTTGAAGCAGGTGTGGAAATCATCGCAGAGCCACCTGGGAAAAAACTCCAAAGCATAACACTTCTGAGCGGTGGAGAAAAAGCACTGACAGCAATCGCAATTCTGTTTGCAATTTTGAGACTTCGACCAATGCCATTTTGTTTACTGGACGAAATTGAGGCTGCACTTGATGACTCAAACGTGAGTCGTTTTGCACAATATCTCAAGAATTTTTCCAAGGAAACCCAATTCATTGTCATCACACACAGAAAGCCAACAATGATGCTTGCAGACTCGCTTTATGGTGTCACAATGGAAGAACCGGGTGTTTCAAAGATTGTGTCTGTCAAACTTGAAGATGCAATCAAATCCTCTAGTGAAGAGGATAAACATAAAGAAAAAGAAGATAAATAAACATTAAAAGTGAGAAATAAAATGGGACTCTTAAGTTCGATTAAAAAAGGCTTAAAGAAAACAAAAGATGCTTTTTTAAGCAAACTTAATGCTGTTTTTCACGGCACAGACGTTACAATAGACTTCTATGAAGATTTAGAATGTGCTCTTGTCGGCTCAGACATTGGTGTTAATACTTCTCAAGAAATTATAAAAAGACTTAAAGAAAGACTACTTGAAAAGCATATTGTTAGGCAAGAATTTGCCAGAATTGAACTTAAAAACATTTTAAAAGAGATTTTGGACGAAGCACCTCGCCCACCATATTCTTATCCGCTCGTTATCACTGTTGTTGGTGTGAATGGAGTTGGCAAAACAACCACAATAGGCAAACTTGCCAAATATTTCTCTAAACAAAAAAAATCTGTTATGCTTGTTGCAGGCGACACATTCAGGGCAGGCGCAATCGAACAACTCACAGAATGGTCAAAACGTTCAGATGTGAAGATTGTAAAACACAAAGAGGGAGCGGAAGCCTCAGCGGTTGTGTTTGACGGCATTGCCAGTGCGAAAGCAAAAAAATGCGACGTTCTCATTGTGGACACAGCAGGAAGACTCCACACGAAAGTTAACCTTATGGAAGAACTTAAAAAAATAGACAGAATCGCAAAACGCGAATGGGCTGACGCAACATTTTTAAATTTTATCGTGCTTGACGCGACAATCGGGCAAAACTCCATTGTTCAAATCAATGCTTTTAAAGAGGCTGTTGGAATAGATGGAATTGTCCTTACAAAACTAGACGGGACAAGCAAAGGCGGCATTGTTTTTCCAATCATAGAAGAACTGAAAGTTCCTATCTATTATATTGGTGTGGGAGAGGGAGTTGATGACCTCGAAGAATTTGATAGCGCAACTTTTATTAACAGCATTTTATAAAAATAAAATATTTATTGATATAGTGCCATAAAAAAAATATTTTTATTTTATTTTTTAAAAAAGACAAATTTTTTATATTAAAATTATTGTTTATTATTATATATATAACTTTTTTTACAGACAAATATTCTTGACATTAAAATATATTTGATATAATATGACGATGTAAAGTATTTTTACTTTACAAAGTCATTTTTTTAGTGTATTATAACATTGTTGAAAAGTAATGCTACTTAGAACAATGCTTTTGCAGTTAAAAGATTACTTAAAATTGATGTAAATTTGGTTAAAAATGATGAAAAATTTTCAAAATCTAATTTTTATAACAATTTTACATCGCATTTTGAAAGTTTATGCGGAGGGCTATTTTGGAGATTAATCACAATTTAAGATTGAGTTTACTTTTTGAACTTTATGGAAAATTACTAACCGAAAAGCAAATATCTTTTTTAAAAGATTTTCTAGATTTTGACTTTTCTCTCAGCGAAATTGCTGAGGTGAACGATTCTTCAAGACAATCTGTGAACGACCTTGTGAAGAGAAGTTTGAAAACTCTAGAGGATTATGAGGCTAAACTTCGTTTCCTCGAAAAGTTTGAGAAGATTAAAATTCACACTAATAATTGTCTTTGTCTTCTTTCAAAAGAAAAAGTTCCAAAAAAAGAGATTTCTAACGAACTAAGTAGACTTATGGAGGTGTTGTGATATGGCTATGTTTTCAAATTTATCTTTAAGACTAAACCACATTTTTTCACACCTGACAAATCGTGGCAAACTTACTGAACTCGAAATTAAAGAGGCAATGAGGGAAATTCGAGTGGCTCTCTTAGAAGCCGATGTCAACTTTTTGGTGGCAAAGAATTTTGTGCAAAGGGTGAGCGAGAAAGCCATTGGACAGCAAGTTTTGAACAGTCTGACCCCAGGGCAACAAGTGATTAAAATCGTTAATGAGGAACTTGTTTCTCTGCTTGGCAAAACGGGTGCAAAACTCGAAATTTCTAGCAAACCCCCAACTGTAATTATGCTTTGCGGACTTCAAGGAAGTGGCAAGACCACAATGTGTGGGAAACTTTCAATGCTCCTTAAAAGTCAGGGCAAAAAACCTCTCCTCGTTGCGTGTGACATCTATCGTCCTGCGGCAATCGAGCAACTCAAAGTTGTGGGCAAAAGTGTTTCTGTTGAAGTTTTTGAAAAAGGAACTCAAAATGTTGTGAAGACTTGTAAACAAGCCATTGATTACGCAAACAAAAAAATGCTTGACACTGTCATAATCGACACTGCAGGCAGACTTTCAATTAACAAAGAACTTATGGACGAACTCAGAGCAATTAAGAAAGATATCAAACCAACAGAAGTGCTTTTAGTCGTTGACGCAATGAATGGTCAGGAGTCTGTTAATGTGGCGAAGTCGTTTGATGACGACTTAAATCTCACAGGAATTATTCTCACAAAACTTGACGGAGATACTCGTGGCGGAGCAGCCTTGTCCATCAGCGAAGTTGTGAAAAAGCCCATTAAGTTTTGCGGAATTGGCGAAAAAATGGGCGACATTGAGGTCTTCTATCCCGACAGAATGGCATCACGAATTTTGGGAATGGGTGACGTCCTCACTCTTATTGAAAAAGCACAAAGTGCGGTGAGCGAAGAGGAGTCAAAACAACTTGAAAAGAAGTTTAGAGAGAGTAGTTTCACTTTTGATGATTATCTTGACCAAATGGACAAAGTGAACAAGATGGGTAATATCAACGACCTTTTGAATATGATTCCCGGAATGAGTGGCAAGATGAAAGGAATGAATGTTGATGAGAATGAGCTGTTAAGAAATAAGGCAATCATTCAGAGTATGACAAAAAGAGAAAGACGAAATCCCGACATTATTAAAGGCACTCATAAAAAGAGAATTGCCAGCGGAAGTGGCACACAAATTCAAGATGTGAACAGGCTTATAAAGCAATTTGAACAATCCAAACTTATGATGAAACAAATGAAAAATGGCAAGATGAAAAGGTTTGGATTTTAAACAAGTTTTTTAATATTTTTTTGAAAGATTTTTTAAAATCTTTGTAAAAAAATTTACTATATAAAAAAATAAAGGAGAAAAACAAAATGGCAGTGAAAATTAGACTTACGAGAATGGGGGATAAAAAGAGTCCTTTCTATCGTATTGTTGTGGCAGATTCTAGAACAAGCAGAGATGGAAAAGTCATCGATTCTTTGGGATATTTTAACCCACTTATTGAAAATGACAATCTTAAACTTGACCTAGACAAGACAGCAAAATGGCTTGCAAACGGGGCACAACCAACTGAAACAGCAAGAACACTTCTTGTTAGAGCAGGTGCAGTGAAAGATGCAAAGAATTACACAAGTAAGAAAATTGTCCCAAAAAAGAAAGATGTTAAAAAGGCATAAATCACAAATTAAATAGGAGTGAAAAAATGGAAGAATTATTGAGATTTATTGTGAATGCCTTGGTGGATGACAAAGAATCTGTGCAAATCGCCAAAAGAGAAGAAGAGCGTGCTGTGATTTTTGAGGTGAGTGTTGCAGAGAATGAAGTCGGAAAGATTATTGGAAAAAATGGCAAGATTGCACAAGCAATCCGATTCATTTTGCATTCAGCATCGCACGACGATGATAAAAAATACATTCTAAAAATTAAATAGAAATTATGATTGAAATAGCAAAAGTTTTGAAACCACAGGGACTTCAAGGAGAAATTAAGGTTGAATGTTTTACACACGACCTTGATTTTTGGCGTAGTTTAAAAAATGTTGTCATATTGAATGAGAGTTTTGAGGTTAAGAATGTTAGATTTTATAAGAATTTTGGCTATTTAAGACTTTTAAAATTAGACAGCATTGAGCAAGTGGAAAAATTTAGAAATAAAATTGTTTTTGCTGACGAGAAAAATCTTGAAACGCAGGAAGACGAATTTTTGATTGCAGACCTTGAAAATTGCGAGATGGTGGACGAAAATGGAAAGTTTGTTGGCGTGATTGAAAGCGTCGAAAAATATGCCACTGTGGACATCATAAATTATATGGTGGGCGGTGCGAGAAGAAGTTTTCCTTTCCTCAAAAAAATTATCAAAAATGTTGACATTAAAAACAAGAAATTGGTTATTTTTCGAAAAATTCTTAATGAGGTGGCAATTTGAAAATTGACATTTTAACTCTATTTCCAGAAATGTTTGATGCTCTTAATCACAGCATTTTAAAGCGTGCACAAAACAATAATTTGATTGACATTAGCG
>CAYIZE010000035.1:0-2713 GCA_964367785.1 uncultured Christensenella sp.
GGGTCAGAGTTTCCTCCATTGCCCAATATTCCTTACTGCTGCCTCCCGTAGGAGTTTGGACCGTATCTCAGTTCCAATGTGGCCGATCACCCTCTCAGGTCGGCTAACCATCACGGTCTTGGTGGGCTATTACCTCACCAACTAACTAATGGTACGCGAACTCATCTTCCACCAAAATTCTTTTACCCCTGCCTGATGCCAGGCTGTGGTCTTATGCGGTATTAGCAAGCATTTCTGCTTGTTATCCCCCTGTGAAAGGT
Source organism: uncultured Christensenella sp. (assembly GCA_964367785.1). Taxonomy (GTDB): domain Bacteria; phylum Bacillota; class Clostridia; order Christensenellales; family UBA1242; genus UBA7862. The sequence goes on from CAYIZE010000035.1 coordinate 261, forward strand.
AGATTATTCACGCGTTACTCACCCGTCCGCCACTGAATCTATTTGTTGCACAAAACACGTTTATAAAAAAATGTTTTGTGCAACAAACAAATCCCGTTTGACTTGCATGTATTAAGCACGCCGCCAGCGTTCGTCCTGAGCCAGAATCGAACTCTAAATAAATTGTATAATAAAGTTTAATAAAAAACTGAATTATTATTTTTTAAAATTCAAACTTGCCCAAAACAACATTGACTTTATTGACTTGTTGTTTAAAGTTTGCTTGATTAAAATTCTTGTTAAATTAACAAAGAATCTTGTTTTAACCTTAACTATTAAATTTTAATGGAACCATCGCCTCATGTCAGCGACAAAGCAAGAATATCATATAGGAATATGGGTGTCAACAACTTTTTTTTGATTTTTTTGGCTTTTTCCTACTTATTTTTATTATTTCCGAACACCACCCCTGGTGTTTCCAAGGAATATCTATATTTTATCGTAAAATTCACTCATTGAGACTAAAAACAATGTATGAATATTCACCAATTTTTCATTGCAATGATAATTTATATGACTTAATTTTATCAAAATGTCAATCATCAGGCAAGCAACCTTTTTATGATTAACAATATGTTTTTCCTTTTTAAAGTCTTTCTTTGGGAAGATTTGCATACTGCTTTCAATTTCATTCATTTCAAAAAGCAATTTTTCTGCGTTTTCAAAATACAGTTTAAAATTGCTGTCCCTTTGAAAAGAAATTTTCAACATATATATAAGTAAGTAAATCTCGCCAAAAATATCTTCTAAATCCTCCTTTTTAAAAACGCTTGTCTTCAAAACAGAGATTGAACTATATTTTTTGTTATATTCCTTTGCCATTTGTTCAAAGTTCTCACCACTTAAAAAATCAGACATATTTTCACCCTTTCTATATATATATTTATTTTTGCCATTTTTACATAAAAAAATGACTATCATATAGTCATTTTTATTACAAATCTCAAAAAATTATTACATTTCGCTAAGAGCACCCAAAGTATTTTTGCTGAGTTCGTGTGCTTTTGACTGAGCGTCTTTAATGGCAGCCATCACGAGATCTTCAAGCATCTCAACATCTCCCTCGTCAACTGCCTCTTTTTTAATCCTCACTGCTTTAATCTCATTTGCGCCAGTGATAACAACCTCAACCATTCCGCCACCGCTTGCTCCGATGAGTTCTGTTTGTGCGAGTTCTTGTTTTTTCCTTTCCATATCAACTTGCATTCTCTGTGCCTGCTTAATCATATTTTGCATATTCATTCCGCCACCGAAACCGCCTTGCATTTTATTAAATCCCATTTTTATTCTCCTTTATTATTTATGCTTTAAAAATTAATTTTATTCAACACCAAGGTCACCAAAAAGATTTTTTAAGAGTTGTAAATTATTTTTTGTCTTATTTTTTCCCACTCTTTTTAGTATGAATTCAAGAGATATTTTATCATTAATTTCTCTAAGTTCAAAAAGAATTTTGTCAAAATTATCCTGTTTTGTTAAAATATTGTATAAATATTCCTCATAGACAACTGCTTTAATCAGATTTCCTTCCCTTGAAACGTCCCTTATTTCACCGCATGCAGTGTGGAGAGTGACATAATTTTTCTCTCGAAGTTTTACTGTCAAAATTCCCCAAAGCCTTTTTGCTGGCAAGTCATTTTGAGAAAAGTCCAAATCATTTAAGTTCACTTTGCTTTTTATATATATCTCTTCAAGACTATCCTCTACGAAATCATATTCAGGCGGAGCGTCGTCATTTGTCAACTGCAAAGGTTCAATTCCTTGCGAAACTTTCTCACTACTTTGAATGGGCTCGCTCTTTTCAATTTTTCCAGAAGCCTTTTCACTTAATACTTTTTTGTTTGAAATTTGCTCATTAGCAGACTGTTTTTCATCAGTGATAGCACTTTCTTTAAATTGTTTTTGATTTTTTGTTTTTAAATTCTCGTTAATTAGTTTTTTTTTAAAGGGTCGAAACTTGCACATTCAAGTGAAGTCAGTTCAATAAGTGTCCTTGGTGACAAGGCATATTTGAGTTCACTTTCAATATTGCTAAATTTTTTCATAAATTCAATCAAATTTCCCGTTTCCACTTTTTCAGCAGAAACCACAAGTTCATTATAGATATCCTCTGTCACATTAAGAATTTTCTTTGAGTTGTCACAGTTTTTGATGACAAGCAAATCTTTAATGTTCACAGTGATTTCTTTTCCAAGTAACACCAAATTTTTGCCTGCCAAAGAAATGTTGTTTATTGTGTCCAGCACTCCGCCCAAATCTTTGTCAAAAATCTTGTTACAAAGATTAATCACACTTTCACGGTCGTTTGCTCCTAAAATCTCCATAGTATTTTCATATGTAATCTTTTGCCCACCAAACGCCACAACACAATCTGCAACTGAAAGAGTGTCTCTCACACTTCCATCTCCCGCAAG
>CAYIZE010000035.1:2813-7932 GCA_964367785.1 uncultured Christensenella sp.
CTAAGAGAACGAACCTCGTCCACACCATTGTTTGACGCTGCATCAATTTCAAGAATGTCAATGTTGCTGATGTCTTCAAGTGCTCTGCAGACTTCACACTTCCCGCAAGGAGAGCCGTCAACAGGAGAAAGACAATTAATTGCTTTTGAAAAGATTTTTGCACACGAAGTTTTTCCCGTTCCACGAGTGCCTGTGAAAAGATAGGCGTGTCCAATGTTGCCAGACTTTACCTGATTTTTGAGTGCTGAAACAATGTGGTCTTGCCCCACAACCTCGTCAAATATTTTTGGTCTAAATTCTCTGTATAGTGCTTGGTGCATAGTCACACTCCTTTCAAACTTCTCAGTTTCATTTTAATCCTTGATAGAGCATTGTCAATACTTTTTGGCTCTTTGTTTAATTTGGTTGCAATCTCCACATAGTCCATTCCCGACATAAAGAATTTCAAAACTCTTTTTTCATATGAACTAAGTGTTCCATTAATCTTCCCAGCAATTTCCGAGAGTTTCTCTCTGAAAATAATGCTTTCCTCAGGGGAAAGACTACCCTCTTCAAGATAAAACCCAGTCTCATCATCGAGGGAGTTGTTTGCCTCTGCTGTTGATGACAAAAGTATTTTACCTTGGTTGTTTATTGATAAATAGGCGTTTAGCGGTCTGTTTTTTTGCCTGTTATTTTTTTCAAGCGCAGTTTGCATTTGTCTTTTAATGCAAAGGCTTGCATAAGTCTTAAAAGACGCGGAACTTGAAAAATTATAACTCCTGTATGCTTTGAAAAGTCCAATCATTCCCTCTTGAATAAGGTCATTTTGCTCTGCGTTTAACAAAAAGAACTTTCTTGAAATAATTGTGACAAGTGGCTTATATTTGCAAAAAATTTCATTAATTGAATTTTCGTCACCACTCTGTGCTAATGCAACTGATTTTTCTTCCATAATTTTACTTTCCTCTTTGTCTTAAAGCCTCATAAACAATGGCACATGTGGCAGTGGAAACGTTAAGTGAATTTATCTTACCAAACATTGGCAGACTGATTATGTCGTCACAGAGTTTTTTTGTCAGTGTTCCAACACCCTCTCCCTCACTGCCCATAACTATGGCAACATTTCCAGTTAATGCAGTTGAATAGATGTCTTTTCCACCTGCTTCTGCACAATAGACCCAAACATTTTGCTCTTTTATTTTTCTAATTTCATCATTAATATTCGTCACTTTGGCAATTTTCATAAAACTCACTGCTCCGCAACTCGTTTTATACACTGTCTCGTTCACAGGGCAACTTCGCCTCTGTTCAATGATAATTCCGTCCACACCGGCACACTCACACACTCTGATGATACTGCCAAAATTGTGAGGGTCTTCCACTCCGTCCAAAATGACGATGAAATTGCCAGAGTCTTTTTTTGAAGACAATATTTCTTCCACAGTGGAATATTCAAAGTCTGTCACATAGGCAACATAGCCTTGATTATGCTCACTTAATTTGTCCAGATGAAATCTATCATCAAAATCAAATCTAATGTGTTTTTGTTTGCACAAATCCACAATATTTTTTGAAAAATCGTCATGAAGAGAGTTTCCAATAATCACCCTATTGACAGTTGTGCTTGAATTTAATGCTTCATAAACACTGTTTTTACCACTAATAATCATTTTCTATCCCTTTCATTTAAGACTGACATCAAATCACTTTTCAAAAATTCAAATATATTTTCAATCCGCTCAAAATCGTGCTTCAAATAGTCATATCCTAAAATTGCTTCAAAACTTGTCGCTTTCTTATAGTCCTGCAAACTTGCATTCTTTGAGACTGTGTTCATTTTTGTGTTTCTTGCACGCCTTGCCACGTCAATTTCCTGAATTGTTAAAATTGTTTGAATTTTGTCCAGTGCCAACGCTTGATAGGACGCTTTCACAAATTTTGTCGTGAGAGTGTGCAAAAGATTGTTCTTAAAACTCGTCCTCTCGCAAAAAAAATTGCGAACTAGAAGAGACCACACTCCGTCGCCCAAAAAGGCTAGGCTAAGTGAACTTACTTCCACCGCTTTTTCGTGCGATAAACTCTTCTCAAACGTGATATTTTTCAACATATAATGTATTCTATCACAAAAAAAATCTTTTGAAAAGAAAGATTTTCACAATGAATTAACATTAATTTTTAAGGAGGCTTATATAGTTATATATATAATTATATTAATATAATACATTTAATAATAAGGAAAAAAGAAAAAATGAAAAAATTATATTATTGCTTCATTTGAAATCGTTTTTTCATTTAGAAATTGCACAACTCCGCATAATATGGCATAGCAAACTTTATCTTGATAACTCTTCGTTTGCAAAAGCAATTCTTCTTCTTTATTACTCAAAAAACCACATTCCACAAGGACACTTGGAATGTCGGTGCAAGTAACAAGATAATAGTCCCCCACTTTTGCAGTCTTCTTCGCATTTTCGAGCATATTAGACATTTGAGTCTGGACAAAAGATGCAAGCATTTCCCCGCTCTCGTTTCCCTTTTTAAAGAAAGTCTGTGCGCCCTTGCATGTTTTCAAAGAATAACTGTTCATATGAAGCGAAACAACAAGGTCGGGCGACGCACTTTCAATAATCTCCTTTCTCTTTTTCATATCGCTTCTTTTTAAATTGCTAACCCCCGTCTCATAAAGCCCATTTGCGTCTGTCCTTGTGAGAACAACAGAAATATTCATATTTTGCAGTTGCTCGGCTAAGTTATAGGCATATGTAAGGTTCAGTTCACTTTCAAACACCCCAGTGGAACTTCCCACACAACCGCCGTCTATCCCCCCGTGTCCAGCGTCCACGACGACTGTGTATTTGCTGTTTGGCACGCTAAAAACATACTCAGTTCGAAAATTAAAACAGGCAAAAAAAATTATTACAAAAATAATGACAAACACAACAGCAGTCACTAAAATATTCTTCTTTTTTAAAATAACTATCATTAAAGTCCCCTTGCCATATAATTAAAGATATTTAAAAAGAAAAGCATTTAGACTTTATTTTTCTGAAATATTGGTGAGAAATACTTTAAAAAAACAAAATATTGACAATTTTTAGGAAAAGCATTAAAATTATTATAATTAAATATTTGGAGGAAAGTTTAATGTTTAAATTAAATAGAAATCAAAAAAGTGTTTTAAAAGATAAGAATACCTCAAAGAGATATTCTGCTGTGGGAAAAGTTGCAATTTGCGTTCTTGTTCTACTGACACTTAGTTCTTGCACTCCCAATAAAACAGAAACAAAATCAGCTACAACAAACAACAATAATTCTGTTCAAACTGAAACTCAGGTTGAAACAGAAATTCAAGTTGAACCTCAAATTCAAGCTGAGCCTGAAGTTCAAGTTCAACCAGAAGAGAAAGTTGAGCCTCAAGAAGAAGAATATAGTAAAGCAGAAATTGAAAGAGGTGCTCAAAGAGTAAATGATACCATTGCTTTATATGAAAGCGAATTTAGATCTGATGGCAAAACAAGAAAGAGCCCTGCAGAATTGTCTAATGCAAAATATGTTTTAAGTGTTTTGAGAGGACTTGATATAAATTCACTTGGAAAATATGCAAATGGATTCGAAATGATGACATATAAAACTAATAACTGTGGTATGATTACAATAAATAAGGAAATCGTTGATTGTGAAAAAGATTTTATAAATGTTACAACAGAAGTAAAAAAAGGTTTAAAGAATGTTAAAGCAGAAATTGCAAGACTTGAATCTAACACGACAAATGGCGGAAAAATAAAAACAAAAGAAGAGATAAATCTCGACAAATACACCTCTGCAGTTATTGAAGATCATATGTCAAAAGAACCTGACAAACAAATTTCTTTCTTAGTTAAGGTTTCTGAAAAATGTGAGGTAGAGAGTTCTTTTAATGATAAATCAATTCTTGTTATAGCCGATAGTAATGATGGTAAAATATGTTTATCATGTATGCAACATGATGAAGTTAAAGGCTGGGTTGATAATACTGAAGAATATCAAAATAAAATGGATTATAAACAAAAGAAAGAAGCATATAAAAAATATCTTGAAAACATAGAATCTCCTGAACTTGGACAATAAAATATTACAGATATAATGATAAAAAATGCTTGGAGGAAATTTTAATGTCAAATTCAGTGGTAGAAGATTTTAAAAATAAAGAAGATCAAAAAAATGCCGAAACAAATGATAATATTTCAAAGAGATATTTTCCCGTTAGGAATACTATAAAGTTAGTTTTACTTTTACTTACACTTGGCGTTCTTGCCCCCACTCCAGTTCAGGCAAAAAGTTCCCACTCAAAACCCCACACTGCCACTTATTCTTTTTTACAAGACAAACCTCAATCTAAAACAAAATATAGCGAGGAAGAAATTGAAAGAGGAGTCGAAAGAGTTAAAAATCTTATTAAATATCATAAGCAAGATTATAAAGATGATGGCAAAACAGAAAAAACAATGAGAGAAAAACTTGAATCTGACTATATCATAGATTTATTTTCACACCTTGATTACAATTCATATGGAAAATTTGCAGAAAAACTTGAAGTAATACCCAAAAAAGTTTCACAATTTGAAATAATTTTTGTTAATGGTGAATTTTTTGATTTTTCAACTAACTATAAGAGTTATACAAAAGAATTATTGCAAGGATATGAAAACATAGTTGTAGGAATTCATTATCTTAATTCAGACAAAACAAATGATGGAATCCTTAAAACTAAAGAGCAGTCAAAATATGATAATTTTGCTGCTGAAATCTTAAAAGATTGTCTCATTTCAGACAAAGATTTTGTTTTTATTTGCACAGGGATAAATGATTATAAAGAAAATTTAACTTCTTCACAAAAAGAAGAAAATAACAAAAGATTAAAAAAAATTGCTTGTAATCTACAACTTTTGGCTTTTGTAGCAAATAAAAAATGTGAGATTTCTAAATATTATGAAAATGAAATAGATACTTTTTCAGTTAATGATTTTTTGTTTTTATCAGATGAAAATAATGGAAAGTGTATAAAAAGATTTAATAATAATCCAATGTACTATTTTAATGGAAAAAGCAAAACAGATAAAAACGCAAAGCCAGTTAAAGAAATATTATTCACTGTTGA
>CAYIZE010000035.1:8032-9163 GCA_964367785.1 uncultured Christensenella sp.
AAATATTTGGAGGAAAAAATTATGTCAAATTCAGTGGTAGAAGATTTTAAGAATAAAGAAGATCAAAAAAATGCCGAAACAAATGATAATACTTCAAGAAGATATCATCCTGTAAGGAACGGTGTGAAATTAGCGTTGCTTTTAGTTGCACTCGGCGTTCTTGCCCCCACTCCAGTTCAGGCAAAAGGTTCTTTTTCTAGTCAATCCCTCTCCTTCAGTGATGAAGAAGCGAAAGTTGAAATTCAAAACGAAATTACATATACCGAAGAAGAAATAAGAAAAGGCACTGAGAATGTAAATAAACTTATTGCTTCTTATGAAAGCGAATATAAATATGATGGTAAAACAACAAAGTCAGATGATGAATTAAATAATTCTAGATATGTTGCAAATGTTCTCAGGAGTTTAGATCCAAATTCTCTTGGAAAATGTTCAGAAAATGCTGAAATATTGCAATATGGAGAAGATAGGTTTAATTTTATAGCTTTAAATGATGAAATTGTTTATTGTGAACTAGAAGACAAGAATGTTACAGAAGACTTAAAAAATGGTAGTAAAAATTTATCAGAACAAATTGAAAATCTTCAATTAGACTACACTCAAGATGGAAAAATTAAGTCTGCTAAAAAACAGGATGCTGACAAAAAAGCTGCCCTCTTTCTTGGTGAATATTTAATTACAAGAGAAGAACTCAGTAATATTATGACACTTCAAAATAAAGGCATTAGAAATTTATCATCAAAGGAACAAAATAGTCTGTCTCGTGGATATTTGATAATTTATAGAAAATTACAGTTTTTGGCTAAAGAATTCAATGAACAATGTGATCTTGAAATTTTTATTGATGAAGAAAATTTTAAAATTAGATCAAACGGAACAAAATACTTAGTTTTTTCTGAAAAAGGACCTAGCGGTTGGAGAGATGACGCAGACGTAATGAATGGAGAGGTTAAGAAAGTAACTTCGTCTGCTTACCAACAATAATATTATTTATGAAATAAAAAAGACTATCAAAAGTGATAGCCTTTTTTATATTTTTTTATATTTTTTATTATTTATTTTTAATGCTTTTGTGTGGCTATTTTTGGCTATTGATTTTTTTTATAAAATATATTATAATATGATTAATAA